>JBBQTM010000001.1:0-58036 GCA_038234545.1 Sphingomonadales bacterium
GGGAGTCCCGCATGCGTAATTATTTGCTTGCCGCCGTGGCAGCCGCTGCGCTGACCTCGCCGGCCATGGCCCGCGATAAGTCGACGTACGTTGGTATTTCGGGCGGCGTCATGCTCGTCGAAGATACCAACCTTGACTACAACGATGGCTTCGATCCGGAAATCCGCGACGCCGTCACCATCGATCATAAAACTGGTTTCGATGTCGACCTGCACGCCGGCTATGACTTCGGTCTGGTCCGTGCCGAGGCCGAAGTTGCCTACAAGCGCGCATCGATTGACGAGGTTCAGCTCGACACCGCCTTCGTTCCATCGACCAACCCGACCGAGCCGTATGACGCCGATGGCAAGGTCAGCGTGTTCTCGCTCATGGCGAACGTCCTGTTCGACTTCGGCGACGAAGACGGCTGGAGCGGTTTCCTCGGAGCCGGTGCCGGTTATGCCCGCGTCAAGTATAAAGCCGACATCGCGGTTCCGCAGTTCCAGGGCGACATTGGCGTCACCGACAGCGACGGCACGATTGCCTGGCAGGTTCTCGCCGGAATTAAGAAGGCTGTTTCGACGAACATCGACCTCGGCCTGAAGTATCGTTATTTCAACGCCAGCAAACTCAGGTTTGGTGACAATGACGACGGCGGGGAGCAATTCTCGGGTCGTTTCCGGTCGCACAGCCTGCTGCTGACGCTGGATTACAACTTCTATACCCCTGAAGCGCCGCCGCCTCCGCCGCCGCCGCCCCCGCCCCCGCCGCCTCCGCCGCCCCCGGCGACGCAGACGTGCCCGGACGGTTCGGTGATCCTGGCGACCGACGCTTGCCCGCCACCGCCGCCGCCGCCGCCGCCGCCGCCGGAGCCGGAGCGCGGCTAAGGGCTTCCCCGCAAAGTATTACTTTGCGGGGGCCCCTAAGCGAACGGCCCATGACGGACTGGTAAGATAGTCCGATCCAAGGCAACAATTGGCCCGCCGGAGCAATCCGGCGGGCTTTTTGTATGTTTTGATCAGGGCGCGTCAGTCGGAGGAGCAGTGGGACGAAACGTAGAATAACGGCTAGGCCCAAACGGTTATTATCTTCATTGGGTGCTCGGCGGAACGTTTGCGACCGTGACTAGAGTCAATGACGCCAGTGATCGAGGGTTTCGCCAAGGCCGGTTTTGAGCGGGCCAAGCCATTGTTCGAATGCGCGCCATCGATCGAGGCCATCCTGATTGATTGCCTTGCGGACCTGCCCGGCGCTGATCGTCCTGACGGCGCGTTGATTTTGATGAAAATTCAGACATTCCGGCGCGAACGGCAGGCTAAGATAATCGAGCAAACGCCGCACTTCGCCCTCCAGATCGTTGACTAGATCCTCATAGATAATGCGATGCGCCGCACCCGGCTGGACTACGTCGAAATGGCGCATGAGCCGGACGTAGTCCGCATAATATCGCCCCATCGTGTCGAGCGCGTTCGAGTGATCGAGCCCGCGCGCGTAAAGCTGCTTCCAGTTGGAAAAGCAGCAGGCCATGGGATCCCTGCGAACGTCGATGATGCGTGCGTTCGGCAGGATCAGGCGGATTAGCCCAAAATGCATCCAGTTGTTTGGCATCTTGTCGGTAAAGTTTGGCCGAGCGGTTCGGCGGTGGATCCTGGTCGTGGCGAGATAGCTATCCCCCAGCGCAGCAAGGTCCGCTGCGGGAAGGCTGGCGAGGTAACGTTCGAACGGCTTATGGCGGCGGGCTGCGGTCTCACCCATCTGGCGGACGATGTTCGGTATGTCAGTAAGCTCGGCTGTTCCCTCGATTGCGGGATGACTGGCGAGGATCTGCTCGACCAGGGTTGACCCCGAGCGCTGCATGCCAACGATGAAGATCGGGTCACAAGCATCCGTTCCCTGACCGGCACGGGCTTTGAAAAAGGCAGGGGTGAACAGAGCGATATTCTTGTCCACCCAGTCGCTGATCATCTCCTTATCATAGTCCGAGATGGAAACCCGTAGCTTGTTGCCAGTGGCGTAATGGGCATAGGCGGCCGCAGCCTCATTACGGTCTTCATGGGCCTTGCCGAGTGCGAAGTTGAGGCGGATCTGGTTCTGAATTGCCCTGTTCGGGATCGCCAAGCCCTCTTCCATCGCCGCAATGTCGCCGTCGTCGAAGCGTACTGTTTTCAAATTGGCCAGGCTCCACCACGATGTGCCTTCGCCAGGATAGGCGGCTGTAATTGAGCGATAGATAGCGATCGCTTCCACCTCGCGACCTAACGATCGCAAGGCATGGCCAATGCGCAACCCGTACCGGAGGATGTCGGGAGCCGCCGCGGCCGACAGTCGCTCGAGGATAGCCAATTCTTCGTCGAGCCGGCCAAGCGCGCCCAATGCCTCGGCGCGCAGCGACTGGATCGCTTCCGAGTCGATCACGATCGGGTCGATGGTGTCAATCTCGGACAAAGCGAGTGCCGAACGTTTCGACCGATGAAGCAATTCCGCCAGCGCCAGCCGAGTGGTGGGTTCGTCCGGCGCCTCCGCGACGGCGCGTCGCAGCAACGGTTCGGCGACCTCAAAGTCGTTCGCGCCAGTCGCTTGAAGCCCGAGCATTGTCAGGGCGAGGACGTCACTCTCGTCCTTCGCAAGGAGTCCGCGGAGCAGGGCTCGCGCGCGACCCTGATTGCCCGATTGGAGCGCCTGCGCCGCGGCGCGATGCGCCGGGTTGCGGGTTGACGCCGCTAGCGCCTGTTTGACCGCGACAGCGGCGTCGGCGGCCTTGCCCAATCGCCGAAGCGCGGCCCCAAGCAGCCGGAGCGCCTCGGCACTGTCTGGATCGCTGGCCAGCAGGCTGCGCGCGTGGGCCTCCGCAGCCGCAGGATCGGAGGAGATCAACTGTCGCGCCCGGGCCAGCGTCGCCTGCTTGGCAATGATCGTCGTCACCGGTCTCTCCGTCTTCGCTTTAAACCCGCCTAGCACGTCTTGAGAATGAAGCGGATCAGCGGGAAGAAACTGGCCCATTTGCGCCTTGGTGACGCGGATGGAATAACGCATTGCCCGTGCCGGCTTCAAAGATCAGGTTCTGGAACAAGAACTTTTCCAGCACGTGGTAGAGCAGTTGACCGTTGCGCATCAGAACGTCTTCCGCACCCAGTGCCAACAGGTCCTGACGTGCCGACATGACTAACTCGCGATAAATGGGAATTCCGGAATCGTCGGTCTCGAATCGGCTCCAGGCGGCGTTCCATCCAGCAATCAGCCGGTCAAGTCGCGCCCGAACCGCCGGGAACTGGGGCGCATCAATCGCCAAATCGACCAGATCGCCAACGTGGCACCGTAACTCCCACGAGGACATGATCTTCGGAAAATTATATCGCTCATAAACCAGTTCGCGCTTGCCCGCGCCCGAAGGCATGAGGGCAGACCCGTTTGTATCTGCGGATGACGACCGCTCGGGATTGATCAGATCCCACAACCGTTCGCCCCCGACCGTGTCGAAGACCAGGTGCACGCGCTGCGCGGAACCGCGGTTGTGGACGTGGTGCTTTCGAAACGTGTCAAACACCCATGCTTCGCCGGCAGCCATGTTGACGGTCTGGTCGCCGCAGGTGAAATCGACATCGGGATTGGTGATCACCGGAATATGGAGGCGAATGTGCGTGCGCCAATAATAATTGTTATCGATATGCTCCGGGACAATTGCGTTCGCACCCAGGCCCATCAGCCGACTGCGCCCCCACACTGCGCCGATCTCCGCCATCAATTCCATCACATAAGGGCAGCGAAGCAGATATTCGGTCGGCGCCATCGGACCAACGAATTCGTTGGTCAGTTGCCCAGCGGGAGTGACCAACGGCACCGCTTCGTTTCCCGGGAAACGCTGCGGATGCGGTATCCAGGCCGATGGCGGCAAGGCCCGGACTTCCGCGGCGAGCGTATCCGCGCAGAACCCGATCGGGAGCTTGATCAGCGGCCTGTCAAAATGCACCTGCTTGATCTCCGTAAATGACGCGCGAGAAGCTGGCGTGCGCCGATTAATCAGTACTTGCTTACGCTAGTCAAAACAATCAAGTTGCGGGTGTGCCTGCCGTACGAAACGGGCCGACAGGGCGGGCAAGGCAATGGCCGGCATCCGCCGGGTGCCGACCGGGATCGTCATGATAATTTCACACCTTCACAAGTTCATCTTTGTCGCGGTCCCCAAGACCGGGACGCATTCGGTACGGCAAGCCCTGCGCGAGCAAATGGGCGACGAGGATATCGAGCAGGTCGGTCTGTTCGTTGCCAAGAAATTCCCTGAGCCGGAGCTTGCCAAGCTGCGCCATGGCCACATCACACTGAGACAAGTGCAACCGTTTCTCGCGGCGAGCGATCTTCGAGCCTATTTCAAGTTTGGCTTCGTTCGGAATCCGTTCGACCGGTTTGTCTCTTACTGCGCGTTCATGACCCGCGATCAAGACGTTTTCGAACGCCAACCGCAGTCGGTGATGCGCCACCTGCTATTCGAAGCTCCGCCACATCATCACATCTTGTTTCAGTCCCAGCACCAATTTCTGGTCGGGACGGACGACGCCCTGCTGAGCGATTACGTCGGTCGGGTCGAGGAGATGCAGGAGGGATATGATGAGATTTGCGAACGAATCGGTATCTCCTCGCGGCCGCTCGATAAGGTCAACGGTTCGCGCCGTGGCAATTACCGCGACTATTATGACCAGCAATTGATCGATGGAGTGGCGAAGCTCTACGCTCGCGACTTAGAGCTTTTCGGCTACGATTTCTAACAGAGAGCGGTTTATGCATCCCAATCCTCGAAAGACGAATGCGGTTCGCACGCTTGGTATGATCGACATCGTCCAGCTGCGCGAAGCGGTGCTGGCGCTGCCTCAAGAGGTCTGGGACGCGGAAAACGCCGCCAAGCCGAACCGTTTCGACGCCCTGGATAGTACACGTCACATCATCTTTCGGTTCGTCACGAAACTGTCCGACTGGCGGGAATCGTATGACGGGCAGCTGTGGGAGGAATGGCGGCCCCTGATCCAGCCAATCCTTGCTGCGGCGACTGCTGATTATGGGTATAAGTCTGGGGCATTCCCGCGCGTCATGCTTGCCAATATGGCGCCCGGCGGAGTGATTCATCCGCATCGCGACACCAACCGTGCCGCGAAATGGCCGCATAAAATTCACGTGCCCCTTGTGACCAACAATCAGGTGGCTTTCTACATCGACGATGTCGCATATCACTTTGCCGAAGGCGAAGCGGTCGAAGTCAACAACATGGCGACGCACGCGGTCACCAATAATGGTGCAGGCGATCGCATCCATCTGATCTTCGAATATTTCGATCTCGATCAGACGATCCCGTTTGAATGATCCGCGGTCGAACTAAAGATCAGTTGCATTGTGCGACTTGAAGGAACTTTGAGTTTCGAAGCGCATTGATGGGCTAAACGAACTCAAGTTCTGAAAGTGAATGTTATGAGGACGCTAGCACTTCGCCTGGCGGTCGCGGGATCACTCGCGCTGTCGCTTGCCGCCGCCCCCGCGATAGCGATGATCGAGACACCTGAAGCGAAGGCCGCCGCCGCCGATGCTGCTGCCGATGCTCACGCCGACATGGTCGCGACGTTCGGCGTCGATCAGCTTCGTCCGGGCCAATATCTGTGGGACGACGAGGCTGGAAACGGCGCACCGCGGGTGATTATCAGCCTGTCGGACCAGACGGCATATCTGTACCGCGGCGAACGTCTGGCGGCGGTCACCAGCATCTCGAGCGGCAAGGAGACGAACCCGACCCCGACCGGCTATTTCCCGATCATGGAGAAGAAGGTCATGCATCGCAGCCGCAAATATGACAATGCGCCGATGCCGCACATGCAGCGCCTCGACACCTATGGGATCGCGCTCCACGCCGGGATGAACCCCGGGCGGCCCGCGTCGCATGGTTGCATCCGCCTGCCGGCGAAATTCGCAGCCAAGCTGTTCACCGTGACGAAGGTCGGTACGCCGGTGATGATCGGCGGCTAAAAGCCTGTGTCACCCAATCACCGTGCTCCTCCGACGGTTAGCGCCCCCTGAGATAGTGTGGAGGCGCCTTCAGGTCAGAGCTTTCCGTATCGTTGTTCAAACCCGTCCACGTCGCCGCGCGCAAGATAGCTGGCCTGGTCGACAACTTTGTCACGAACCAGGCGGCCGCGAAACGCGCCGAGCATCTGGTCAAGATCGTCGACCTGGGCGGGCGACAATTTGGCGATCTGGTCGAACCGGTTCAGCCCGTGGCTGTTAAGCAAAGCGGCGAGCTTGGGGCCGATTCCCTTCAATTGTACGAGATCGTCGGGCGGGCCCGACGCGCCAGGAAGCGAATCATGAACCCGGGCCGAGAGGATGGTTCCGCTGAGGTCGGCAGCAGCCGCGGCGGCCTCATCGGCCAGGCCACGGCCTTCGCCAGCGACGTGTACTGCACCTTTGGTGCCGAATGCTGATTTGGGCTGGACCGTCATATGCGGGCGGACCGGAGCGCTGTCGGTCAGCGCGACCCTCTGTCGCGGGCGGAGCAGGAAATAAAGCAGCAATAGTGCGAGGAGGGCGCCGACCAGCGCCAGCGGCCAATAGGCAATCAGTACGTCCATATCCCGTCCCCCGTCAGCGGCGCGGCGCACGGAACGCCAGCACCCCGCTGACGATCCCGATCAACAACGCCACCACCAGTACCGGCCAATAATAACTCAAAATTGTCATCATGCGTAGATGGCTTCCTCAGCGCGGCGGCGGAGTGCGGCAATGTAGGCCAGGACCGCGCCGATCGCAAAGCAGGCGAGCGCCATCAGCATGACCTCGGCCAGCAACGGAAGCGCGCGTGGGCCAGGGCGGCCGGCCCAGACGGTGTCGGCCACACCGGGCACTTCGCGCCCGATGCGGAGAATTTCGCCGCGCTGGAAACCATCGGCCGGGCCGTCGAAGCGCAAGGTGCGCGTCAGCGGATCGCGCTGGAGCCGCACGGCGACGCCCGGCATTTCATAATGATCGAGCGTGATCCGCATGGTGCGCTCGGCGGTGGCCGTGAAGCGGTTCGCCGCGCCACCAGGCCAGTGCCACAGGCTGGCGGCGGCAAGGGTGGCAAGAATACCCAGGGCGAGGGCGGGGTTGCGCTTCATGTTGTCCTCTCCAGTTCGCGCCAGCCGATGTCGCGGCGGTGGAAGCCATCGGCGAAGTCGATTGCATCGACCGCAGCATATGCGCGGTCGCGGGCGGTGTGGAGGTCCTGGCCGGTGGCGGTCACCGCCAGCACCCGGCCGCCGCTGGCGATGAGCCGGTCGCCGTCTTGAACGGTGCCGGCGTGGAACACCGTCACGCCGGGGATGGCTTCGGCAGCGTCGAGGTTGGCGATGGTGCCGCCCTTGCGTGGCGTACCGGGATAGCCGTGCGCGGCCACTATCACGGTCATTGCGGTGTCGAGGGAAAGCGATGGGGCTGCGAAATCGGCGCCGGTCGCCACGGCATATAATAGAGCCGCGAAATCGCCCTCGATCCGCGCGCAGATCGCTTCGCATTCTGGATCGCCGAAGCGGACATTATATTCGATCAGGCTTGGGCCATCGGGGGTGAGCATCAGCCCGGCGAACAATATGCCGCTGAACGGGGTTCCGGCCTCGGCCATCGCGCGGGCGGTTGGCTCGACGATCTCGAGCATCGCGCGAGCTTCGAGCTCTGGGGTTAGGATCGGGGCGGGGGAGTAAGCGCCCATGCCGCCGGTGTTGAGGCCGGTGTCGCCCTCGCCGACGCGCTTGTGATCCTGCGCGGAGGCGAGCACGACGCAGCGCGGGCCGTCGACCAAGGCGAACAGGCTGGCTTCCTCCCCCTCCAGGAACGCCTCGATCACCAACGGCCCGTCACCCGCGGCGCGGACTGCCGCCTCGGCCTCGGCGCAGGTCATTGCAACGGTGACCCCTTTTCCTGCGGCGAGGCCGTCGGCCTTGATGACGACCGGGATCGAAAAATCGTCGAGCGCGGCCAGCGCGGCGGCCTCGGTCTCGACGCGAACGTAGGCAGCAGTCGGGATGTTGGCGCAGGCGCACAGATCCTTGGTGAAGCCCTTGCTGCCTTCCAGTTGCGCGGCGGCGGCGGAGGGACCGAAGGTGGCGATTCCGGCGGTGCGCAGGGCGTCGGCGACGCCCGCGACCAACGGCGCTTCGGGGCCGACCACGACCAGGTCGACCGCCTCGGACTTGGCGAGGGCGACGACGGCGGCGACATCGCACGGGTCGATTGCGTGGCATGTGGCCCAGCGCTCGATTCCGGGATTGCCGGGCGCGGCGATCAGGCGATCACAGCTTGGCGATTGCGAAAGCCGCCACGCCAGCGCATCTTCGCGGCCCCCCGACCCGAGCAGCAGGATATTCATGAGCGTTTCCGATACTGATCCGGCACCTGGCCCAGACGATGATGCATCCGGCCTGTTAGCCAAACAGGAGACGGGCGACAATTCGCCGCCGTTCTCGGTCAGCGAATTGTCGGGCGCATTGAAGCGCACGGTCGAGGATGCGTTCGGGCATGTCCGCGTGCGCGGCGAAATATCGGGGTGGAAGCGCCACGGATCGGGTCACTGCTATTTCACGATGAAGGACGAATCGGCGTGCATCGACGCGGTGCTGTGGCGCGGCCAGGCCGGGCGCTTGCAATTCGCGCCTGAGGACGGGGCCGAAGTGATCGCATCGGGCAAGCTCACCACTTATCCGGGACGATCGAAATACCAGTTGGTCGTCGACCGGCTCGAGCTGGCCGGGAAGGGCGCGCTGATGGCGCTACTCGACAAGCGAAGGCGAGCCTTGGCGGCGGAGGGGCTGTTTGCGGAGGAGCGCAAGCGGGCGCTGCCGTTCCTGCCGCGCACCATCGGGATCGTCACCTCGCCGACCGGGGCGGTGATTCGCGATATATTGCACCGGCTGGCCGACCGCTGCCCGACGCACGTGCTGGTGTGGCCGGTGCCAGTCCAGGGCGAGGGTGCGGCGGCCAAGGTGGCGGGGGCGATTCGCGGATTTGCCCAGCTTAAGAGTGCGCCCGACCTGATCATCGTCGCGCGCGGCGGCGGCTCGATCGAGGATCTGTGGGCCTTCAACGAGGAGATCGTGGTGCGCGCCGCGGCCGAATCGCCGATCCCGCTGATCAGCGCGGTCGGGCATGAAACCGACACCACGCTGATCGACTTCGCCGCCGATCGCCGTGCACCGACCCCGACCGCGGCGGCGGAAATGGCGGTGCCGGTGCTGGCCGAGCTGGCCGCGATGTTGCGCGACCGTGGAGATCGAATGGGATCGTGCCTCGCGTTGCAAGCGGGGCGGGCGGGCGAGCGGCTGGGGCAGCTTGCGGCGCGCTGGCCTGAGGCGGCGCGATTGTTCGAGCCGACGCGGGCAACACTGGGCGAGGTTGCCGCGCGATTGCCGCGCGCGCTGGGGGCTCGGGCGGCGCATGCCCGGGCCGACCTTGGCGAAGTGGCGCCGAGGTTGCGGGTGGCACTGGTCGAACAACGGGTCGAGCGCGGCGCCGAGCAGCTCAAGGGATTGTGGCGGCTGGCCGGGCTGGCGCATCCCGAGCGGCCGCTAAGCAAGGGATTCGTCCGGGTCACCGACCGGCAGGGCAAGACCATCATCCACGCGGGCGACGCGCGCGAGGCGGGGGCGCTCAGCCTACGTTTCGCCGACGGATCGGTCGATGCGACCGTCGATGGCGCCGCGGGGCGACTTGAGCGCGCGGCGCCGAAATCGTATCGGCCGGCGAAACCGGGTGTGACGCACAAGCCGCAGCCGGGATTGTTCGATGAGTAGGAGCCGCGTGACATGCCGATGAGCATCATATGCTGACCACCGGACGCGGGCGCGAGGCCCGGCTGCATTATCTGGCAGGCACCTTCCGGATGCTCGGCGCGGGTGATCATGTGCGTTGTGCCGAGACCCATGCCCTCATCCCGCTCGAGCAACTGCGCTACTGGAGCGTCGAGCGGCAGGAGGCCTATGTCGACGCCTCTGCAAGCCTTGCCGCCGAATGCCGCGCAGCCGGGCAGCAAACCGCCAAGCGCTAAGCCGCCGCCGAAGCGCGACTTTTCACTGTGGCGCGGCTGTCACAGTGGATTAACAAAAGCTGCATGACCCCCTCGCGGCGCTGGACAGCGAGGCACCTTTTGAAGCTAAACGAAACCCACGTGGGGGTGGATTGCGCCCGCGAACCAGAGGCGTCGCCGAAAATGGCGCCCCGATTCGGGAGATTATAATGAGGAAATCCAATTTGCGTGCGACTGCCGGACGGCAGGCCCTCGCGCTTCTTGGCGCTGGCGTTTTCGCCGCCGCTCCTGCGTTCGCGCAGGACACGCCAGAAACCGCCCCTTCGAGTGAAACCCAGCCTTCTGCCAGCCAGCAAGCGGCCGTCGCGACCGATCCGGTTGCAGCCGCCGACAGCGACGATGCGATCATCGTTACCGGTTCGCGCATTGCCCGTCCTGACCTCGAGGCTCCGAGCCCGGTTACAACGGTCTCTGCAGAGCAGTTCGAACTGACCGGGACGGTCACCGTCGAAACCCTGCTGAACGAACTTCCGCAGCTGATCCCGGGCAACACCCGCGTTTCGAACAACCAGGGCGGCGAAAGCTTCTCGACCCTCGATCTTCGTGGTCTCGGGCCGCAGCGCACCCTGATCCTGGTCGATGGCGAGCGCGTTCCCGCTTCCTCGACGACGGGTGTGGTCGACATCGGCACCATTCCGGCCGGCCTGATCGAGCGCGTTGACGTCGTCACCGGCGGCGCCTCCGCCGTCTACGGTTCGGACGCCATCGCGGGCGTCGTCAACTTCGTGCTCAAGGACAATTTCGAAGGTCTCGAACTGTCGTCGCAATATGGTATTTCCGAATTTGGCGATGCCGGCGAATTCAACGTCCAGGGCCTGCTCGGCGGTAACTTCGGCGACGATCGTGGCAACATGACCTTCTTCGCCAGCTATTACACGCGCGAATCGGTTGGCCAGGGCGATCGCGACATCACTCGCAACTCCGCCGTGGTCTTTTACGATTACGACACCGGCCAGGTGCGCGTTGCCAATAACGGCGAGCCGCGCGGTCCGAACGAGGGCATCTTCAACTTCTCGTCGTCGGGGACCAATCCGTTCGGAACGATCAGCAGCCCGGGCAACGCGTTCGGGACGGTTACGCCATTGTCCGTGGCGTTGCCGGGCCAATTCGCAGCGGCCAACACCGATTGTAATCCGGCAACACCGGGCGTTCCCGTCACCGGCGGCAACCTTTCGTTCGACGATAACGGCAATCTCATTTCCGCGAACGACGCCAATTTCGGCACCTCGGCTGCGGCCCGAAACAACCTTTGCGTGTTCGCTGACAGGGGCATCGGCCCGACAGCGCGGTTCAACTTCAACCCGCTCAACTTCCTCATCACCCCGTACAACCGGTGGTCGATGGCGGTGACGGGCCGTTACGACCTCAATGATTCGATCCGCCTGAAAGTGATCGCCAATTATGTCGATTCGGAGCAGGTCGTGAACCTGGCCCCGACTCCGGTGACCGGGGTGCGCATCGATCCGACGCTGAACCCGTTCATCCGCTTGGGTACTGTCGGCAACGCTCCGTGCGGCGTCGGCATCTCCTGCGAACCCCAGCTGCTGGCGGCGTTGAACACGCGCGCCAATCCCAACGCGCCTTTCACGATCAACCGCCGGTTCAACGAAACTGGTCCGCGTATCGGCACTTATGAATCGAGGACGGCGTCGATCCGCGGTACCCTGTCGGGTCCGCTGGCTCACGGCTTCAACTGGGATACGACGCTCAGCTATGGCCGCACCGATGCGCTCAGCAAGACCGAGAACAACATCAACCGCACGGCGATCCTACAGGGCCTCAATGGCTGCCAGGCTCCCGCTGGTGGTGCAGCTGTGCTTCCGGGCTGCGTGCCGCTCAGCATCTTCGGTGCAGGCGACCTCAATCTTGGCTTCCCGACGCTCGGCATTTTGCCGGGCGATCAGGTCGCCTTCGCGTCAGTCGACACCAGAAGCACGCTGAGCTTCGATCAGGCGCGGGTTGCCGGCAACATCACCGGCAATCTGATTGAATTGCCGGCCGGCCCTGTCGGCATCGCGATCGGTGCCGAAGCGCGCACCGACCGTGGCCGGTTCGAAGTCGACTCGCAGCTCGATACGGGCAACGTCTTCGGCTTCAACGCGCAGAAGGGTCAGCGGGGCAAGATCAACGTCAAGGAGATCTACGGCGAAATCCGCATTCCGATCTTGGCCGACATGCCCTTCTTCCACGAACTGTCGATCGAAGCGGGTGCCCGCTACTCCGATTATTCGTCGGTCGGCGGCCTGTTCAACTACAAGCTCGGCGGGCAATTCGCGCCGGTCGAATGGTTGAAGTTCCGCGGCATCTACAACAAGGCGGCGCGCGCTCCTTCGGTCAACGAGCTGTTCCAGGGCGGTGACCAGGGCTTCGTGACGGTTCGCGATCCTTGCAACGCAACTGGTGCGCCGCAGCGTACGGCGCAGCAGCTGGCGATTTGCCAGGCCCAGGCTCCCGCAGCGAACTTCGCTGCGTTCAACCAGTCCAACCCGCAGCTGGAGGTTCTCGCCTTCGGTAACCCGAGTTTGACGGAAGAAACCGCCACGACGTGGACGGTCGGTGCGGTGCTCACCCCGAACTTGGGGCTGGGACGTTTCTCGGCGACGATCGATTATTACAACATCCGGATCGACGACATCATCACGACGTTCGGCGCAGGCTTCTTCCTGGGCCAGTGCTTCAACAACAACACCGATCCAGGCATCGATGCCTGCCAGCGGATCGTGCGCGATCCACTGACCGGCCAGGTGACCTCGATCAACACCACCGTGCTCAACTCGGATACGTTCAAGGCCAAGGGTGTCGATGGGGCGGTCAACTTCGTCGTTCCCTTCGCCGATCTCGGCATTGGCATCCCGGGCCGTCTGCGGTTGCAGGAGCTTATATCGTATACCGACTCGATCGAGTTCAGCGGCTTCGAAGCGAAGGGTCTTGCCTTCTCCGGCCTGTCCGGCGTGTACCCCGAGTGGAAGTCGACGTTGACAGTGGCTTACGACAGCGACGCCTTCACTGCTCAGATGCGGTGGAACTACCTGTCCGAGCTCGAGGAAGACCAGGGCCTGGGCGATAACAACCCGACCCGTCCGGCGCTGAGCTACTTCGATTTGTCGCTCCGCAAGAAGATTGGCGCGAACTTCGAACTGACCGGCATTGTCAGCAACGTCTTCGACGCCAAGCCGAAGCGGACTCCGGGCGGCATCGGTGACCAAGGTGGGATCGATACGACCTTCTACGGCCCGCTGATCAATGGTCGCTACTTCCGCGTCGCGGCCAAGGTGAGACTGTAGTTCCGATCGACACGGACCTAAAATTGGCGGCGGGGGAGAAATCCCCCGCCGCTTTTTTATGTGCCTGCTGCGGGGTGAACGGAGCGCGCGCCGATTTCGGCTATGCCAACCTGGGCTGGCCGCGATTAGTCGGCAGTGAGCGGCTGGTAATCGAAGGCGGCGGTCAGCCGCTCCCCCGCGCCAAAGGGGATTGTCCCGTGCCACATATAGGAGGGGAACAGGACCAGTTTGCCTTCCTTGGGCTCGACCAATCGGCGCGGGCCGAGATCGAGGTTGAAGACCGGCGGCGGGCGGCCGAATTCGATCCAGCCCTGATTGGGGTCTGCGCCTTCCGCTGTTTCCGGAAGCCGGGCATAATAAGCCGAACTCATCCAGCCCTCGCTATGGAAATGCGGTACGTGATGACCGCCGCCGGCGCGCAATCGCACCGACCAGCTCCCGCTGAACCCGAATGTCGTCGTCTTGCGCGACAGGAATGGATGATCCGAATCGTCGGGAAGTTGGCTGACCGCGCGCGCGGCCGCATCGGTCACCGCCTGACGGAAGCGCTGAATCGCCTTATCCGGATTGTCGAACAATGATCCCGCGGTCTGGGTGCCGTGCCGCAATGATTGATCACCGGGGGCCTCGAGCGTGGAATGCAACGGACGCAGCACATCGCCTACCACATGCGCATAGTCCGCCGCCGTCATCGACCCGTCCGAAGGCGGGACATCGACTTGCATCACCAGCCGGTCGTAATCGCATAGCCAATGCTCACGCGGATCATCTAGCAGCCGCCAGGCAACCGACAGAATCGCCCAAGCCGATTGATTAAGGGGATTTTGCGCAATCATCCGCCCGGCCGTTTCGGCCGAAATCCCGGGATGTCCGGCGCGCAATCCCAGCTGGGACAACGTCCCCCACAACAGCTCGTGATCTGGATTGCGTTTGTAGAGCGCTTCCAACTCCGCGGCGGGGCCCGCCGGATCGCCGACAATCCCTTTGCTGAAGACCCGAACAATCCGCAAATTCCGGTTCTCCGGGTGGCGGGCTAGACCGCTGGCCGCGACCGACCCGGCTTCCTCAAAGCGGCGATTCATGGCCAGCGCATTGGCCCAGTTGAGCCAGACGTTGGGATCGTCGCCGTGCGTTTCGGCCAAACCCGCGAAATGGGCAAACGGGTCTACGCCGGTCCGATATTCAATGTGCAGCCGGGTCAGGGCCTTGAGCGATTCTTCATCGAGCGGATCTTCGGTCAGCGCCACCGCGTAATGGCTTCTCGCCTCATCGACCCGTCCCGCTTCAAGCGCGGCGGCGGCCCAGTTGGCGTAGAAACGTACACCCTCCATGCCCAATCGTCGCGCTTCCTCGAAGGCGTTGCATGCTTCCTCGAAGCGGAACGAAGAGCGCAGGGACACCGCCTGGTTGTGACGGGTGAGCGCGCGATCCGGGTCCGCGGCGACCGCTTGCTCGAACGCCACCACCGCATCCTCCAGGCGCCCGGCGTTTTGCAGCGCCATCGCCCGACTTGCCATCAGGCGGGCATGGCCCGGGAAACGCTTCAGCCCCTCCTCCGCCGCGCGCACCCCAATTGCCGGTTGCCCGGCATCGGATGCGGCAATTGCCCGGTTGAGATGAGCCTCGGCAATATTCGGTTGGAGCATGACCAGCTTACTCCATTGGGCAAGCGCCGCGTCATGCTGTCCGGTCTTGCCCAGCATGTCGGCCAGAGCGCCGATGATCTCAGGCGGGTCGCGCTCGATTCTGATGATCTGTTGCAACGCCTCTATCGCCATGTCGACGTGCCCAGCACCCTGCGCGATTAGCGCGTAGAGGCGAAGCGCCTGCCCGTGCCGGTCGATGGCTGAGCGCAGCGGCGCGATCTCCTTCCATGCCTCGGGCAGTCGCCCGGCTTGTTGCAGCGACTGGGCGCGAAACAGCTGGGATTGGAGCGATGCGGCATTCAGCATGATAAGTTGGCCAGGACCGCCTTGCCCAGACTAATTGACCCGTTCGATGCGGAAGCCCGGCCGACCCGAAATGCTCCCGAAAAAGCTTCCCAGCGCCGCCCGTTTGATGCGGATCGGTGCGCCAACCTTCGGTCTGTCCATGTAAGCGCCGTCGGTCTGCCGCCATCGCGCGCCGTCCTTGAGGGTGAAGACATAACCTTTCTGGCTCTCGTTAAAAGCCGCGATGGTCGATTCGATGGAGCTGACGTCCTTTTCCATGTCGTCATCGGCGAAAATTCGCATATTTGGCAAGTTCAAGCCGAAAAGGCCACGCCGCGCCTCGCGCATTGCTTCCTTGTCGGCGACGTAGACTTCCTTGTTCGCCTGAGCGGTAGCGAGCGTGCCGACGCTGCGGTCGAAGCAGGCGAGGCGTTCGGCATTGTCGGTGATCGTGCGGCACTGGATGACGTCGGTGAAAATCTTGGGCGGCGGGGCCGCGGCGAGCGGTTGGGTCTTGGCCGAAGTCGACCCCGCATATGCCATTCCAACCAGCGCCAGCGCGATCTTCAAAACCCGTGCCATGATCCACCCCGTCCCAAAGCCATTGTTGCCATGACCATGCCCAACTCGGCCAATCACGTCAAAGACTTGCTTATGCCGGGGTGAGCGCAAGCGCGCCATCGCCCTCGTCGACGCGCACGGTTGAGCCGTCATGGACCTTGCCGCCCAGGATTGCATCGGCCAGCGGGTCCTGGAGATATTTCTGGACCGCGCGCTTCAACGGCCGGGCGCCATAGACCGGGTCGTAGCCGACGCGGCCCAGCCACAATCGCGCGGCGTCGGTCAGGTCGAGCTTGATCTTGCGCTCGTCGAGCAGGCGTTGAAGTCGAGAAACTTGAAGATCGACGATCGGCGCCATGTGACTGGCGGACAGGCGGTGGAACAGGATGATTTCATCCAGCCGGTTGAGGAATTCGGGGCGGAAGTGGCCGCGCACGACCTCCATCACCTGGTTTTCGACCTGGCCGACATCCTCATCCTCGCCGAGCGAGGCGAGATATTGGCTGCCGAGGTTGGAGGTGAGGATGATGATCGTGTTGGCGAAATCGACCGTGCGCCCCTGCCCGTCGGTCAGACGGCCGTCGTCGAGCACCTGGAGCAAGATGTTGAACACGTCGCCGTGCGCTTTCTCGACCTCGTCGAACAATACCACCTGATAGGGGCGGCGACGGACGGCTTCGGTCGGCGTCCCGCCTTCCTCGTAACCGACATAGCCCGGGGGGGCGCCGACCAGTCGGGCGACGCTGTGCTTTTCCATATATTCGGACATGTCGATGCGGACCATCGCGGTGTCGTCGTCGAACAGGAAGCCGGCCAGCGCCTTGGTCAGCTCGGTCTTGCCGACGCCGGTCGGGCCGAGAAACAGGAACGAGCCGAGCGGACGGCCCGGGTCTTGAAGCCCCGCGCGGGCGCGGCGGACGGCAGCGGAGACGGCTTTGACCGCGTCGGCTTGGCCGATTACGCGGGCACCGATCGCGGCCTCCATGTTGAGCAGTTTCTGGCGCTCGCCTTCGAGCATGCGCTCGACCGGGACCCCGGTCCAGCGGCTGACGACCGCGGCGATGTCCTGGTCGGTGACTTCCTCGCGCAGCATCGCCCCCTTGGACGCGACCGCGGCCTCGGCGAGCTTCTTCTCGAGCTCGGGGATGCGGCCGTACTGCAACTCTCCGGCCCGGCCGAGATCGCCGCCGCGCTGGGCCTGCTCGAGCTCGATCCGGGCGGCGTCGAGCTGGGCTTTCAATTCGGCCTCGGCGCCGATCTTTTCCTTCTCGGCCTGCCACCGGCCGGTCAGCTCGGACGAGGATTGCTCGAGGTTGGCGAGCTCGCCTTCGAGCGTGGCGAGGCGGTCCTTGGACGCCGAATCGCTCTCCTTCTTGAGCGCCTCGCGCTCGATCTTGAGCTGGATGATCCGCCGGTCGAGGTTCTCTATCTCCTCGGGCTTGGATTCGACCTCCATGCGCAGGCGCGACGCGGCCTCGTCCATCAGGTCGATCGCCTTGTCGGGCAGGAAGCGGTCGGCGATGTAGCGGTTGCTGAGCGTCGCCGCCGCGACCAGTGCCGCATCGGTGATCCGCACACCGTGGTGGAGCTCGTACTTCTCCTTCAACCCGCGCAGGATCGAGATTGTGTCGGGCACGGTGGGTTCGCCGATCACCACCGGTTGGAAGCGGCGTTCGAGCGCGGCGTCTTTCTCGATATGCTTGCGATATTCGTCGAGCGTGGTGGCGCCAATGACGTGCAATTCGCCGCGCGACAGGGCCGGCTTGAGCAAATTGCCGGCGTCCATCGAGCCTTCGGCTTTGCCCGCCCCGACGATCATGTGCATTTCGTCGATGAACAGGATGATGTCGCCGGCCGATTGCTTGACCTCATCGATCACGCCCTTGAGCCGCTCCTCGAACTCGCCGCGGAACTTGGTCCCGGCGATGAGCGCGCCCATGTCGAGGCTCATCAACTTGCGGTCCTTGAGCCCGTCGGGGACGTCGCCATTTGCGATTCGCAGAGCGAGTCCTTCGGCGATGGCGGTCTTGCCGACGCCGGGTTCGCCGATCAGGACGGGATTGTTCTTGGTGCGGCGGGCGAGCACCTGGATGGTGCGGCGGATTTCCTCGTCGCGGCCGATGACGGGATCGAGCTTGCCGTCGCGCGCTGCCTGGGTGAGGTCGCGCGAATATTTCTTGAGCGCGTCATAGCGGTCTTCGGAGCCAGAAGTGTCGGCGCTGCGGCCCCCGCGCAACTTGTCGATCGCGGCGTTGAGATTTTGCGGGGTGAGGCCGGCCTTGGCTAGCGCGTCGCCGACCGGACTGCCCTTGGCGAGCGCGAAGGCGAGCAGGATGCGCTCAACGGTGACATATTGATCGCCCGCCTTGGTGGCGATCGCCTGCGCCGCATCGAGCAGGCGCAGCAGGTCGCCGTCGATGCCGGGCGCCTGGGTCGCGCCGCTGCCGGTCACCGCGGGCTCCTTGGCGACCAGCGCATCGACCGCGCGGCGGGCTTCGGCCCCGTCGCCGCCCGAGGCGTTGATCAGCCCGACCGCCATGCCCTGATCGTCGTCGAGCAAGGCCTTGGCATAATGCGCCGGAGTGACGCGCTGGTGATGTTCACGCACCGCGATCGTCTGCGCCGCCTGCAGGAAACCGCGCGCGCGGTCGGTCAGTTTGTCGAAATCCATCATTCACCCCTTGGTTCGTTCAAGGATGTGGTGTGTTAGGCAAACAACACAAGGTCTTTCGTCATCGCATCGGCGCCAGCGGGTCGCGCGGGGTGACGGCGGGCGCGGCTGCAACCGGCGCGCGATAGGGTATCCCGTTCTCGGTCAGCACCGCCGGGCAACCGTATCCGCCGCGCGTGCCGGCGGTGCCCCATTCGCGCGCTTTCTTGCTGTCGATGTGGAAGCGCAATCCCTTGTAGAAACCGAGGCCGATGTTGTTCCACGACCCCTTGTCGAGCTGGATGCGGCATAGAGCGAGCATCAGCGCCTCGCGGGTGACGGGGCGGAGCGGGACCATGTCGACTGCCCCCGCAGTGATGTGGGTGCTGGTCTTCGCCCCGCCCGCGCAGACGTTGAGGTACGGGTTGCGATAGACCGAGACCGGCTCGACCGGGCCGATCACCGGCTCGATATAGGCGCCAATGAAGCGCAAAGCGGCGACGATGTTGGGCCAAGCGGTGGTCGGGGGCACTTCGAACGGCTGGTTGTTGCAACGCCGCCAGTCAGTCGCGGTGCGGAGCAATTGCCAGGTCGGGGTGACCCCACCGACGCCGTTGGCGGTGAGATAATCGTTGAACGCGCGGACATACATCGAGCGCGTGGGCGCCGAGGTGACCCAGGCGCGGTAGCCGGGTTCGTCTTGTCCCGCGGTGACATATTCCGCGGCCGGATTGAAAAATTGCGCGGGGGCGGCCGCGGGCGCGAGCAAGGCGATCAACAGGAGCAGCAGGCGCTTCATCCGGCTATCAGAACCCGCGCGGGATTGAAAAGCAACGGGCGGACCTTCATCTTGGCGCAATGTCACGCCCGATCAACGTCGATTTGCCGCATAAGCTCGGCCGCGACGAAGCCCGCCGCCGGATTGCCGGCAATATCGACCAGCTCGCCGGGCACATCCCGGGCGGCGCCGCCGAGGTGAAATCGCGTTGGGAGGGGGACACGCTCCACCTCAACATCGCCGCCATGGGACAGGACGTGAAGGCCGAAATCGCGGTCGACGAAAAGGTCGTGCATTGCATGATCGACCTGCCGGGGATGCTCAGCCTGTTCGCCGGGCCGATCGAGGCGCTGCTGAAGCGCAAGGGTGACAACTTGCTGCTCGAGGACAAGCGCGACTAGGCTGTTCGCACAACAGCGGGAGCCCAAGCATGCGTCATTTCGCGATTATCGGGTCGGGGCCTGCGGGATTTTACACCGCAGAGGCACTGGCCAAGAGTTTCGGCGACGGCGCGAAGATCGACATTATCGACAAATTGCCGGTACCCTACGGCCTGATCCGCTTCGGCGTGGCGCCTGACCATCAGTCGATCAAGGCGGTCAGCAAGCGCTATGACAAAGTCGCGGATGATGCCCAGGTGCGGTTCGTCGGCAATGTCGCGGTTGGCGGCGCGGTGTCGGTCGCGGAACTGCGCGGAATGTACGATGCCGTGATCTTGGCCACCGGCGCTCCGCACGACCGCGCACTCGGCATCCCCGGGGAGGAATTGCCAGGGGTGATCGGCTCGGCGGCGTTCGTCGGCTGGTACAATGGTCACCCGGATTTCGCCGATCTCGACCCGCCGCTGGACGGGGCCAATGCGGTGGTGATCGGCAATGGCAATGTGGCGCTCGACGTGGCGCGGATCCTGTCGAAGACCCGCGCGGAATTCGCCGGATCGGACATCGTCGGCCATGCGATCGACGCGTTGGATGGCAGCGCGGTGCGGACGATTACCTTCCTTGGCCGCCGCGGGCCGCACCAGATCGCAATGACCCCCAAGGAATTGGGCGAGCTCGGGCACCTCATGGCTGCCGCGCCGATGATCGAGGCGGGCGATTTGCCCCCGGTGGCGCAGGATGACGCGCTCGATCCGGGACTGCGCAAGTCGGTGACTCACCTACGCGCCTTTGCCGATTCGCCGCCGGCGGGCGACAAGCCGAAGACGATCGTGTTCGACTTTTTCGCCAAGCCGCTGGCGATCGAGGGTGAGGGCAAGGTCGAGCAGGTGCTGGTCGAGCGCACCCGGCTCGACGATGGGCGCGCGGTGGGGACGGGCGAGACCTATGCCGTGGCGGCCGACCTGGTGATCAGCTGCATCGGTTATTCATCACCCCATATCGACGGGGTTCCGTTCGACGCTGACGGCGGGAAATATCGCAACGATCACGGGATGATCGACGACGGGCTCTACTGCGTCGGCTGGGCGCGGCGCGGGCCGTCGGGTACGATCGGGACCAATCGCCCGGATGGTTATGAAGTGGCCGAGCAGGTCGCAGGCGCTATGGCACCGGGCAGCGATGGCGGCAAAAGTGGCGGGGCGGCGCTCGATTCACTGCTTGAGGAGCGCGGTATCAAAGCAACCAGTTACGACGACTGGCGCCGGATCGAGGCTGCCGAAACCGCCGCCGCGCGCCCCGATAGCCCGCGCGAGAAATTCGTCCGGCATCACCATTGGCTGGAAATCCTCGGTCACTGACCTGGGATGCTTGCGTATCGGGGCACCCACCGCTAGGAAGCCCGCGCTCCTGCACCGGACCCACACGGTCCGGTCCCGGTCGGGGAGTAGCTCAGCCTGGTAGAGCACTGTCTTCGGGAGGCAGGGGCCGGAGGTTCGAATCCTCTCTCCCCGACCAGCTTTAAATCTCCATGTCCGGGGGACATGGAGATTTAAAAGCTCAGAGGGTGAGCCTCATGCCGTCGCTTCTTCCGGCACCTTCGCCAGCGCCTTCAGCAACGCCTCGGCGGCTGGTTCGCTCGACGGCGGATTCTGGCCGGTGATCAGCAGGCCGTCCTCGATCACATAGGGTTGAAAATCGGGGCCCTTGGAATAATCGCCGCCCTTGGCCTTGAGCATGTCCTCCAGCAGGAACGGCACGACGTCGGTCAGCTTGACGGCATCTTCCTCACCATTGGTGAAGCCAGTGACGCGCTTGCCCCGGACCAAGGGTGCGCCTCCGCGCGTGGTGACATTCTTGAGCGCGGCGGGCGCGTGGCAAACGAGGGCGACCGGCTTGTCCGCGGCGATCATCGCCTCGATCAGCGCCTTGGAATCGACATCCTCCGACAAATCCCACAGCGGGCCGTGTCCGCCGGGGTAGAACACGCCGTCGAACCCGGCCGGGTCGATCTCGCCAAGCACCTCGGTCGTTGCCAGCTGCGCCTGGGCGTCGCCATCGGCCTTGAAGCGGCGGGTGGCATCGGTCTGCGCATCGGGGGCATCGCTCTTGGGATCGAGCGGCGGCTGGCCACCCTTCGGGCTGGCGAGCGTGATGCTGTGCCCGGCGTCTTTCAGCACATAATAAGGCGCTGCAAACTCCTCGAGCCAGAAACCGGTCTTCTTGCCGGTATTGCCAAGCTGGTCGTGGCTGGTCAGCACCATCAATATGTTCATCGCGACGTCTCCAGGATTGCCCCAGACAGGGGATTGATCAAGGAACGCGGCGCAGGTCGGAAAAGTTCAAGTCGCGAAGTTCGGATCCAGCCGGTACGCCTTCCTCAGCAGCGCCGGCCATGCCAGCAGATTCGCCGCCAGCTTCAGCCCGACGCCGCCTTGTTCGGCCGCTAGTTCCGGCGTGCCTTGGGGCGGGTTGTTGAGCTTGTCGCCGGCGGTGAGCGCCATCACCTGGGCCTGGCAGGCGCGCTCGAGGAAATAGAGCTTCACGAAGCATTCGCCGACATTGCCGCCGACGGCGAGGGTGCCGTGGTTGCGGAGTAGCATGGCATTCTTGTCGCCCAGGTCTTCGACCAGCCGCTCGCGCTCCTCCATCTCGGTAGCGACCCCTTCATAATCGTGGAAGGCAAGGTCGCCGCGTACCAGCATCGCGGTCTGGGTGATCGGCAGCAAACCCTCCTCATGCGCGGCGACCGCCTGCCCGTGGGGTGTGTGAAGGTGCATCACCGCATGAGCATCCTCGCGCGCCATATGGATCGCGCTGTGGATGATGAACCCGGCAGGATTGGTGATGAACGGGGTCGGATCGACCGGATTGCCGTGGACGTCGACCTTGACCAGCGAGGAAGCGGTCACTTCCTCGAACATCAACTGGTATGGATTGAGCAGGAAATGATGCTCGGGGCCCGGGATGCGGGCCGAGAGATGGGTGAAGATGAGGTCGTCCCACCCGAAGTGGGCGATCAGCCGATAGGCGGCGGCGAGATCGACGCGGATCGCCCATTCCTCTGCGCTCACCCGATCCTTCATCGGCGGAATGGCGAGCTCGGTAATCTGCGCGTCGGCGTCGATCCCGCGGTTCATCGTGTCGACTCGGTACATGGAATGGCATCCTGCTGGGCGATCATGTCGGGATGGGCGGCGGCGAAGGCGGGGTGGGCGCTGGCCGATTCATCAGCGCGGCGGAGACAGGGATAAGGCGCGATCGGGACCGCGAACCGGCGCGCATTGTAGAGCTGCGGGACGAGGCAGACGTCGGCCAGGCCGGGCTCGTCGCCGAACAGGAAGGCGCCCGCGCGCGGGGCGGCGAGGGCCTCCAGTGCTTCCAGCCCTTCCGTCACCCAATGGGCGTACCAGGCGTCGCTCTGCTCCTGCGTCACGTCGAAAATGCCCTTGAGATATTTGAGCACGCGGAGATTGTTGAGCGGGTGGATGTCGCACGCCACCGTCATCGCCAGCGCGCGGACATGGGCGCCGTCGGCGGGATCGCGCGGCATCAATGGGGGATCGGGAAACTTCTGGTCGAGATAGACGGCGATAGCGAGACTCTGGGTCAGCTTGAGCCCATCGATCTCGAGCATTGGCACGAACCCTTGCGGGTTGATCGCGCGATAGGCCGGCTGCTTCTGTTCCCCCGACGCCAGGTTCACCGACCGACGGTCATAGCCGATGCCCTTGAGATTCAACGCGATCCGCACGCGATAGGCAGCGGACGAGCGGTAATAATCATGGAGCAAAGGCCGCGTCATGACGTCAGTTTACCCTTCATCCATGAATGGCGCCACTACCTCGGGAGGGACCCGGACCGGGCGGCCCGCGGCCTTGTCGATGATCGCCCATTAGGTGACTGCGCGGACCCGGACCTTGCCGTCCTCGCCGACGAATTCCAAGTGGCGGTCGAACCGCGCGCCCTTGGGAGCCTCGCCGACCCAGGTGCGGCCGGTCAGCGTTTCGCCGTCGAACGCGGGGCGGAGATAATCGATCTCGTGGCGCACAACGACCCAGATGTAATCGTCCTGGTGGGCGGGATCGGCGACGCTGTACCAATGCGCCAGCGCGACTTCCTGGATCCACTGCACCCACACGGCATTATTGACGTGGCCGAGTTCGTCGATGTGCTCGGGCACCGCGGTGACGGCGTGGGTGAAGACGGGGCGGGTCATTTGGCAGGAGCGAATTGATCGGCGATCCGGGCCCTGGCGATGAAGGCGTCGAGCGCGGCGGCTGGATCGGGCTGGGCCTGATCGAGCAGGGATGAAACCGACGCCGACAGTCCGCGCCCCGACGCGCGTTCGTCGAGCAGGGCGAGCCATTCGGCGCGGGTGACGATCTTGTCGGGATTGCGGGCGATCAGGGTTTTCACGAAATCGCCGAAATTGCCGCCGCTGGCCTGCTCCGCAGCGAGCGCGATGATCGCCCCGCAGGCATAATAAGCCCGGAAGTCGTTTTGGCGGCGGTAGGCTCCGGCGATCCCGCCCTTGACGAGAAATGGCAGGCATTCGGCGCGGGCTTCGCGCAGGCGGGCGCGAACGTCGAAGCTCCGGTCGCCGGCCGCGGTGGCGCGAAAGGCGAGCAGGTCGGCCCCGCCCTCGGTGATCCAGCTTTCGGCCGGCGTGTCATAGCCGATCGCCTGACCGAGCCAGAAATGCGCCGCCTCATGGGCCACGAACCAGCGGGCATGGGACGCCGCTTTGGCATTGGGTGCGGCCAGGCCTTCCCCTTCGAGCGCCATCACTACCAGCCCGGGAAGCACGCTTCCGCCCATGCTGACCACGCCTTTGGTCGGTCCGGCCCATGACACCATTAGCGTCGGCTGGCCAACCGGCGAGGGGCCAAGGCGGGTGCGGTAATCGGCCAGGATCGCGGGCATTTCGCGGTTGAGGTAGGCGCTGATCCAGCTTGGCAACGCGGGGTCAAAGAGGGTGGTCATCGCCGGGCCGATGCTGGGGCGGAGCTTGCCGAACAGGACATAGGCCTCGCCGCGATCCATGGTCGCGCGGGGCAGCCGGCGGCCTTGCGACAGGACCGGCGCGGCGCGGTCGATGAAGATGGTGCGCGTTGGCTGGGCGATGCCGGGCAATGAGTCTTCGTTTCGGTCCGCGGCACGGGCGGCGGCGGCGGAGGCCATCGGGATGATCTTGAAGCCGTCGGCATAAAGCGCGACCGATCCGTCCGAGAAGCTGATCGCGGGGTCATAACCGGCTTCGACATCGGGCTTGAACGGGGTGAAGGCGAGGCGGACGCGGGGCGGGAGGGCGGTGCCATTGGCGGCGACCAGGGCATCGTAATTGCCGAGCCGTTCAAGACGCACACCGGGGGTCAGCACGCGCACCGTATCGAGCCGCCACGAGCGGTTGGACTCGCGCGGCAGGATCGACTTGGCGAACAGCCAGACAGGCGCGCGGGCGGACAGGCGATAATCGGCGGTCCAGCGGTCGCCGTTGCGAACGATCTCGACCGTGGCAATTGGCGCAGTCTGCGCCGCCGCGGGTGCCGCGATCAGCGCAAGAAGGGCGATGAGCAACCGTGCGATCATGCCGCCTCCAGCTGGGTCAGCACGAAGGCATAGGCCTCCGCCACCTCGCGCAGCGAATTCCAGCGGCCCGACTTGCCGCCATGCCCCGCACCCATATTGATCTTGAGCAAAAGGAGATTGTCGTCGGTCTTTGTGGCGCGCAGGCGGGCGGCCCATTTGGCGGGCTCCCAATAGGTCACGCGCGGATCGTGGAGGCCGCCGGTGATGAGCAAGGGTGGGTACGCCTGGGCGGTGACATTGTCGTAAGGCGAGTAGCTTCTGATCAGCTCGAATGCCTCGCGGTCCTCGATCGGATTGCCCCATTCGGTCCACTCGCCCGGGGTCAGCGGCAGCGTGTCGTCGAGCATGGTGGCGAGCACGTCGACGAACGGCACGTCGGCGACGACCGCGCCGTATAGCTCGGGCGCCTGGTTGATCACCGCCCCCATCAACTCGCCGCCCGCCGACCCGCCCTGCGCCGCGATATTGCCCGCCTTGGCATAGCCAGCTTCGATCAGCCCGCGCGTGACATCGACGAAATCGTTGAAGGTGTTGGTGCGGCTCTTGAGCTTGCCGTCGAGGAACCATTGATAGCCAAGGTCGTCGCCGCCGCGGATGTGGGCGATGGCAAAGGCGACCCCACGATCGACCAGGCTCAGGCGGCTGGTGGCGAAGCTGGGTGGGATGGCGTAGCCGTAAGCGCCATAGGCATAGACGAAGAGCTTGCCCGACCCGTCGAGCTTGCTGTCCTTGAGGCGAAGCACCGAGACCGGGACCATCTTGCCGTCGCGGGCGGGAATCATCAGCCGGTCGGTGACATATTTGGCGGGTTCGTAGCCCGAGGGAATTTCCTGGACCTTGAGCACTTCGAGCCGGTTGTCGGCGGGGTAATAGTCGTAGGCGGTGCCGGGGGTGACCATCGACGAATAATGCAGCCGATAGGCGTCTGGCGCATAATCGGGATTGCCCGAGAAACCGGCGCTGTAGCTCGCTTCGGCGAACGGTACGCGGCGCTCGTCGCCGGTGGCGTAATCGCGCAGCACGAGCTGGTCGAGGCCGTCGACGCGGCTGGTGACGAGCAAATGATCGCGGTGGCTGGCGAGCCCTCGAAGGTAAGTGCGGTCACTTCCCGCGACGACGGTCGTCCAGTCGGCGGGGGCGGCGGGATCGGCGCTTGCGATTCGGAAATTGACGTGGTCGTCGTTGGTCAGGATCCACAATTTGCCGTGCGCGGCGTCGACTTCATACTGGACGTCGGGGGTACGCGAGCGGATCAGGGTCAGCGGCGCAAAGGGATTGTCGGCGGGAACGAAGCGGACCTCGTTCGAGCTGTTGTTGCCGGTCGCGACGATGATGAAGCAATCGTCGGTGGTGCGCCCGACATTGACCGAAAAGGCGATATCTTCGCTCTCTTCGTAGATGGTGACCGCCGCCGCCGGATCGGCACCGATGCGGTGATAGCAGGCGCGGTAGCTGCGCCATTGGTCGTTGACCTCGGTGAAGACGAGGCCCGCGCTATCGCTGGTCCATACTGGCTGGCCAATGCCGACCGCGGTGACGGTCTCGACGTCCTGACCGGTGGCGAGGTCGCGCACCACCAGCTTGAACCGCTCCGATCCGTCATCGTCCACTAACGTGGCGAGCAAGCGGCCGTCGGGGCTGACCGCGAACGCACCGAGGCGAAAATATTCCTTGCCCTCGGCCTCGGCATTTTCGTCGAATATCAGGGACTGGTCCCCGCCCGCTGCGGGTCGGCGGTACCACAAGCGATATTGCGTCCCTTCCTTGAACGCCGACCAGTAGAGCCAGTCGCCATCCTTCAACGGCGGTGACGAATCATCCTCCTTGATTCGCCCCTTCATCTCCTGGAACAGCCCCTCGACGAGGTCGGCATGCGGCGCCATCGCGGCCTCGAAATAGGCATTTTCGGCCTTGAGATAGTCGAGCACCTCGGTGTCGGTGACCTCGGGGTAACCGGGATCGCGGATCCATGCCCAAGGGTCGTCGATCGTCACACCGTGGACGGTGGTGCTGTGGGGCTTGCGTGCGGCGACTGGGGCGGGAGGCAGGCTCATTCATTCTCCTGGGGCATTGGCGAAACGGGCAGTTCGGCTCTATCTAGCGAGCGAATAGGAGTATGCCCATGTCTTCCCATGCCGACCGTCTTGCCGCGCTTCGTGAGCAGTTGAAGGTCGACCGGCTCGACGGGTTCGTCGTTCCCCTGACCGACGAGCATATGAGCGAATATGTCGGCAGCTACGCCAAGCGGCTGGAATGGCTGACCGGGTTCAAGGGCTCGGCCGGATCGGCCGTGGTGCTGCCGCAGGAAGCGGCGATCTTCACCGACGGGCGCTATACGTTGCAGGTGCGCAGCCAGGTCAGCGGGTCGGAATGGAGCTATGAGTCGGTGCCCGAGACCAGCGCCGCGGAATGGCTCGCCAAGCATGCGCCGCAGGGCGCGCGGATCGGTTATGATCCGTGGCTGCACACCGGCGACTGGGTCAAGCAGGCGACCGAGCAATTGGCGGCCAAGGGCGCCGAGCTGGTCGCGGTGGGGGTCAATCCGATCGACCGCGTGTGGGCCGATCGGCCCGAGCCGTCGAAAGCGCGGCTGGTGGTCCAGCGCGATGAACTTGCCGGGCGGTCGTCGGCCGACAAGCGCCAGGAAATGGCCGACTGGCTGAGCAACAATGATGCCGATGTGGCGGTGCTCGCCGCGCTCGATTCGATTGCCTGGACGTTCAACTTGCGCGGCGCCGATGTCAGCCACACGCCGGTCGCTTTGGCCTATGCTTTGGTCAATCGAGACGGGACGGCGGAGTTATTTGTCGATCCGGAAAAGGTCGATGACGAGGTGAGAGCGCATCTTGGCAATGGCGTCCGGCTGCACGATCGCGACGCGTTCGAGCTTTATCTGAAGGGCTTGGCAGGAAAGAATATCGCGGTCGATCCCGAGCGGTCGGTAGCCGCGATCGGGCAGGCGCTTGAGGGCGCGGGCGCGAAGATGTGGCGGGTGCGCGATCCGGCGGTGCTGCCCAAGGCGATCAAGAACGGCGCTGAAATCAGCGGTCACCAGGCGGCGCAGTCGCGCGACGGGGCGGCGATCGCGCGGTTCCTTCGCTGGGTCGAAGCCGAGGCGCCATCGGGCAAGCTCGACGAATTGAACGCGTCCGATCGCTTGCAGGCGTTTCGCGAGGAAGGCGGGATGCTGCGCGACCTGTCGTTCGACACGATTTCGGGCAGCGGGCCGAACGGCGCGATCGTCCATTACAAGGCGTCGCCCGAGACCAATCGGCCGATCGCGATGAACAGCCTGTATCTGGTCGATTCGGGCGGACAATATGAGGATGGCACGACCGACATCACGCGCACGCTGGCGATCGGCGAGCCGACCGACGAAATGCGCGACCGCTTTACCCGTGTGCTGCAGGGCCATATCGCGATCGCCACCGCATTGTTCCCCAAGGGAACGCGAGGGTCGCAGCTCGACAGCTTTGCGCGGCGGGCGTTGTGGGAAGCGGGGGTCGATTACGCCCATGGCACCGGCCACGGGGTCGGCGCCTTCCTGTCGGTCCACGAAGGGCCGCAGCGTATCTCGCCGGCGGGATCGAGCCAGTCGGGCGGCGACGAGCCCCTCGCGGCGGGGATGATCCTCAGCAACGAGCCGGGCTATTACAAGACCGGAGAGTATGGCATCCGGATCGAGAATCTGGTGCTGGTGGTCGAGAAACAGGTCGCGGGCGCGGAGAAGCCGATGCTCGGGTTTGAGACACTGACCTTCGCGCCGATCGAGCGGCGGCTGGTGGCGACCGAGATGCTGTCGACGCGCGAGCTCGACTGGCTCAATGGCTATCACGCCGAGGTGCTGGCCAAGATCGGGCCGCAACTCGACGGGGACGAGCGCGCCTGGCTCGAAGCCGCCTGCGCGCCACTTTAGGGGAACATCATGATCAAGTTGCGGAGGGCCGCGCGGCCGCTGGCGTGGATTGCGCTCGGCTGGGTGCTTGGCGCCCTATATATTCTCGGCCCCCGCGCGGCGCTCAACCGCGGGCTCGATCATGGCTATTCGCTGGCCGCCTGGTTTTCGTCGGTCTTCTGAGGTGCGACATCGCGGGCCTGGGCTTTGCGGCGGCGCAAATTCTCGCGGAGGGCGGCGGCGAGCTTCTGGTCGCGTTGCTGGTCGGCTTTGGACATGCACTGTGCTCTATCCGCACCGCCATGCCAGGCCAAGCGGGTTGACGCCGCGCGCCGCGCTGGCCATAGGCCGCCCGTCTCCGGACACGCTGTCGTAGCTCAGTGGTAGAGCGCATCCTTGGTAAGGCTGAGGTCGTGAGTTCAATCCTCACCGACAGCACCAGCCTCTCAAAAGCAATGTCCGGGGGACATTCCTTTTGAGAGGCTCCCATTTCCATCGCAATTGACCGCGTGGCCATGCCTCGCCATGTCCCGGTGATGCGTTTTTTCTCCGACAATGCCGCCGCTGCCTGCCCCCAGGTGATCGATGCCCTGGTCGCGGCCAACCGGCTCGACACGGCCTATGACGGCGATGCGTGGAGCCTGAAGCTCAACCGCGCATTTTCGGACCTGTTCGAAACCGAGGTCGAGGCCTTGTGGGTGACCACCGGCACGGCCGCCAACAGCATCGGCCTCGCCATGCTCTGCCCGCCGACCGGCGTGATCCTCACCCACCGCGATGCCCATATCGAGAATGACGAGGCCGGCGCCCCGGCAATGTACAATGGCGGGGCCAAGCTGATGCTGCTCGACGGCCCGGGCGCCAAGGTGACGCCGACGGCGGTCGAAGCCGCCTGCGCGCGGATCCGGCCCGACGTCCACCAAGTGCAGCCGGCGGCATTGTCGATCACCAATGCCACCGAATATGGGCTGACCTATTCGCCCGCCGAGACCGCCGCGCTGGGGGAGGCGGCGAAGGCGCGGGGGCTGGGATTTCAGCTCGACGGCGCGCGGTTCGCCAATGCGGTGGTGTCGACCGGGGCCAGTCCCGCGGAGCTGACATGGAAGGCCGAGGTCGATGTGCTGAGCTTCGGCTTCGTCAAGAATGGCGGGATGAATGCCGAGGCGTTAATCTTCTTCGACCCGCGTCATGCCGAGCGCGCGAAGGTATTGCGCAAAAGGTCGGGGCATTTACTGTCCAAGGGCCGCTACCTTGCCGCCCAATTGCTGGCGATGCTCGACGGCGATCTGTGGCTCGCGAATGCCAAGAGCGCCAATGCGGCGGCGACGGTGCTGGCCGAGGCGGCGGCGGAGCGGCTGGTTTATCCGGTCGAGGCCAATGAGTTGTTCGTGCGGATGTCGCCCGAGGAAGCCGCCGCGATCCGCGCGCAGGGGTTCGATTTTTACGACTGGGCGCCGGGCGAGGTGCGGCTGGTGACGAGCTGGGACCAGGATATGGACGCGGTCGCGGCGCTGGCGAAGGCCATCCGGGAGCTGTGAACCGGGCTCACGAGTCGCGGATCGATTCGTCGATCGTCATCCCGTTCATCATTTTCACGTTGATCTGGGGATCGACCTGGCTGGTGATCCGCGGCCAGATCGACACGGTCGCGCCGCAATGGTCTGTGACCTATCGCTTCGCCATGGCGGCGGTGGCGATGGCTGCGGTAGCACATTGGAAGGGCCAGTCGCTGCGCCCGACGCGCGCGATGCTGGGGGTCGCGGCGGTGGTCGGGATCAGCCAGTTCTGCTTCAACTTCAACGGCGTCTACGTCGCCGAACTATACATCACCTCGGGAGTGGTCGCGACCATGTTCGCCTTGCTGTTCATCCCCAACAGCCTGCTGGCCTGGGGACTGCTGGGCCAGCGCCCAAGCGGGCGATTTGCAATCGGCGGCGCGATCGCCGCGGCGGGGATCGGCCTGCTGTTCGTCAACGAGCTTCAATCGAGCAAGGCCAGTACCAGCGAGGTGCTGGCTGGGCTTGGGTTGACCCTGTTTGGATTGCTGTCGGCGTCCTGGGCCAATGTCTATCAGGCGCTCGAAGGATCGCGCCGCCAGCCATTGCTGGCGATGCTGGCGTGGGCGATGGGGATCGGGGCGCTGGCCGACGGGCTGTTCGCGATTGCCGTTGCCGGACCGCCAACGATCGACCTGAGCGTGGGCTACTGGCTTGGGCTGGTCTACCTCGCGCTGGCGGCGACGGTGCTGGCGTTCAGCCTGTATCTGCCGGTGGTGCGCAAGATCGGGCCGGGCCGAGCGGCCTATTCCAGTGTGCTGGTGCCGGTGATCGCGATGGGGCTGTCGACGATCTTCGAGGAGTATCGCTGGAGCCTGCTCGCCGCCGCGGGCGGATTGCTCGCGCTGGGCGGGATGCTGGTGGCGCTGAGCGGCAATCGGGGGAGCAAGGTCGCCGCCCCCGATGCCGGCTGACCCTCACTTCGCCGGCGGTGGTGCCGGCGTGGTCATCACCATCTGCCGCTGCTGATCGGCGGGCAGCGTGGCGAGGTATTTCGCCTTCCACTCCATCGCCATGCTGACCCGGGTGCGGCCGGAGGGGTGGTCGAAGAACAGGATTTCCTCGAGCGCCGATGGTTCGATCTTGCGAAATTCGCTGAGCTGCATTGCGGTCATCGCGAAGCCGTCGGGTTCTCGCGCCGACATCAGACCGAAGGCGTCGGCTTCGCTTTCGTGATAGCGGATCAGCGAGTTGAAGATGATCCCGCCGGGGATAAGCAGCACTGCGAGTAGCATATAGAGCAACGGAGCGGAGGCCGGGTCGGCGACCTCGCTGACGCCCCATTTTTCCCTGTTTTTCGCCAAAATCTTCGGAGCGAGCCAATACATGGTGCCGAACGCGACCAGGGCCATCAGGGTGATGTAGAGCAGCAATTTCTGGATATGGTAGAGTTTGTAATGGCCCATTTCGTGGCCCATCACCGCCTTGATCCCGTGGATGTTGGAACGGTTCAACAGATTGTCGTTGAGCGCGATGCGGATGGTCGGCCCGAGCCCCGCGACATTGGCCGAAATTCGCTTGGTCTGCTTCGATGCGTCGACCACATAGACGTCATTGGTCGGGATTTTCTGCTCATGCGCGATGCGCAGGATTTCGCTCTTGACCGGTCCGTCGGCCATCGGGGTATATTTGTTGATCAGCGGTTCGATGAAGATCGGCGCGAGCATGATCATGAAGGCCATCATCGCCGCCATCGCGCCGCTCGCCCATAACCACCAGCGCTTCGGGCTTTTGCGGATCACGGCGTAGATCACCATGAACATCAAGGCGCTGATCACCAGCCCGACGCCCATCAGTTTCAATTGCTCGATACCCCATTGACCAAGCGTCTGGTTCGACATGCCATACTGATGCTCGCGGTAGAAAGCGGTGTAGATCGACCAGGGCAGGGTCAGCACCGCACCCGCGATCCCAAACGGGACCGAATAGATCGCCGGCTGGAGCCATTTGTGACGAGTGATCTTCGCTGCCCATTGGCTCCATGACGCCGACCAGCCGAGGCGGAGCATCAGCCAGTAAGCCAGGATCGAGACCGAAGCGCCCCACAGGGGCAGCCAATAGCCGCCCTCGAAATACGCATCGGACTTGGCCCGCGCCGCGCCGTCCAGCGTGGCGAGATAGGCCCGCGTCGCAGCCTCGGCATCGAACGCCGGCGCGGCAGTCGCCGCGGCCAGCAGGATGGTGTCCAAGCTTAACATTTCATTCCCCCAATTCCCCGAGCGGGAGCGTAGCTTCTTCGAGAGGGCGTGCAAGTCTTAGCTTCTCCCCCTTCTCAGGGGGAGGTGGCGCGAAGCGTCGGAGGGGGCGGTGCGGTCAAGGAAGGGCCCCCTCCCGTCAGCTGCGCTGACACCTCCCCCAGGGAATTCTGGGGGAGTGGCTGGCTATATTGCGCCCTGGGGCTGCCTTCCCTAGCAGACCTCCATGGACGCACGATTGAACCCCGAAGCTCCGACCAGTCCGGAGCATATTGCCACTCTCCGCTCGGACTATCGCCCGCCCGATTTCTGGGTGCGCGAGGTGACGCTGGATGTCGCGCTCGATCCGGCGGCGACGCGGGTTCGATCGACGCTCCGCGTTGAGCGAAATGGGACACACGAGCGGCCGCTCCGGCTTGCCGGTGACGGGCTGACCCCGCTCACCGTGCGCGTCGATGGCGCGGAAGCCACTTGGCGCATGGAAGACGGCACATTGGTGGTCGCGATCGACGGCGCAACAGCCTCGGTCGAAACCGAGGTCGAGATTGCGCCGGAGGCCAACAGCCAGTTGATGGGGCTTTATGCATCGGGCGGCATATTATGCACGCAATGCGAGAGCGAGGGCTTTCGCCGCATCACCTTCCACCCCGACCGGCCTGATGTGCTGTCTATTTATTCGGTGCGTATGCAGGCCGACAAGGCACGTTTCCCGATCCTACTGGCCAATGGTAATTTGACCGATAGCGGTGACGGGGCTGACGGAAGCCACTGGGCGCAGTGGCACGATCCTTTTCCCAAGCCATCCTATCTGTTCGCGATGGTTGCGGGCGACCTGGCCGCCAACCGCGACAGCTTCACGACGATAAGCGGGCGCAAGGTCGACCTGGCGATCTGGGTGCGCGAGCAGGATTTGCCGCGCACCGCGCATGCCATGGCGAGCCTGAAGCAGGCGATGGCGTGGGACGAAACCGCCTACGGCCGCGAATATGACCTCGACCTGTTCAATATCGTCGCGGTTGATGATTTCAATTTTGGGGCGATGGAAAATAAGGGGCTCAACGTCTTCAACTCGCGCTACATCTTGGCCGACCAAGAGACCGCTACCGACGCCGACTTCGATGCCATCGCGGGCGTGGTCGCGCACGAATATTTCCACAATTGGTCGGGCAATCGGGTGACCTGCCGCGACTGGTTCCAGCTGAGCCTGAAGGAAGGCTTCACCGTCTTTCGTGACCAATGCTTCTCGGCCGATATCGGGTCACAGGCGGTCCAGCGGATCGACGATGTGCGGCTGCTTCGCGCGGCTCAGTTCCCCGAAGATGCGGGACCGCTGGCGCATCCGGTGCGGCCCGACTCCTATCTGGAGATCACCAATTTCTACACCGCGACGGTCTATAACAAGGGTGCCGAGCTGATCCGGATGATGCGCACGATGCTGGGCGCGGGGCCGTTTCGCGCCGGGGCCGACCTGTACTTCGAGCGGCATGACGGCGAGGCGGCGACGTGCGACGATTTCGTCAAGGCGATGGAGGACGCCAGCGGGGCCGATCTGTCGCGGTTCAAGCGCTGGTATGAGCAGGCGGGGACACCGCGGGTCACCGCAAAGCTGGTGCATGACGCGACCGCGCGGACTGCCAGGCTGCATCTAGCGCAATCGATGCCGCCGACACCGGGGCAGCCCGACAAGCAGCCGATGCAGATACCGCTCGTGACGGCGTTGATCGGGGCGACAAGCGGAGCGGAAATCGCGCAGGAACGGCTGGTGGTGCTCGTCGGGCCGGAAATGTCGGTGACGTTCGACGACGTGGACGAGACTCCTTTATTGTCGATCAATCGTGGCTTTTCGGCGCCGGTGATCCTGGATGTCGAGCGGGGGGCGGGGGAACTCGAGCGGCTGGCGCAGTGCGATCGCGATCCGTTTGCACGCTACGAGGCGCTGCAAGAACTGATGTTCACCGCGCTAATCGCGGGGGCGTCGGGTCACGGCGCCGATCAAGCGGCGGTGATTGCGGCGATGCGCGATACGCTGACCTCCAATGAGCTCGATGCGGCCTACAGGGGCGAGGCGCTGACTTTGCCGTCGGAGGCGTTGGTCGGCGACCGGATGGACCTGGTGGATCCCGATGCGATCCATTCCAGCCGTGAGACGTTGCGCGCGGCGATCGGGCAGGCGCTGGCGCGCGAGCTTGGCGAGGCGCAGGCGGCCAATGCACCGGGCGGCGATCTGTCGAGAGCGGCCAAGGGCGTGCGGCGGCTGAAAACGGTCGCGCTGGCGTTGATCGCGGCGGGGGATCCGGCGAAAGGCGCGGCGCTGGCGAAGGCGCAATATGATGCGGCGGACAATATGACCGACCGGCAGGGCGCGCTGGCGGTGCTGACGATGATCGACGGGCCGGAGCGGTCGGCGGCGCTGGACGATTTCTACCGCCGCTTCGCCCATGATCCGCTGGTGGTCGACAAATGGTTCGCGTTGCAGGCCGGGGCGCCGCGGGCCGACACGATCGACACCGTCGAGGCGCTGTTGAAGCATCCCGATTTCACCATGAAGAACCCCAACCGCCTGCGCGCGGTCGCGGGGAATTTCGCCGCGGGGCAGTGGGTGTTTCACGGACAGAACGGGCGCGGATACCGGTTGCTGGCCGACCTGATCATCGCCGCCGACGCGATCAATCCCCAGACCGCCGCGCGGCTGGTGCCCCCGCTGGGGCGGTGGCGGCGGTTCGGCGAGGATCGCGCGAGCCTGATGCGCGGGGAGCTGGAGCGGGTGCTGGCGACGCCGGGGGTGAGCAAGGATGTGTACGAGCAGGCGAGCAAGAGCCTGGGGTAAGGGATAAGGCGGGAAGAGAGCCCTCACCCAACCCTCTCCCGTAAGGACGGGAGAGGGCTAGGAAGGGCCGGCCTCGTTTTCTTCTCCCTCTCCCGTGCTTACGGGAGAGGGTATGGGTGAGGGTTCTTCTTCCCCCTGCAAGATTATCAGGATCGACCGCAGCACGCCGTCGGTATTCTGCAATATCTCATTGTTCCAGAACCGAACTACGCGAAACCCGCGCGATTGGAGCCAGGCAGTTCGGGCGGCGTCCGCCTCAGGGGAATGCTGACCGCCGTCGGCCTCGACGATCAGCTTAGCGTCAATGCACAGAAAATCGACGATGTAGGGGCCGACCGTGGCTTGGCGGCGGAATTTTGCGTTGGCGAGTTGACGTGCGCGCAGGCGGTGCCAGAGGCGCTGTTCGGCGTCGGTGGAGTCGCGGCGAAGGCGGCGCGCGTGCGGGTTGGTCTTGCCGATCAAGGGAAAAGGGCCCTCACCCCGACCCTCTCCCGTAAGGACGGGAGAGGGGGAAGATGGTAGGGCGACCACTTTAGCCCTCTCCCGTTCTTCACGGGAGAGGGTTGGGTGAGGGTTCTTTCGCTTAGCCCCCGATCCACCTCGCCACTTCGACCGCGACCTGGTTGGCCGCCTGGTTGAGCGCCGGGCCGACCGTGGCGGCGGTGCCGTCGGCGGGGATTTTGGCTTCGAAGCGGCGGGTTTCGACGCGGGTGCCGCCAGCGGTGGCGAGCGCGCCGTCGTAGCGGACGATGACCACGCCTTCCGCGGTGTCATAGCCGAAGCGGGTCAGCGTCCCGGTCAGCTTGAGACCCGGATCGAGGCTCGCCTGGCGCGGGTCGAGAACGACGCGGTTGGTGGTTCGGACGGTGGTTTCCTGGAGCAGATCCTGGAACAATTTGTCGGGCGCATCGACCCATTGCAAATCCTGGACATAGGCCACCGCGGTGGGGCCGACGAGGGCGGGGACGCGGGTCGTTGCAAGCTCCTTGGGGATTACCGGCACGTCGATGGTGACTGCCTCGCCCGGCGCGGCGATGCGGCTGATCGCGGCTGGCGCGGGCGCGCTGCTGGTGAGGGTGAGCAGGGTCGGCGGGACCTTCTTGCCGCCGAAGCAGGCGCCCAGCGAAAGCAAAGCAGCGGCGACGAGGATCAGGCGGCTGTTACGCATCATTTCGTCTTTCCGGGTTTGTAATCGGGGAGCTTCTCGGGGCCGAGCACGCCCAAGGCGCCGTCATTGTTGAGACGGTCTGAGAATTGGCTGAGCGACCCGGTCAAATCGCGCAGGTCGCGGACCAGGCGGTTGGCCTCGGGCAGGGTGCTCTTGGTCAAATTCTGAATGCCGGGCCGCGCCTCGGTGATCATGGCGTCGAGATTGTCCGCCGCGCGCTGCGCCGAGGCGATGGTCTTGCGCAGATCCTCGGCCGCAGGGCGACCCTGCTCATTGACCAGTCTGTTCGTACTGTCGGCCAGGCGACCGACGTTCTGCGCGGCAATGCCGGCATTGCGGGCCGCGATGCGAGCGTCGGCGATGGCATCGGCGAGGTCGGGCGCGCGCTCGGCGAGGACGGCGGTGGTCTTGTCGACATTTTCGAGGATGTCGGAGATCGAATTCTGGTTCTTGTCACTGACCAGTTCGGTCAGCCGCTCGGTCAGGCGCTGGATTCGGTCGATCAGTTCCGGCGCCGAATTGAGCAGGGCGCCAAGGCCCCCGGACGTGGCGGGGATCACCGGGCAGCCCTGCGGCCCGACCTGCGTGACTCGCTTGGCCCCGCGGATCGCACCGCCGAGCTGGATTTCACTGACCCCGGTGAAGCCGACGCCCTTGATCTGGGCCGAGGTGCCCTGAAGCACGGGAGTTTCTTCATCCACCTCAAGCCGCACCCAGACGAATTCGGGGCGGTCGGGGAGCAGGCTGATCTTGGTGATCTGTCCCACCGGAACGCCGGCGAAGGTCACCGCGCTGCCCTTGTTGAGGCCGCCGACATCCTGCGCGAAATAGACGTCGAAGCATTGTTTCTTGGTGCTCGACAGGCCGGCCAGCCAGATGACGAACAACAGCAAGGCAGCAATCAGCGCCAGCACGACGCCGCCGACCAGGATATGGTTTGACCGTGTCTCCATCGCGTGCCCGCTAACCTCTCTTACGCCTTGGCCGCTGCGCGTCCGCGCGGGCCGTTAAAATATTCTTGAATCCAAGGATGGTCCAACGCCAGCAACTGGTCAATCGTCCCGACCGCCACGACCTTCTGGTCGGCCAGCACCGCCACCCGGTCGCAGATCGCGTAGAGCGTGTCGAGGTCGTGGGTGATCAGGAACACGGTCAAATCGAGCTTGTCGCGCAAGGACAGGATCAATTCGTCGAAATTCTGCGCCGAAATCGGGTCGAGGCCGGCGGTCGGCTCGTCGAGGAACAGCAGTTCCGGATCGAGCGCGAGGGCGCGGGCGAGGCCGGCGCGCTTGATCATCCCGCCCGACAATTCGGCCGGATATTTGGGCCCGGCGTCGGCGGGCAACCCCGACATGGCGATCTTGTAGCTGGCGATCTCGTCCATCAGCGTCTGCGAGAAATGGAAATATTCGCGCAGCGGGACTTCGACATTCTCGGCGACGGTGAGGGTCGAGAACAAGGCGCCATTCTGGAACAATATACCCCAGCGGCGGCGGATGTTCTTGGCTTCATCCTCCTCGCGGCCGATCATGTTCTCGCCAAGCACGTCGATCGTCCCGCCGCTCGGGGTTTGAAGGCCGATGATCGAGCGCATCAGCACCGATTTTCCGGTGCCCGACCCGCCGACCACGCCGAGGATTTCGCCGCGGCGCACGTCGAGATCGAGATCCTGGTGGATGATCTGCTCGCCGAAATGATTGTCGATCCCGCGGATGACGATCACCGGTTTCTCGTCATCGGGGAGGATTGGCGAGGTCATGCCCAGCCAACCGAGCTGAAAAATACCGCGAACAATGCGTCGAGCACGATCACCAGGAAAATCGACTGGACCACCGCGGCGGTGGTGCGCAGCCCGACTTCCTCGGCATCGCCCTTGACCTGCATGCCCTGGAAGCAGCCCGACAAGGCGATGATGAAGCCGAACACCGGCGCCTTGATCAGCCCGACCCACAAATCGGTCAGCGGCACCACTTCACGGATGCTCTGGATGAAGGTCAGTGGCGGAATCCCGAGATAAAGCCAGCAAAAGACGCCGCCGCCGAGCATCGACATCATCATCGCGAAAAAGGACAACAGTGGCATCATGATGATCGCCGACAGCATGCGCGGGATGACCAGGGCTTCGATCGGCGACACGCCGATGGTACGCATGGCATCGATTTCCTCGGTCAGCTTCATGGTCCCGATCTGCGCCGCAAAGGCGCTTCCCGAGCGGCCGGCGACCATGATCGCGGTCATCAGGGTGGCGAGTTCGCGAACGCTGATGCGGCCGATCAGGTTGATGGTATAGACTTCGGCGCCGAACTGTTCGAGCTGGACCGCGCCCTGCTGGCCGATGACGACGCCGATCAAAAAGGTCATCAGCCCGATGATCCCGAGGGCGCGAACGCCGACCACGTCGAACCGCTGGACCACGGCGTTCAAGCGGAAGCGGCGCGGTCGCTTGGCGACATTGTAGAAGCCGATCAGGGTCGCGCCGAAAAAGCCGATCAGCCCGCGGAAGGTGTGGCCGGTTTCCGCCACCCAGCCGCCCAATTCCTCGACCCCGCCCGATACGCCGCCGCGCTTGTCGGGGACCACCCGCACCGGGCGGTCGGCATCGGCCACCTGGTCGAGCAGGCCGCGGATCTGTTCGCTTTCGCCGATTATCGTGGCGCCGCGATCGCGCTGGGCGCGGTAGATCAGCCAGGCGCCGACGGTATCCATCTTCTCGACCCCGGTGAGGTCGATCGTCATGCCATCGGCCATCGCCGCAATCTCGCGCTCGGTGGTGGCGGCGCGAAGGATGGTCAGCGTGCCCATGCAGCGGTAGCAATGGTCGGCGCTATCGTCGCCTTTGCCGGAGATGCTTTGACTGGCCATCGCCGCCCTGACTGCGCGAAATCGGGGGGAGCGGCAAGGGGAATGGCGGCATTCCGACCATTACGCCTCTTTCTTGCCGAACTTTGTGGCCTATAGGACGCGTCACGATGGAGCAATTGTCCCCCCCCGAGGCCAGCGCGCCCCCGATCTTCGTGCCCGTCGGCGACAATGTCGCGCGGGTATTCGGGCTGGATGCCGAGACGCGCGCACGCCGGCTTGCGGCCAAGGCGAAGCTCGACTGCGCCGGCGCGGCGCGTCCTGGCCAGGCCGTATTGCTGTCCGATCTCGATTATGCGTGGGATCCGGCGTGGCTGGCGGCGATCGCCAAACGACCGGGCGCGGTTCTGATGCTGGGCGACCGGGCGGTGCTGGCGCATGTCCCCGCGCACCAGGATTCGGGGCCGATGGTCGCGGCGATGGATCAGAAGGCGGCCTGGACCGGGTCGGAATTTGACCGGCTTGATGCGGAGACCACCGAACTCAACAATCATGAGCTGAGGAAGCGCGAGCGGCCGTTCGTGCTGAAGCTCGACGCCGCCGACCCCGAGCCGGTCGAGCGCGCGGCCTATGACGCCAGCTATAAGGGCGTGACCGACTTCCTGACGCTCTATTTGTGGCGACGGCTGGCGTTTCACCTGACCCGCTGGGCGGCGAAGGCGGGGATGACCCCCAACCAGATTACGCTGGTCGGCGCGATCCTGTGCGTGGTCACCATCTGGCTGTTCGCGCGCGGCGATTACTGGCTCGGCATGGCAACCGGTTTCGGCTTCATGGTGCTCGATACGGTCGACGGCAAACTGGCGCGCTGCACCGGGCAGTCGAGCTGGTGGGGCAATATCTTCGACCATGGCATCGACCTGATCCACCCGCCCTTCTGGTGGTGGGCGTGGGCCGAGGGGCTCAATTATCATGGCGACCCGTTCGAGCGGGTGTACGAAGTGCTGATCGTGCTTGCGATCGTCGGCGGCTATGTCGTCCAGCGCTTCGTCGAAGGCATTTTCATGCGCAAGTTCGGCATGCATATCCACGTCTGGCAGCCGCTCGACAGCCGCTTCCGGCTGGTCACCGCACGGCGCAACCCGAACATGATCATCCTGCTGGTCAGCCTGGTGTTCCGCCGCCCCGACATGGGGCTGGAGCTGGTCGCCCTGTGGACGATGCTGTCGCTGATTTTTCACGCGGTTCGGCTGGCGCAGGCCAATGCACGGGTTGAGCGCGGGCAGGTGCTGAGCAGCTGGCTGGCGTGACGGGCTCGCCCGAGTGACAAGCTACACCGCGCTGCTGCTCGCCGGGTCGCGGCCCGGCGGCGACCCATTTGCCGAGGCCAATGGGGTCAGGGCCAAGGCGCTGATCCCGGTGGCGGGCGAGCCGATGATCGCGCGGCCGGTGCGGGCGCTGCTTGGCAATGCCAATATCGACCGGGTGCGGGTGCTGGCGCAGGATGCACTCCTAAATCCGTTGGTGTCGAGCCCTTCGACTCGCTCAGGATTCGAGACACGTCCCTCGACTGCGCTCGGGACAAGCGGGAAAGACGGTATGTCCATCTTCTCGGTCTTGCCCGTGGACGAGCGGCTGAGCGTCGAACCGTCCGGCGCGACCATTGCGGCGACCATCGAAGCGATTTTGGCCGATCCGGCGACCCGCTATCCGCTGTTGGTGACGACCGCCGATCATGCCTTGCTCGATGGTGCGATGATCGACGATTTCTGTGCGCAGGCCGATGGGGCCGACGTGGCGATCGGGCTGGTCGAGCGGCGACCGCTGATGGCGCGGTTACCGCAGACCAAGCGGACCTGGATCGGGTTTCACGGCGGGGCCTATTCGGGGGCCAATTTGTTCGCCTTGGGATCGCCCAAGGCTGCAAAGGCGGTGGCGCTGTGGCGCGAGGTCGAACAGGATCGCAAGAAAGGCTGGAAATAACTGACGGCGCTGGGATTGCCGGGGATGCTCGGGCTGATGCGCCTGCGGACGCTGGATCAGGTGCTTGCCGCAATGGGGGGCAAACTCGGGATGACGATTCGCGCGGTCGAAATGGCCAATCCGCTGGCGGCGGTCGATGTCGACAAGCCGGATGACCTGGTGTTGGTCGAGGCCATTCTCGGAGGCCGCGTATGACCGATCTTGCCATCTACGACATGGACCGCACGGTCACGCGGCGCGCGACCTATACGCCGTTCCTGCTGCATTGTGCCGCGAAACGCGCGCCGTGGCGGCTGCTGGCGATCCCGCTCGTGATCGCATCGATGCTGCTGTACGTCGCGAAGATCATCGATCGCGGGCGGCTGAAGGAGATCAATCACTGGCTGTTGCTCGGCAGGGAAACGCATCTCGCGGTGCTCGCGCCGTTGGTGGAATCGTTCGCGCAATCGACGATCGAGCATAATATCCGCCCCGGCGCGCTGGCGGCGATTGCGCGCGACAAGGCCGAAGGGCGCCGCGTGGTGATGGCCACCGCCAGCTACCGCTTCTACGCCCGCGCGATTGCCGAAAAACTCGGCTTCGACGATTGCATCGGCACCAACTCGATCCTCGGCCTCGACGCCTGCGTCCAGGCCAGGATCGAGGGGGTCAATTGCTACGGCCCGGCCAAATTGACGATGATCGAGGCGTGGCTCGCCGAGCATGGCCTGACCCGGGCGCATGTGCGCTTCTACTCGGACCATGCCAGCGACGCGCCGGTATTCGAATGGGCCGACGAAGCAGTCGCGGTGAACCCGCACGATCGGCTCAAGCGGCTGGCGGCGGAGCGGGGTTGGGTGGTTGAGGATTGGGGATAAGGGCTTAATGAGCATTCCAAGAGATCATCACTACCTTCCCCAATTCTATCTTGAACGATGGGCAACCAAGGGAACTCTTTTTCGCTTTGTCCGACCTCGAGGGTCTAATGGCAAACTGGACTGCAAGCTAAGGTCACCGAAAGCCATCGCTTACGAACGAGACCTCTATCAACTGTCGGACTTGAGCGATGCCGCAGACAGTCAGCGCTTAGAAATGAAGCTTTTCCAACAACTTGACGATCGAGCGGCGACGGCACTTCAGAAGTTAGATCAGGGCCTACCGGGAAACGCGAAAGACAGGATCGCACTATCTAAATTCATGGTTTCACTGATGCACCGCTCTCCGAGTCGACTCGCTGAGATCAGACGCGAACTAGCAACACGCGTTGACGGCGCTCCTTATGCCAATCTTGAAGGCGATGATTTTGAAAAATCCCTCAAATCGACTGCGAACAGGCTATTAGCGAGTTTAGTTGAGTCACCCAATGCAACGTCCATAATTTCAAGCTTCACGGTATTCATCGTGGATGTTTCAAGATCTTCAAAACATTTAATCAATTCAGATCGTCCCGTAAGCGTTTCTGCTCAGTTGATCTCTTCCGACGCGTTTATGATATTACCGATATCTCCTACAAAACTTTTGATTCTGACGAACGAGGTCGAGATTGCGAGGGCGTTCTCAACGCAAGAGCCAAACGTCTTGGTCAGAGGTATTAACAGCGCGGTTGTCGAACAAGCACGAGACATTGTGATTGCTGCTGACCAAGACGCACAAAAGATGATTGATCGGCTTTTTCTGCGCTCGCAGATTGGGAGAGAATTTGACACAATCGGACTCATTCGACGTAAATCGCCTTTTGTCGATCTACGTCCCAAGCCCAAGCGCTTCAGTCGGCACAACAAAGGTGCAATGAGGTACCTTGGTGATTAACCTGTATTGACTGTTGCTCAGACCGCCGCCAGCGCATTGTCGAAGTCGGCGATTAGGTCTTCGGCTTTTTCCACGCCGATCGAAATTCGCACCAGATTGTCCGAAATCCCCAGCGCGGCTTTGCGGTCGTCGGGGACCGAGAGGTGGGTCATCGCAGCGGGGGCCGAGGCGAGGGTTTCGGTGCCGCCGAGGCTGACCGCGAGCTTGGCGATCTTGAGCGCGTCGAGAAAGGCGAAGGCCTCGCGCTCGCCGCCCTTGAGGTAGAGCGAGAAGGTCGATCCGGCGCCGAGGCAGTGGCGGTCGTAAATATCCTTCTGGCGCGATCCGGCTTCGAGGAAGCCGAGGTAGCCAACCGTCTCGACCTTGGGATGATCGCGCAGGAATTCGCACACCTTGGCGGCGTTTTCGCCGGCGCGGCTCATGCGGAGTTCGAGCGTTTCGAGACTGCGGAGCAGCATCCAGGCGGTGTTCGGATCGCAGATGCCGCCCATCGTGTTGCGGATCATCCGCACCTTGTCGAGCAGCACCTTGGAACCGGTCAGGCCGCCGGCAACGAGATCGCTGTGGCCGCCGGCATATTTGGTCAGGCTGTAAACCGAAATGTCGGCGCCCTGGTCGATCGGGCGTGCCCAGAGCGGGCCGAGGAAGGTGTTGTCGATCGCGATCGGGGGGAGCGCATCACCCGCGAAGGCGGCGGCGCGGGCATCGCGGACGGCCTCGACGTCGACCAAAGCATTGGTCGGGTTGGCCGGGCTTTCGAGATAGATCAGGCTGACATTGCCCATCGCCTTGGCGCGGTCGAGCACGTCATCGATTTCTTCGCGGGTCGCGCCGGCGGGGAAGTCGACATATTTGATGCCGAACTGGCTCAATATCTTGGCGATGATCGACTCGGTCGCGGCGTAAAGCGGGCCCGAATGAACGATCACGTCGCCGGGGCGGACGAAGGTCAGGAACAGAGTGGTGATGGCGGTCATGCCACTGGAGAAAGCGAGGCTTTCCTCGGCATCTTCCCACAGTTTCAGGCGATCCTCGAGGATGTTCTGGTTGGGGTTGTTGAAGCGCGAATAGACCAGGCCATCGCCCGCGCCGGGGCGGCGGCCGGTGATTCCTTCGAAGAACAATTTGCCGTCGGCGGCGCGCTCGAACACGAAGGTCGAGGTGGGGAAAATGGGGGGCTTGAGCGAGCCTTCGCTCAGCGCTGCATCATAGCCGTGGCCCATCATCATGGTCGACGGGTCGAGCTTGTGATTGCCGATGTGGGTGGCGGCTTGCTTGGGCTTGCGGGAGGTCGTGTCGGCCATGGGGGATCCTCGTTTCAATCGTCCCAGGGAGGCGGGACATCTGAGCGAGGAAGCCGGGGCGATTCCATCCTAACCTCCGCAGGATCCGCCGGCTCACCGTCGGCTGGGCAATTAGTCGCCGCCCGGGGAGATTTCAACCGGGGTTGAGGCCGATGATACTCAGCTGGCGGCCGTAGTCGGGCTCGCCGGCGTGGGTGGCGCGGCGGTAGCTGAAGAAACGGTCGGGCGCGGCATAAGTGTCGAGGCCGAGCGCCTCGATGCGGGTGACTCCGGCGGCGGCGAGGCTTGCAACGACGAAGCTTTCGAGGTCGAAATGCGGTTTGCCGGCGGGGCCGTCGGTCAAGAAACGCTCATTCTCCTCACCCAGCCGCTCGGCGAAGGCGGGGTCGACCTCGTAATTTCGCTGGGCGATGCAGGGCCCGACCGCAGCGGCGATTCGTTCGCGGCGGGCGCCGAGTTTTTCCATCGCGGCAATGGTGCTGGCGGCGACCCCGGCGACCGCGCCGCGCCATCCGGCATGGGCGGCGCCGATGACCCCGGCCTCGCGGTCGGCGAGCAGGATCGGGGCGCAATCGGCGGTCAGGATCCCGAGGAGAATGCCGGGACGGTCGGTGACCAAAGCGTCGGCGTGGGGACGGTCGTCGTCGGGCCAATCGCCTGCTTCAACCGCGTCGGCGCTGTGGATCTGGTGGACCGTCACGAGTCGCGAACAGGGAAGCACCGCTTCGACCGCGCGGCGGCGGTTCTCAGCGATGGAGGCGCGATCGTCGCCGCTGCCCCAGCCGCAATTGAGGCCGGTGAGCGTGCCGGTGGAGACGCCGCCTGCCCGCCCGAGGAACGCGTGGGGGAGGTCGGCCAGCGCTGCGGCGCGGACGGCCTCGACCGTCAAAGCGGCCTTCGCATGACGATATCCTCATCGGCATGCGTGCCGACCATGAAGGCATAGCGCCCTTCCGCGACGAACCCCCAGCGCTCGTAGAATTTGCGGGCGCGGTGGTTGTCGACGAACACCGAGAGGTAGAGGTCGTCGCCCTTGCGCTGCTCGGCCTGGTCGATCACCCAGTGCATCATCTCGTCGGCGATGCCGTGGCCTTGCCAGTCCTTGACGAGGTAAAATTGGCGAAGTTCGACCGCCACCCCGCGCGGCTCGAACGGAAGGTGAGGCGGGCCGACCTTGGCATAGCCGACCGCCTCGCCGCTCGCCGTTTCAACCAGCAGCACCGCATATTCGGGATCGCATAGCTCCGCCGCCCAATGCTCCTCGGCATGGGTCTTGAGGAACAGGTCGAGGTCGTCGGGATCGTAGAGGTGGCCGAAGGTGTCGGTGAAGGTGCGGCTGCCGAGGGCGGCGAGCGTCGCGGCATCGGCCTTGGTCGCGTCGCGGAGGGTGACGGTCACTGGAAACCCGCGGGAATCGGCCAATCGGGATGATGGATTGCCATGATCTTGAACAGATCGCCCATCTGGTCGGCTGCGGTCAAGCGGGCGAGCGCCGAAGCGATGGTTTCAGCATGGTGGGGGTTGGCGCGGGTGAGGGCGTCGGCGCGTTGCTGGATGCCGAGGCGCGTGAGCCAGTCGCGTTGCGTTGCAAGCGCAGTCACCGCCGCGCCCGCTTCGCGTGCTACTTTCCCCACCGCCTGGAAATCGACGTGGGCGGTGAGATCCTGCTCGCCCGGATCGGCCAGCGGATCGGCAAAGGCGTGACCGCGCACCGCCTGGAGCGTGTCGCCGGGGGCGCTCGCGGCGTGGCCGTAATCGATGATCAGGGCGATCCCGCCGTGGGTGACGAGGTGCGCGGCGAGGGCGGCAGCGGCGGCGGCGCGGGCGGGGGAGGTTTCGACGATCAGGCCGTGGCCGGTGAAGGCGAGCGCATTGCCGTGCGGCACGATCAGTCGTTGCTCGTCGCCGACCCATTGCTGGACGGGCAGCGCGTCGAAGAATTCATTGGCGACCAGCAGGATGGGTTGCTGGGGAAGCTGCTCGATGCGGTCAAGGTGGACCGCGTGGGGCACGCGTGCCCGCTGGGCGTCACGCAGGGTGGGGCTGGTCTCGATGAAGTGGGCCGGAATTGGACCGAACAGGCGAAGCGCATCGGCGGCAAGCGTCCCACGGCCGGGGCCGAGCTCGGCGTAGATTGCGTCCGTCGCTCCCGCCCTCGCCGCGACATCGGCGAGGCAGGCGCCGACCATCTCGCCGAACATCTGATGAATTTCGGGCGCGGTGGTGAAGTCGCCGCTCGCGCCCAGCGGATCGCGGGTGGCGTAATAATGCGCGTTGCACAGCGCCATATAGGCCTCGACGGTGAGCGGTCCGCGGGTGCGGATCCGCTCGTTCAATTCGTCGGCGAAGCTCAGGCCACGCTCTCCGTCCCGGCCACCGGCTCGACCCGGTCGCGGCGGCGCTTGGCAGTGGCCATCAGATACAGGCCGCCGATGATCATCGGCAGCGACAGCCATTGCCCCATGTGCAAGCCCGAGGCTTCGATGATGGTGCCGGCAAACTGATCGTCGGGCTCACGGATATATTCGATGGCGAAGCGGAACAGCCCGTAAAACAGGATGAACGCGCCGACCAATTTGCCCGGTTCGTAGCGCGCCTTGGTCTTCCAGAACATGAAAGCGAGGATCGCGAACAGCACCGCGCCTTCCAGGATCGCTTCGTACAATTGGGTCGGATGGCGGGCGGGGCCGAGCTGAAGCGTGCCGGCGATCATTTCGGGAAAGCGCACCGCCCACGCGACCGTGGTTGGCGCGCCCCACAATTCGCCGTTGACGAAATTGGCGACGCGCACCAGCCCGAGCCCGATCGGCACGGTGCAGGCGACATAGTCATGGACCCGCAGCCAGTTCAGCCCTTCCTTGCGGGCAAGGTAAAGGATGCCGATGGTGACCCCGATGACCCCGCCGTGAAAGCTCATCCCGCCGTCCCACAATTTGAGGATGTCGAGCGGGTTCTTGAGATAATAGCCGAGGTTGTAGAACAGGACGTAGCCCAGCCGGCCACCGAAGATCACGCCGAGCGACGCGTAGAAGACGAGATCGTCGGCGTGGCGCCGGGCGAGCGGGGCGCCGGGCTGCTTGATCAGCTTGAGCAGATACCAATAGCCGAGGAAAATGCCCGCGAGATAGCCGAGGCTGTACCAGCGAAGCTCGAAAATGCCGAGATCGAGCGCGACCGGCGACAAGCCGAGGTCATAATAGCTGATCGCCCCGCTATTATTCGCGACATTATTGGCCACATTGTTGGCAGTTACGGCGGTCATGGGTCTTCCTTCGTGCGGTGACGCCTCATAAGGTGCCCGACGGGGAAGGCAAAGGAGAAGCGATGCCAAGCGAGCTCGACCGTATTTTCGATGCAACCCTGGCCGCGGTGATCGGGCCGGGCGGACGGATCGTGATCGAGCGCGATTCCAAGGGCCAGGCGATCGTCGGCAACTTTCCTGCCACCCTTCCGAGCTTTTTCGCCACCTTCTGCGCCCTCAACGGCGCGGTCGAGGCGGTGATCGCGGGCGACGAACGGCTGACCTTCGCCGATCTCGGGCGATTATCCGACGAGGTCGCGCGCGGGCTGGTGGCGCGGGGCATCGTCAAGGGCGACCGGGTCGGAATCGCGATGCGCAACTGCCCGAGCTGGATCGTCGGCTACATGGGCGCGCTCAAGGCCGGCGCAATCGCGACCCTGCTCAACGGCTGGTGGCAGGCCGAGGAGTTGGCCCACGCGCTCGAACTCACCGCGCCCAAACTGATCCTGGCCGATGCGCCCCGTGCGGCGCGCATTGCCAAGGTCGCTGGCGACTGGGACTTGGTGCAGCTTCAGGTGGAATTGCCGTCCGGACAGGCGTTGGCGCCGTTGCTTGGGGCCGATCCGGCGACGAGTTTGCCCGAGGTCGCGCCCGACGACGATGCCACCATCCTCTTCACCTCGGGATCGACCGGCGAGGCCAAGGGCGCGCTGTCGACCCATCGCGCGGTGACCACCGGCGTCTATGTCTACGCGACGCACCTGATGACCCTGCTCGGAATCATGACCGCGCGCGGAACCCCGCCGCCCAATCCGCCCAAGACATTGGTCAACGTGCCGCTGTTCCATGTCACCGGCGAAGTGCCGGTGTTGCTCAACAGCTTCGTCGTCGGGCGTGGAATGGTGCTGATGACCAAATGGGACGCGGGCGAGGCGCTGCGGCTGATCGAGGCAGAGACGGTGACCTATTTCGTTGGCGTCCCGACGATGAGCCTGGAGCTGATGAACCATCCCGACCGCGACAAATATGATCTGTCGTCAATGACCGATATCGCGGCCGGCGGCGCGGCCCGGCCGACGGCGCATGTCGAGCGGCTTAAGGACAGTTTCGCCGAAGCACAGCCCGCGCTAGGCTATGGTTTGACCGAGACCAATGCCGTCGGCTGCGGCAATTTCTGGAGCAATTATATCGACAAGCCGGCGTCGACGGGGCGTCCGACCGCTCCTTTTGTCGAGATGGCGATTCTCGGCGATGACAACCAGCATCTGCCGTCGGGAGAGCGCGGCGAAATTGGGATCCGCACCGCAGCCAACATCAAGGGTTATTGGAAAAATCCAGCCGCCACCGCCGCCGCATTCACGGCCGATCATTTCCTCAAGACCGGTGACATCGGCTATCTCGACGATGACGGCTATTTGTTCATCGTCGACCGCAAGAAGGACATCATCATTCGCGGCGGCGAGAATATTTCGGCGGCCGAGGTCGAGGCGGCGCTCTACGCCTGCACCGGAATCGGCGAGGTGTCGGTGTTCGGGGTTCCCGACGAGCGGCTGGGCGAGATCGTGGTCGCGGTGCTCCACCCGGCCGAGGGTGAAAATGTCGACGAAACCACCCTGCGCGGGTTTCTCGATGGCAAGCTTGCGGCATACAAGATTCCCGAACGGATGATCTTTTCCGACCAGCCGCTGCCAAGGCTCGGCACCGGCAAGATCGACCGCGTCGTCTTGAAGCAGAAATACGCGCATTGAGGCCGATCAGCCGTCGTAGCCTGCTGGTCGGCGGCGGGGTCGGCATCGGGCTGATCGTCGCCTTTGCAGCCTGGCCGCGCAAAATTGGAAGCGCGCTGACCGCCGCGCGCGGCGAGCAAGTGTTCGGCCATTATCTCAAGATCGCGCCCGACGGGCGGGTGACGGTGGCGATTCCACAAGCCGAGACCGGGCAGGGCATCTGGACCGGCCTGGCCCAGGTTGCCGCCGACGAGCTGGGTGCGGCGTGGGAGCAGGTGGCGGTCGAGCCTGCCCCGGCGGGCGCAGTCTATGCCAATGCGACGTTGAAGCGCCGTGCGACCGCGGGGGCGACCTCGGTGCGGGCGTTCGAGCAGCCGCTGCGCGAAGCCGGAGCAATGGCGCGCGACCTGCTGGTACGGGCGGCGGCGGCCCGATGGGACGTCGATCCGGCCGAATGCGAGGCGGCCGACGGATTCGTCGCGCATGGCGGACGGCGGCTGGGGTTCGGGCAAGTGGCGGAGGCGGCAGCGGCGCTGGAGCCGGGCGAGCCCGTGCTTCGCGCAGCCGACAGTGGACGGCTCGCCGGCCAGTCGCTGGCGCGGCTCGACGGGCCGGCCAAGTCGGACGGGGCGTGGCGTTTTGCCGGCGATGTGCGGTTGCCGGACATGCTATTCGCGTCGGTACGGATGGCGCCGCCGGGCGGGCAATTGCGCGGCTTTTCGCGCCGGAGCCAGGATGATCGACTGGTCGCGGGCGAGGGCTGGCTGGCGGCGGTGGGCGCGACGTGGTGGTCCGCCGAGCGCGCGCTGGTTGCGGCTGCCGCGCGCTTCACCGGCAATGCCGACAGCAACAACGCGGCAGTCGATATAGCGCTCCAGCAGGCGCTCGACACCGGCGACCGGCAATCCTTGTTCTCGCGCGGGGACTATGCCGAGACCGTCGTCGATGCGCAGGCGCTGGCGGCAACCTATCGGATTGCTGCGGCCGACCATGGTTCGCTCGAACCGATGTGCGCCACCGCACGGTTTGCGGGCGGGCGGCTCGAACTGTGGGCGCCGGTCCAGGATTATGATGCCGCGCTCGCGGCGACCGGGATGGAGGCGGCGGCGGTGACGCTTTACCCGATGCCAGTCGGCGATCCGTCGGGTGCGGGAATGGCGACCCTCGCCATTCCTATTGTGATCAATCTGGCGCGGCGGACGGGCAAGCCGGTGCAGCTGGTCGTCCCGGCCAAGGGCAGCCGCAATCATATACCGATGCGCAGCCCGATGGTCGCGCGGATGACCGCTCTGCCGTCGCCCGATGGCGGTCTGGCGGCATGGAGCGCGCGGTTCGTCAGCGCGCCCGATTTGGCATTACCCGGTGCCGCCCCGCCCTATTCGGTGCCGGCGATGCGGATCGAGCAGGTCGCCGCCGACCTGCCGATTGCGAGCGGATATATGCGCGGCGGGAGCGAGGCGCTGACCGCCTTTGCAACCGAGAGCTTCGTCGACGAAGTGGCGCGGCGGATGGGGTCGGAACCATTCTCGTTCCGAATGGGCTTGCTGGGCGGCAACGTCCGGCTCGCCCAGGTGCTGAGCGCGGTGGCGGCGCTTGGCCGGTGGGATGGCGGCGGCCCGGGAAGCCGGATGGGCCTGGCCTGCGCATCGGCGTTCGGGTCGCACATCGCATTGCTGGCTGAGGCCGGGATCGGAGCCGACCAGCAAATCGCGGTCGAGCGGCTGGTGGCGGTGGTGGACTGCGGGCGGGCGATCAATCCCGGGCTGGTGATGCAGCAGGTCGAGGGGTCGTTGCTCCAGGCACTGGCGCTGGCGACCCGTCTCGCGCCCGAGATCGTTGCCGGAATGCCGGTCGTGCGGCGTTCGGGTCGGGCCAGCTTCGCCGTCGTTCCGCAAATCGAGGTCGAAATTGCGCCGAGCAGCGCCGAGCCCGGCGGAGTCAGCGGGCTCGGCCATGTCGTGCTTGCGGCCGCGGTCGCCAATGCCATCGCCTCTGGAACCGGGCGACGCTTGCGCGATCTGCCGTTCGATAGCATGGCGAGTTAGTGCCGCCGCCCGCCGATCATCCAGCGATACGTCCCCCGCGCGTCGGTGTGCTGCTGACCAATCTCGGCACGCCCGATGCGCCCGACGCGGCGTCGGTCAAGCGTTACCTGGCGGAGTTCCTGAGTGATCGCAGGGTGGTCGAGATCCCGCCGATCGTGTGGCAGCCGATCCTGCGCGGCTTCATCCTCAATACGCGACCGAAAAAGAGCGCTCACGCTTATTCGCAAGTCTGGACCGACGAGGGCTCGCCGCTCGCGGCGATCACCGCGCGGCAAGCGCGAGCGCTCCAGGCGCGACTGGGCGATACGGTGCGGGTGGTCCACGCCATGCGCTATGGCAAGCCGGCGATTGCGGCGACGCTGGCCGACATGAAGGCCGAGGGCTGCGAGCGCATCCTGGTCGCGCCGCTCTATCCGCAATATTGCGCCGCCACGACCGCCACCGCCAACGATGCCGCCTTCGCCGCACTGGCCACGATGCGGTGGCAACCGGCGCTGCGCACCCTGCCCCCTTATTATGACGACCCGCTCTATATCGGCGCGTTGAAGGCGGATCTGGAGCGGCAGATTGAGGCGCTCGACTTCGTGCCCGAGCGGCTGCTGCTGAGCTTCCACGGAATGCCGCTGCGGACGCTAGAACTGGGCGATCCCTATCATTGCCACTGCCAGAAGACCGCCCGGCTGCTGGGCGAGGCGATGGACCGGCCGGTCGATATCTCGTTCCAGTCGCGCTTCGGCCGCGCCAAATGGCTCGAGCCGGCGACCGACGACACGCTCAAGATCTATCCGGGCGAAGGCGTGACCAAAGTGGCGATCGCAGCGCCGGGATTTTCCGCCGACTGCCTGGAGACGATCGAAGAACTCGGACTGCGCGGCAAGGAAGATTTCCTGGCGTCGGGGGGAACGCATTTCGCGCGGCTCGATTGCCTCAATGACGGACAGGCTGGCATGGAAATGCTGCAAGCGCTGATCACGCGCGAACTTGCCGGATGGTGGAGCGAAGTCTAACCGTCCAAAGAAAACGGATGGAGAGAAAAATGGCTCGAGTGGCAGTGGTGACCGGCGGCACGCGCGGGATTGGCGAGGCGATCAGCATTGCCTTGAAGGAAATGGGCATGGACGTCGCGGCGACTTATGCCGGCAATGAGGAACGGGCCAAGGAATTCTCCGACCGTACCGGGATCAAGTCCTACAAGTTCGATGTCGCCGATCACCAGGCGTGCCTCGACGGCGTGGCTGCGATCGAAGGCGACCTCGGCCCGGTCGACGTGCTGGTCAACAATGCCGGAATCACCCGCGACACGACCATGAAGCGGATGGACCATGCCAAGTGGCAGGACGTCATCGACACCAACCTCGGCGGTTGTTTCAACATGGCGAAAGCGGTGTTCGAGGGGATGCAGACGCGCGGCTACGGGCGAATCGTCAACATCGGCTCGATCAACGGCCAGGCCGGGCAATATGGCCAGGTCAATTATGCCGCCGCCAAGTCGGGCATCCACGGCTTCACCAAGGCGCTGGCGCAGGAAGGCGCGCGCGACGGCGTGACCGTCAACGCGATCGCCCCGGGATATATCGACACTGACATGGTCGCCGCGGTGCCGGCCGACGTGCTCGGCAAGATCGTCGCCAAGATCCCCGTCAACCGGCTCGGCAAGGCCAGCGAGATCGCGCGCGGCGTGGCTTTCCTGGTGGGCGAAGATGCCGGCTTCGTGACCGGATCGACGCTGTCGATCAACGGCGGGCAGCATATGTATTGAAGACGTTTTTGTTTTGGTTTCCTCGCATAAGCTCGGGCGGGCAGTCGGCCTTGCGGAGTTCGTCCGGCTCATGCTGAAGGCATGATTTTCGGCGTTCCCACCAAGAGGTCGGTGACGATCGCCGGGCATGAGACGTCGATCAGTCTCGAGCCTGCTTTCTGGGCGGCGCTGGAGACGGCGGCGGTCGAGCGCGGCCTACCGCTCAACGCGCTGATCGCGGCCATCGATGTCGAGCGGATGGAGGGCGCGCCGCCGCCCAATCTGACTTCGGCGATCCGCCAGTGGCTGTTTGCGCGCGGCGGCGGGGCTCAGTCGACGTAGATCCCGACAACCTTCCAGTCCCCGTTTTCGCGGACCAGGCTGAGGGTCTCGACGACGTCGGCCCGGTTAGCGAAGCTGGCGCGGAACTTGACCACTTCGACCCCGGCAGGCGGGGCGGGGACGCTGTCCTGGCTTAGCGCGGTCCGGGAAATGAGCGCGCCCATCGGCACGCGCACCTTGGTCGCGGCAGCGGCCCACTGCTCGGCGCTGTTCAACTTGCGGAACGATTCCGCGGTGGCCAGCCAACCGTCGTTCCAGCGGCTTTGGTCGCCAAGCACCAGCCAGTTGCGAGCGGCGCGAACCGCATCCGATTCGACGACGACGGGTGCCGTCGGGGACGAGGAAGCGTTGGTGGCTGCGGATGGCGCAGGCTGGTCGGCCAACAATGACAAAGCAAATACAGCGGCGACGATCGACATGGTGACTGCTCCTGCAATGATGACACCGGTCGGGTTGCGAGCGGTGCCTGATGCCTCCTTTTCCTCCAAGGCGAAGGGCGTGGCATCCCCGATTTGCTTGTCCGCTTGATTTTGGGGGACGCCGCCTTCGCTCTCGAACAATTGCCGGGCGGCCTCGCGGCTGCTGGAAACCTCGAGCTTGCGGCGCGCGTCGCGAAGGCGTTCGTTGATCGTATGCACCGACAGACCAAGGTGCCGCGCCAGGGATTTTGCATCGTGACCGCGCACGATCAGGCGCAGCGTCTGCTTCTCCTTTTCGGTAAGTGACTGAGTATTTGCCGACATTGGTCGTATGCGCCCTGCTTTTGCGTGAACGAAGCCTAAGTGGCGGCACGCTTCGTCGCCACCCCCAAAAAATCGTACTTCTAATTGCGTGCGCTCGCGGCTGCTGCTGCTGCTGCGGTGCGAACGGCTGAGGCGAAGGCAACGCCTTTATCGGGGGCGTCATGGAGGAACAGGGCCGGCTCGATCAGCTCGAGTTCCATGACCTTGAGCGCACCGGCGGCATTGGCGATCATGTCGACGCGGGCGTAGAGCGCGGAGGCGGGCGCTGCGGCGAGTGCCTTTTGGGCCAGCGCGACCGCACCGTGCGGCGGCACTGCGATCTTGTCGGTTCCGCCCAAGTGCGGCTGGACCCGGAATTCGTCCGTGGCCGGAGTCTTGAGGACGGCATGGCTGAACTTGCCGCCGAACAGGATGATCGACCATTCGCCCATAGCGATGGTCGGCTGGAAGGTCTGGACCATCATCCGCCGGCCCGCGACATCGGCCGGGATCCGATCCTCGAGCCCGATCCGGTACGTGCCATGTGCGCCGCCCGAAATCGGTGGTTTGATGACCAGGTCGATCGCGCCCAGCTTGGCCGCAGCACTGCGCAACGAACCTGCGTCGAGCGTGTTGACCTCGACCGTCGCGACTGTCGGGATGCCTTTTGCGCCAAGCTCCCTCAGATAGGCCTTGTCGCCATTCCAGCGCAGCAAATCGGGGGGATTGAGCAAGGGCCAGCGTTCGACCTCGGCACGCTGGAGCATAGCCAGCCAACGCGGATAATCGAGATTATAACCCCACGCGACCAGCGGCAGGATCAAGTCGAACCCCGACACGTCGGCGACCTGGGTCCACGGTAGCGGCACCACTTCCATCCCCACCCGGGCAAGGATCGCCGCCTCGACATCATAGGTCCAGGCATAATCCTCGGGATAGGCCGGATCGGGAACCAGCAGCGCCACCCGCATGCGGTTCATCGCGCGAGCAGGATTCTCGCCTGGCTCGCGATCTGGGCGAGCATCGACGCGGTCACCGCGCCCGACGTTCGGCCCTGGGCGATGAGCTTGCGGAATTGCTCGATGCGCGGTGCCTGGCGTTCGATCCAGCGGTCGACAGTCGCCGCTGGATCGCCGTCGCGCCCGCGCGCAAGAAACTCCAGCCGCAATTGCTCGAAATCGCGCTCGAGGCCGGCGACCAATAGCCGTTCCCATTGATCCGCGGGTTGAAACCGAGCGACTTCCTGCTGCGCCCAGTCGAGACCGAGCGCTTCGCCCAGCTGCGTATAAGCCTCGGTCAATTGCTGCGCATCGAGCTGGCGCTTGGCGGCGAGCGCCGAAATGCCGAACACGCCGTCGAGTTCGAAAATCCGCACCAGCCCGTCGACGATCGCCGCGTCGGCGCCAAGCCCGAGCAGATGCTCGCGCCGCGCCAGCGCTTCATTGCGAACTTCGGAGCGGATCAGCTTGGTCGCGGCGGCGGAGATCGCGCGCATCGCGGGCTTGAGCAACTCGACCAGGTCGGCGACGCTGTCCTCGGCGCCGGTCGAGCGCAAGATGTCGGAGACATGGCTGCGGACCGAGCGCGCGGCGACCTGGAACAGCTCGATCCGAACGGCTTCGGGCACCGGGGCGTCCTCGATCCGCTCCCACAATTTTGGCAGCTCGAGCAGATGCTCGGCGGCGAGGAACGCGACCGCGACCTGGCCGAGCGAGGTGCCTTCCTCCTCGGTCAGGCTGAGTGGGATGCTCGGGCCGAGGCGATTGACGATCCGGTTGGCGACCTTGGTAGCAAGGATTTCGTGCCGCAGCCGGTGAGTGCGGATCGCCTCGGCATGGGCTTTGACCATCGGCGCGGGGAAGGCAGTGAACAATTGCTTGCCGAGCAGGGGGTCGTCGGCCAGCTTGAGCTTCTCGATCGCGGCCTGAAGCGCCAGCTTGGCCATCGACAGGACGACCGCCAGTTCGGGGCGGGTCAGCCCGCGCTGGTCGAGCGAGCGGCGCAGCAGGACATCGCTCGAGCCGAGTCCCTCGACCCTGCGATCGAGCCGGCCACTGGCTTCGAGCAGTTCGATCGCGCGGACATGCTCGGGCAGTGCCCTGGCCCCGCCCGATTCGGCGATCGACAGCGCCAGGCTCTGAAGGCGATTATCTTCCAGCACCAGTTCCGACACTTCGTCGGTCATGCTGACCAGCAACGCATTGCGCTTCGCCTCGGTCAGCCGCCCCTCGTCCATTTCGCGGTTGAGCGGAATCTTGATGTTGACCTCATTATCCGAGCAATCGACGCCGGCGCTGTTGTCGATGAAATCGGTGTTGATGCGCCCGCCGAGGGTCGCGAACTCTATTCGCGCGGCCTGGGTGATGGCGAGGTTGGCGCCTTCGCCGATCGCCTTGGCCCTTATCTCGCTGGCGTCGATGCGAAGCACGTCGTTGGCCGGATCGCCGACGTCGCCATGCGGCTGCGTCGAGGCTTTGACGTAAGTCCCGATACCGCCGAACCAGATCAGGTCGACCGGGCTCTTGAGGATTGCGGTGATCAGCCCGTTGGGGTCGATCTCGTTCGCGCTGATGCCGAGTGCGGCCTGCGCTTGTTTGGTCAGCTTGATCGACTTTTGCGAGCGCGGGACGATCATTCCGCCCTTGGACATCGTCTTGCGATCATAATCGTCCCAGCTCGACCGCGGCAGCGCGAACATCCGGTTGCGCTCCTTCCAGCTTTTCGCCGGGTCGGGATTGGGGTCGATGAAGATGTGGCGATGGTCGAACGCCGCGACCAGCTTGAGCGCCTTGGACAGCAGCATGCCGTTGCCGAATACGTCGCCAGACATGTCGCCGCAACCGACCACCTGGATCGGGTCCGACTGTACGTCGATGCCGACTTCCAGGAAATGGCGCTGGACCGAAATCCACGCGCCCTTGGCGGTAATCCCCATCGCCTTGTGATCGTAACCGTTGGAGCCGCCGCTGGCGAACGCATCGCCAAGCCAGAACTGGCGTTCGAGCGCGATTCCGTTGGCCACGTCGGAGAAGGTCGCGGTGCCCTTGTCGGCGGCGACCACGAAATACGGATCGTCGCCATCGTGGCGGACGACCTTGGCGGGATGGGTGATCTTGTCGTCGACGATATTGTCGGTGACCGAGAGCAGAGATCGAATGAAGATCTTGTAGCTTGCCGTGCCTTCGGCAAGCCACGCGTCGCGATCGATCGCTGCGCTGGGCAAGTGCTTGGGATAGAAACCGCCCTTGGCGCCGGTCGGTACGATCACCGCATTCTTGACCAGCTGGGACTTCATCAGGCCGAGGATTTCGGTGCGGAAATCATCGCGCCGGTCGGACCAGCGAAGCCCGCCGCGGGCGATCGGCCCGCCGCGAAGGTGAATGCCCTCGACACGCGGCGAATAGACCCAGATTTCGCGATATGGGACCGGCGCGGGAAGGCCGGGCATCTGTTTGGAATCGATC
>JBBQTM010000002.1:0-51014 GCA_038234545.1 Sphingomonadales bacterium
CTGATCGTGATGGTGTGGCGCGAGCATCGCCGAGTACGCGCCAAGTGAGCACGCCCTTGATCTGGGTGCTGCTGGGGGCGCGGACCGGGGACAATAACCAGGCGCTGGCGCTGGCAGAGGCGCTGGGGATGCCGTTCGTCATCAAGCAGATGGATTATAATGCGCTGCAGTCGCTCAGCGTGTGGTTGCCGCCGACTGCGGCGTCGCTGACTGGCGCGGCGAAGGCGGGGCTCAAGGCGCCGTGGCCCGACCTGGTGATCGCAATCGGGCGCAGGAGCGTGCCGGTGGCACGGTGGATCAAGGCGCGGAATGAGGGGCGGACGAAACTGGTGCGGATCGGGCATCCGCGGATTGACCCCGGCCTGTTCGACCTGGTGGTGACGACGCGGCAATATCCGGTGCCGCCGGGGGGCAATGTAGTGCTGTTACCGGTGGCGATGAGCCGGTTCGTATCACCGCCCGAACCGACGGCGAATGAGTGCGCGTTTCTCGACGCGGCGGGCCGCTTTCGGCTGGTGGCGATCGGCGGGGCAACCAAATATTGGACACTGCCGCTGGAGCGGATCGTCGCGGCGGTCGAGAAGCCGTTCGACGGCGAAGTGGTGGTGGTGACCAGCCGGCGGACCGATCCGGCGATTGTCGAGCGGTTGCGGTCGCTCTCCATCCGACTGGTCGACGGCGCGTCGCCGCGATTCGCATTGCTGCTAGACCGCGCGGCGGAGATTTTCGTCACCGGCGACAGTATCTCGATGCTGTCGGAGGCGGTGCTTGCGGGCAAGCCGGTGGCGCTGATCCCGATCGAGCAGGACGACAAGGGGCGGCGGGAGCTTGGGGCCGAACCGCTGGAGACGGGGCCGAATGCGCGGCGGCGCGACCTTCGGCGCTTCTGGAATTATCTTACCGAACAAGGGATGGTCGGGACGCTTGCCGATGGGCCGAAGCGCGCTGCGTCGATCCCGGACCCCAATGCCATCGCCGCCGAGGCGGTCAGGCGGCTGCTGTGAGCCCGTTCCACCCGCGGTAGCGGTCGACCAGGTCGAGGCTGTCGTGGCGGACGTGGTTGGCGGCCATCTCGGCGACCAGTTGCGGCTTGGTGACGTCACCGCGATCGACCAGGTCGGCAAGCAGCGAATAGACCAGGGCCTCCTGGTTGGGATCGGGATGTGCCTCGTAGGTCTTGCGCTTGAATTTGCGCAGGAAATCGAATGGACCGCGCTCGCGCAATGTGTAGTCGATCGGCAGCCCCGCCTTCCACGGCTGGGTGCGGCGCTTGGTGGTATGGAGGATCCTGGTGTTCGGGGTCAGCTTGTCGAAGTCATTCCACTCAGCCTCGAGGAAACCGATCGTCGCGGGATCCTCGCGCTTCAATTCGATCCAGTCGATATAATCGAACTTGTGGGCGAACAGATCGTCGAGATCCTGGTCGATGTCCCAATGCTCGAGCTTTGCCGTGTCGAGCAGCATGACCGAGGTCGCGACATAATCGTTGCGCTTGTTATGGCCCGGGCGAGGCACCGCCATGACCGCCTTGCCGCCCATATCGCGGTCGAACAGGTCAGCGATGTCGCCGACGCCGAAGCAGTCGGGATCGGTCACCACCGCCTTGCCAACCCAGCCCATCATCTTGGGCGGAGCGAAGCGTAAGGGGGTGAAGCTCTGCAAGTCGTCGGGATCCCACGCGCGAACGTGACCGGCGCGCAGGATCGACTGGCCGGTCGCCATCAGCCGCGGATATTCGGCGGCGTCGATGATCCGGACGTTGAAACTATCGGGGCGCCGCGATGCTTTCTTGTAGCTAAGCGCGCTGATCTTGGCGCCGAGCATCTGGCGGGCATTGGCCTGGATGAAGACGGTCGGCTTCACAGCGACATTTCCTCGAAGCCCGCCTCCTTCACCACACGGTCGAGGTTGACCAACGTGGTGAGCAGGCTCTCCATCCGATCGAGCGGCCAGGCATTGGGGCCGTCCGACATAGCATTGGCGGGATCGGGGTGGGTTTCCATGAACAGCCCGCTGATGCCGACCGCAACCGCGGCGCGGGCGAGGACCGGAACATGTTCGCGGGTGCCGCCCGAACTGGTCCCCTGCCCGCCCGGCAGCTGGACCGAGTGGGTCGCGTCGAACACGACTGGGCAGCCGGTTTCGCGCATGATCGCGAGGCTGCGCATATCGGACACGAGATTATTGTAGCCGAACGACGCACCGCGTTCGCACACCAAAATGTTGGAGCCGTCGCCGCCCGATGCAATCGACGCTGCCCTGGCCTTGTCGACGACATTCTTCATGTCGTGCGGCGCCATGAACTGCGCCTTCTTGATGTTGACCGGCTTGCCGGCGCTGGCCGCGGCATGGATGAAATCGGTCTGCCGGGCGAGGAACGCGGGGGTCTGGATCATGTCGACCACCTCGGCCACCGGCTTGATCTGCGGGATGTCATGAACGTCGGTCAGCACGGGCACGCCAAGCTCGGCGCGGACTTTTTCGAGGATGCGCAGCCCCTCGTCCATGCCGGGACCGCGAAAGCTGGTGCCCGACGAGCGGTTGGCCTTGTCGAAGCTCGATTTGAACAGGAACAGGATTCCGAGCTGGTCGGTGATTGCCTTCAGCCGCTCGGCCGTGCGCATCTGCAAGTCCTCGCTCTCGATCACGCACGGACCGGCGATGAGGAAGAAGGGCTGGTCGAGCCCAATGGTTTTACCGTGAAAGTTCATGATTGGCCTTTAGCCGAGTGAGTCGATGACCGCCACCGGTGCCCAGTCGCCAAGGCCATATTGTGGCGCGAAGGCGGCGGGGAACGGCTCGCCGGCATGAATTCCGCCAGTGACGAAGATGCAGTCGATCCCCTGCCGCGCCGCGCCGAGCACGTCGGTGGGGAGCGCATCGCCGATCGCGACGACTTTCGACTTGTCGGGATTTCCGGCGAGGCCGAGGGCGTGTTCGTAAATGGTGGCGTGGGGCTTGCCGTACCACAGGACGTTGCCGCCGAGCCCTTCGTAGAGGTCAGCAATGGCCCCGGCGCAGGCCTCCCGAACGCCGCCCCGGACGACGACCAGGTCGGGGTTGAGGCAGTGCATCACCACCCCGCGCGCGGCCATTGCCTCGATTTCGGGGAGATATTCGGAAGTGTCCATGCGCTGCCCGTCGAGGCCGAGGCAGGCGAGGTCGGTGAAGTCGTCGCCATCGGCGATGACGACCCCGCGCGATTCGATGATCGCGCGGTCGGTCGGCGTGCCGATGAAGCCAACCGACGCTCCAAGGTCGTGCAGCGCGACAATCCCCGCCTCGCCGCTGGTCGAGATGCCGTGCCATGCGCCGCGCGGAAGGCCGATCCGCGCCAATTGCTGCTCGACTGCTTCCGCTGGGCGCGGTGCATTGGTGATGAGGATGATCGTCCGCCCCTCGCCCGCCCAGCCGAGCAGGCGCTCCGCGGCGCCGGGGTAAAGCTCGATCCCGTCATGGACCACGCCCCAGATGTCGCACAAAATGGTTTGGTAGCGTGCCGGGAGCGCCTCGACGAAATTCATTCGAGCCCGGCCATCGCCAGCGAATCCTCGATCGGGCTGACGTCCTCGGGATTGTTGAGCTCGCGAAGCGTGAAGCTGGGTGTGGCGACCTCGACCACGTCGATCGGTACACCGGCGACGAGGAAGCGCAATTGCTCCAGCCCCTCCAGTTCCTCCAGCTCGGATACCGGGGTCGCAACGTAGGTGGCAAGCGCAGCGCGGCGATAGGCATAGACCCCGATGTGGAAGCGCACCGGGGACATTTCCCGGGTGAGCGTCCCTTCGGGGAGATAAGGGATCAGTTTCTTCGAGAAATACAGCGCGCGGTCGTTGCCATCGACCGTTACGCTGGTGCCGCCAACTCGGCCCGCAGCCTCTTCTGCCTGCAACTTTCGCACTTCGTCGCTGCGCTGGCGCATCGCCGGGGTGGCGACCATCGAATCAGTCGAATTGCCGAGCTGCTCGACCAACGCGGTGACGAAGCCGGGCGGGGTGAGCAGCGCATCGCCCTGGAAATTGACGATGATCTCCACGTCGGCGTCGAGCTGGTCGAGCGCTTCGGCGCAGCGTTCGGTGCCGTTGCGCGCGGTTTCGCTGGTCATCAGCGCGGAGCCACCGAACCCGCGCACGGCCGACGCAATCCGATCATCGTCGGTGATAACGTGGACCGCTGATATGCCCGGCACCTTCAAGGCGGCTTCATAGCTGCGCTGAATAAGTGGCTTCTCGCAGCCGGTGCAGCCCTTGAGGCCGACCAGGGGCTTGCCCGGATAGCGGGTCGAGGCGAAGCGCGCGGGGATCAGGATGACGGTCTTCATCGGGTCACCGGCTCGCGGGTGTGTCGTGGATGTGGACCACGCCGACCGGAATGCCGTCCTCGATCACGAACAGGGTGGTGATGCGATGCTCCTCGAACAGGGTCAGCGCCTCGTCGACCAATGCGTCGGGCGCGACTGCCTTGGGATTGGCATTCATGTAGGCCGAAGCCGGATGATCTAGCCCGCGCTCGATATTGCGGCGTAAATCGCCGTCGGTGATCACGCCGACCAGGCGCCCCTCCGCGTCCGTCACCCCGACCACGCCGAGGCGCTTTTCGGACATGACGACGATCGTGTCGTGCATCGACGTGTCGGCGCTGACCAGGGGGAGCTGGTCGCCGCCGTGCATCACGCGGCGAACCGGGCGAAGGCGAAGGCCGAGCGTCCCGCCGGGGTGGATCCGGCCGAAATCGGTGCGGGTAAAGCCCTTTTCGCGCATCACCGTCATCGCCAGCGCGTCGCCCAAAGCGAGGGTCATGGTGGTGGAGGTGGTCGGCGCAACCGCTTCGGGGCCGACTTCGGGCCAGTGCGGCAGGACCAGCGATGCCGCCGCCGCCTGCCCGAGCATCGAGCCGGCATTGCCGGTGATGGCGATGATCGGCACGCCGAGCGCGTCGAGATGGTCGATCACCGGCTGCAGTTCGGCGGTCTGGCCGCTTTGCGAGATGAGCAAGGCGACGTCGCCGCTGTCGGCGATGCCGAGATCGCCGTGGATCGCTTCGGCGAGGTGGAGGAAGGTTGCCGTGGTGCCGGTCGAGGCGAAGGTGGCGGCGATCTTGCGCCCGATATGGCCCGATTTGCCCAGGCCGGCGACGATGAGCTTGCCCTTTGAGTCGAGGATGAGGCGGCAAGCGGTCTCGAATTCGGTGCCGAGCGATTCCGCCAAAGCATCGAGCGCGCGCGCCTCGTCATGGACCATGGTGCGGCCATGTTCGATAATGCTGTCGTTTGGCTCCGGCAGGCTCATGCAGGCAGCGCTTCCGCCGCGCTTTCCGCCTCCGGCTCATGCGCCGAGATGACCTGCGCCGCGACCAGATCGCCGACCACGTTGAGCGTGGTGCGGCACATGTCGAGGAAGCGGTCGACCCCGAGCACCAACGCAATCGCCTCCGGGTTGATCCCGACCATCGCCAGGATCAACGCGACCACCGGCAGCGATCCGGCGGGCACGCCCGCGGTGCCGATTCCGCCGAGGATGCACACCGCCATGACCATCAATTGCTGGCCAAGGTTGAGCTCGATGCCGAAGAATTGGGCGAGGAACAGGACGGTCACGCCCTCGAACATCGCGGTGCCATTCTGGTTGGCGGTGGCGCCGATGGTCAGGACGAAGCGCGAGATCCGCGACGGAAGCTTGAGATTCTGCTCGGCGACCCGAAGCGACGTCGGCAGCGTCGCGTTGGACGAGGCGGTCGAGAAGGCCATGACGCTGGCCTCCTGCGTCTGGCGGAAGAACAGCAAGGGGCTCTTCTTTCCGAGCCACTTGAGCAGCAATGGGAAGACGATGAACATCTGGATGCCGAGCGCGATCAGCACCGTCCCGACATAGGCCGACAGGCGGATCAGCAGGTCCCACCCGAACACCGCGGCGAGATTGAACATGAAGCAGGCGACCGCGATCGGGGCGAGCTTGATGACGATCATGATCAGCCGCATCGTGACGTCGAACAGGCCCTGGAAGCCACGCTGGAGGGTGCGCGCGGCGGGCGTCTCGGTCAGCAGCAGGCCGATGCCGAAGAACAGAGCGAAGAACATCACCGACAGGATCGCACTGTTCGAGCCCATTACCTCGACCAGGTTGTTGGGCACGATGGTGATGAAGGCGTCGATCCCCGACGGCTGCTCGGCGCCCTTCTTGACGATTTCGCCCGCCTTGCCCGCGCTGTCGGCGAGCATGGAATTGGCGGCCGCCTTGTCGACCCCGGCGCCCGGCTGGAGGATATTGACCGTGGCCAGGCTGACCGCGACCGCGATCGCCGAGACCAAAACGGTGTAGAGAAGGGTCCGCAAGCCGACCCGCTTCAATGACTTGATCTCGCCCATTTCCGAAATGCCGACCACCAAGGCCGAAAACAGCAACGGGATGACCAGCATGAACAGCAAGCGCAGGAACACCTGGCCGATCGGGCCGGTGATGTAGGTGGTGACGAACGTGACCCAGGCGGCGTCGCGCGCGAAGGAATATGCGATCAGCCCAGCGACCAGCCCGATCAGGAACCCGGCCAGCATCTGCCACTGCAGCGACAGGCCCTTACGCGCGACCTCGGACATCCGGCATTCCTCTCATTCTGGTTTGAGAAACGGCATTGCGGGCCGAAGCCGGTGCGTCAAGTTCGCGGTCCTAGACCGGCTGGTCGATCGAGCGCGGCGGTTCGCTGAAATAACGCGGGCCGGCGGCGGTCATGTGGAAGCAATCTTCGAGGCGAATGCCGAACTTGCCGGGGAGGTAGAGACCCGGCTCGTTGGAAAAGCACATGCCGACGGCGAGCGGGGTGGTCTCGCCATGGACGAGATTGACCGGCTCATGGCCCTCCATGCCGATGCCATGACCGGTGCGGTGCGACAGGCCGGGGAGCTGATAGCCCGGGCCGTAACCCCATTGGGTGTAGGCGGCGCGGACCGCATCGTCGACGCTTCCGGCGGGGGCGCCGAGGCGAGCCGCCTTGATCGCGATGTCCTGGCCGCGGCGCATCTGGGTCCAGACCTTGCGCTGCTCGGCGGTGGGGTCGGCACCCCACACGAAGCTGCGGCTGATGTCGGATTGGTAGCCGTGGACGTCGCAACCGCAGTCGAAAAGGACATTGCTGCCGCGCTTTACCCGCTGCACCTGGCGCGTACCGTGGGGGTAAGCCGTCGCCTCCCCCACCAGCACCAGCCCGCCGTCGTATCCGCCGCCAAGCGCGCGGGTCGCGGCGCCGATGATCGCGTCGATATCGTCCTTGGTCATGCCCTCGCGAACCCGCGGCCAGGCGTGGCGGAAGGCGGCGATGGTGATGTCCGACGCGGCCTGCATGAGCGCCAGTTCGGCCGCGGTCTTGTGCATCCGCACCGCGCGCACCGCCGGATTGGCGCTGACCAAATGGGCGCGCGGCATTTGCTGGCGCAGGCGATCGACGAGGAAGAAGCGGTTGCTTTCCTCCATCCCGATGCGACCCCGCGAGGCGCGCTTTTCGGCGAGGAAATCGGCGACCAGCCTGAGCGGCTCCTGATCCTCGTTCCATGTGCGGATTTCGGCGTCGATGCCCAATTGTTCGGCGATCGACGGGCGCTCGAAGAATGGCGTGACGATGATCGGCTGTCCGCTGGCGGGGATCACTACCCCGGTCAGCCGTTCTGACCGCCACCACTGGATGCCGGTAAAATAATCGAGGCTGGGCCCCGATTCGACCAGCACCGCAGCGAGATTGTTGCGCTGCATGAGGGCCTGGGCGCGGGCGATTCGCTGGACCCGCTCGGGACGGCCGATGGACGGCGGCAAGGTCATTCGCTTCAGATCGGGGGCTTCGGCCACAGCCGCGCTGGCGAGGCCGGTGAGCGAGGTGGCGGCCAAGGCGCCCGTCGCGCCGACGAATCCGCGTCTTGTCAGTCCGGCCATTGCGCCCTCCCCTATTTCCGCCTGTGCCATGCCCAGGCGGTTTTCACGATGGTGTCGAGATCGCTCAATTGCGGGCTCCAGCCAAGCACGCTGTTCGCCCTGCCCGGATCGCTGACCAGCTCGGCCGGATCGCCGGCGCGGCGCGGACCGATGCTATGCGGGACCGGCCTGCCCGCGACCCGCGCGACTGAATCGAGCACGTCGCGGACGCTTTGCCCGCGCCCCGTGCCGAGGTTGAAGGCGTGGGCGCCGGTGGTGGTGTCGAGCCAGTCGAGCGCTCGAACGTGGGCGTCGGCGAGGTCGCTGACGTGGATGTAGTCGCGGATGCAGGTGCCGTCCGGGGTGGGGTAATCGTCGCCGAACAGGGTCAGCGGCGGGCCGTCGCCGGTGACCGCCTGCATCGCCAGCGGGATGAGGTGCGATTCGGGATCATGTTGCTCGCCAATCTGATTATCGGGGTCCGCGCCGGCGGCGTTGAAGTAGCGAAGTCGCACTGCGCGTAGCATATGGGCGGCGGCGAAATCGGCGATCATCGTTTCCGCGGTCCATTTCGTCTGGCCGTAGGGATTGATCGGGAGCTTTGGCGCATCTTCCTGAATCGGAACGCTTTTCGGCGTGCCATAAACCGCAGCGGTGCTGGAAAAGACGAGCCGGTCAATCGAATGATCGCGGATCGCCTCGAGCAGCGACAAAGTGCCCGCGACATTGTTGCGATAATATTTGCCCGGGTCCGCGACCGACTCCCCGACGTAAGTGAAGGCCGCGAAATGCATCACCGCGACCGGCCGGTGCCGCTCGATCGCCGCGTCGAGGGTGGCGCGATCGGCGATGTCGCCGACTTCGAGCGGGCCCCATTTGACCGCTTCCCGATGGCCGTAGACGAGATTGTCATAGACCACGGGCAGGAAACCGCGCGCTGCCAGCGCCTTGCAGGTATGCGCCCCGACATAGCCGGCACCGCCGGTGACGAGAATCGGGATTGGGGATGTGCTGCTCATGGCATTGCCTAATCACGTGCGCGCGGGCGCTTGCCAAGTCACGACGGTTAACTAAACGAACGCCATGACCGACGAATTGCCCCCCGGATGCCGCCTGATCCCGCTTGCCGTGCGCGGCGACGAGCGCGGGCGGCTGGTGGCGATCGAGCAAATGGGCGACGCGCCGTTTGCCATCGCGCGGGTCTATTACGTCTATGGCACCACGCCCGGCACGACCCGCGGCCACCACGCGCATCGTGCGCTCAACCAAATGGCTGTGGCGGTCGCGGGAAGCTGCACGATGTTGCTCGACGATGGCGCGAGCAAGGCGAGCGTGCGGCTCGACGATCCGGCGGTCGGCCTGACCCTGCCGCCGATGGTGTGGCACGAAATGAGCGACTTCTCGCCCGATTGCGTGCTGATGGTGCTGGCCGACGCGGCCTATGACGAGGCCGATTATATCCGCGACCATGACCAATTCGCCGAGTTGGCGTTATCGAGCGGTCTGGGGGCGTGATCGGCTTCCTCGACCTGGGCGCGGCGACGCGCGAGCTGAACGACGAAATTCATGCCGCCGTCGCGCGCGTCGTCGATTCGGGATGGTATGTCGGCGGGCCGGAGTTGGCGCAGTTCGAAGGCGACTGGGCAGCTTATTGCGGGGCGGATCATGCGGTGGGTGTCGCCAACGGGTTGGACGCGCTGCACCTCGCGCTTCGGGCGGTCGGCGTCGGGCCGGGTGACGAGGTGATCGTCGCCAGCAACGGCTATATCGCGACCCAATTGGCGGTGACGATGGCTGGGGCGACCCCGGTACCGGTCGAACCCGATCCCGCGACCCACAATCTGGACCCGGCGAAGATCGAAGCGGCGATCACCGCGCGGACCAAGGTCATCCTGCCGACCCATTTGTATGGCCAGCCCGCCGATCTCGATGCAATCGGCGCGGTCGCGGCGGCGCATGGGCTGGTGGTGATCGATGATGCGGCGCAGGCGCATGGCGCAGCGATCCGCGGGCGCAAGCTCGGTGGAGCCGGCGCAGCAATCACCTGCTGGAGCTTTTATCCGAGCAAGAATCTGGGGGCCTTGGGCGATGCCGGGGCGATCACCACCAACGATCCTGAGCTTGCCGCGAAAATACGCCGCCTTGGCAATTACGGCTCCGATGTTCGCTATGTGAACCAGGATCTGGGGGTGAATTCCCGGCTCGACCCCATCCAGGCCGCGGTGCTGGCCGTGAAGCTGGCCAAACTCGACCAATGGAATGCGCGGCGCGCGGCGATTGCGGCACATTATACTGCCGCCTTGGCGGACCTTGACGGGCTCACCCTGCCCCATGTGCCCAACTGGGCCGACCCCGCCTGGCACCTGTATGTTGTGCGCGCCCAACACCGCGACCGATTGGCCGCGCGGCTAGCCGAGGCGGGGGTGCAGACTTTGATTCACTACCCGATCCCGCCCCACCGCCAGCAGGCCTATGCGGACATGGGCCTGGCCGAGGGCAGCTTGCCGATCGCGGAAGGCCTCGCGGGGGAAGTGCTCAGCCTGCCGATCGGTCCGCACCTGGGCATGGACGATGCCGCGCGGGTGGCGGACGCGGTGCACGCGGCGCTATGAGCGCATCATGAGCGACCCCCTTCCCCTCGGACCCAGGATCGATCCACTGGCCGCGGTCCACCCCGGCGCGACGATCGGCACGGGCACGCTCGTGTGGCAGTTCTGCGTGGTGATGGACGGTGCGGTGATCGGCGCGGACTGCAATTTGAATGCCCACACGTTGGTCGAGGGCGGCGCGGTGATCGGCGACCGGGTGACGCTGAAATGCGGGGTCTATGTGTGGGCCGGGATCACCCTGGAGGATGACGTGTTCGTCGGCCCCAATGCGGTGTTCACCAACGACAAGGCACCGCGATCGCGGGTGCGGCCCGAGGTGTTTGCGAACACGCGCATTGGTCGCGGCGCATCGATCGGCGGCGGCGCGGTGATCCTGCCCGGCGTGACGATCGGCGAGCGCGCGATGATCGGCGCCGGCGCGGTGGTGACCCGCGATGTACCGGCGGGCGAGACGTGGATCGGCAACCCCGCGCGGCGGGTTACATGAGCGGCGACACCGCACCGATCCCGCCCCGGCTTTCGATCCTTCTTCTTTGCTGGAACCACGCGCCGTTCCTGGAGCAATGTATTGCCGGACTGGCGGCGCAAGATCTGTCCGGGGTGGAGATCGTGTTTCTGGACAATGGATCGAGCGACGGTTCGGTCGAATTGGCCGAGCGGTTGTTCGAGCGCTTCGGCCTCAACGCGAAGATCATCCGCAACGTCGGACCTGCCTCGATCCCGGCTAATTTCAACCGGCTCCTGGCCGAATCGAGCGGCGCCCTCGTCGCCCCGTTGTCGACCGACGATTGGTACGAGCCGGACTATGTTGCGAGTCTGGCGGCGGCGGCGAACGACCCTGAAGCTGGCTGGTTCAGTTGCGGTGGCTGGCTGTATTTCGATGACGAGCAGCGCAGCGAGCCGGTCGACGAGACGCGTTTCATTACTGATCGTCCGGTCGGCGAGGTGATTTTGGATGGCGCCGAGCCGCATTTCTTCGTTGGCTGCGCCTATCGCCGGTCCGCGCTCGACGCAGTCGGCGGATGGGATGACGGGCAGTTGATCGAGGATCGCGACCTGTTCCTGCGCCTGTCGCAGCGCTTCGCCCATCACCGAATTGCGCAGCGATTGGTCCACTACAGGCGGAGCAGCGCGGCGGCCTCGGCCAATGCCGCGTTCATGCTGGAGGGATGGGAGCGATTTTTCGCCAAACATGCTGCGTCGTTCGGTCCGCGCCTGAACGCACGGCGCGCGGAAACCTATCGATCCTATGCGGCACTGCTGACCGACCAGGGGCAGTATAGGAAAGCATTGGCGGCGATCGGCCAGGCGTTGCGGTTGCGTCCGTTTGCGTCGCTTAATTGGCGGACGCTGGCGTATCTGGGCCGCGCGGCGATCGGCAGGGCGGGCGATTAAGCCGATGTGGCGACGCAATTTTTCTTCGTTTTGCCACAACTTGCCGCTAGGCGCTCGCACCGGGCCCAGACCGCGCCCCAAAGCATCCAAATTTTGAGTAGACCCTTGACCAAGAGCGAAGTTTCAAGCCCGATTACCGGCCAGCCCGCCAAGCTGGTCGATCGACTGGATGCGGCGACGATCCGCGCGCGATATCGCGAGGCTGGGGTCGACGTGGCCAACTATATTCCCGAGCATGGGCCGATCCTCGTCTATCAGTGCCCCGATACCGGCTATCGATTTTTCCATCCACCATCGCTGGCCGGCGAAGCCGATTTTTACGAGCAGCTCTACGACCCCGCCATCGATGGCGGCAGTGACCGCGATTACCGCAGTTGGTCCGACGATTATCAATACGCGTATGAGCGGATCGTGCCGGGCGAGCGCTTGCTCGATGTCGGCTGCGGCTTCGGATACTTCCTGCGCCGCGCGGCCGAACAAGCCGAGGTCACCGGGATCGACGGCAACAAATTTGCCCAGGCGCATTGCCAGAAGCTCGGTCTCGACGTCCGGCTCGGCTATTCCAGCGACTATCGCGCGCCGTTCGCCGACAAGTTTGACACGGTCACCGCCTTCCAGATTCTCGAGCATGTTTACGATGTGCGCGGGTTCCTCGACGATCTGGTGGCGATGGTGAAGCCGGGCGGACGGCTGATCATCGCGGTGCCCAACAACGAACCCTATCTGCGCCGGTTCGACCCGTACAACACGTGGAATTGCCCGCCGCACCACATCGGACTGTGGAATCGCGACAGCCTGGAGAAGGCGGCCGCTTTGTTCGGGCTTGAACCGGTCGAACATGATTATTGCGAAGTGTCGGGGCGGTGGACGGTTGAAGCCTATCTCCACGCGCGGCACATGCTTGGGATCACGCAGGATATTGGCCAGCACAGCCTGGGGCAGAAACTGAAGATGCTGCTGCTTGCGCCTTACACTGTGCCGATGAGCCTGGTGCGCCATGTGCAAAAAGGCGGGCTTGGCACCCGCAACGTGATCGTCATGACGTTTCGGAAGATTGAGCGTTAGGCGAGCCCATGACGCGACCCGCGGTGACCTTTGGCCTGGTGGCCTATAATCAGGAAAAATATGTTCGCGCGGCGATCGCGGGGGCGTTTGCGCAGACTGGCCTGGCGATGGAGATCATCCTGTCGGACGATTGCTCGCCCGACGGCACCTTTGCGATCATGCAGGAGATGGCCGACTCCTATCGCGGGCCGCACATCGTCCGCGTGCGCCGCGAGCCCGAAAATGTTGGGCTGGTCCAGCATATGATCAACCTGGCGCGGGCGGCCCAGGGCGACTTGCTGGTGATCGCGGCCGGGGACGATATTTCCTATCCCGAGCGGGCGGCGACGTTACACTCGGCATGGGTCGACACCGGCGCGGCGGCGCTGGTGTCCGCCTGGGACGAGATTGACGAGCAGGGCGCGGTGACCCGCCGCGATGTCACCTACCCGGCAAATGACATCGTCCAGGTGATCTATGGCGCAGAAAAGCAGGCGCACCGGGTGGACGGGAAGATCGAATCCATCTTCGGCTGCTGCGCCGCCTATCGGCGGTCGTTCTGGGCCGACTTGCCCGACCCGCCGGTCAAGCTGATGGTGGAGGACGGAATCGCGAGTGCGCTGATCATCCTTCGCGGCGAGCGCATCCAGCGCATGCCGCAGACCCTGATGGCGTATCGCGTGCTGACCGATTCGCTGACCATCCGCCGAGCCGGGCTGAGTGTCGAGGATATCCGCGCGAGCGAGCAGAAGATCGACCGCAACTACAGCTTGCTGGTGCCAGAGATCGATTACACCCTTGGCCAGGCGGCGCGCGAGGGGATCGCGGTCCATCCCGATACCGTGAAATGGATGAACAAGGGGCGCGGCCATGGCCGGATCGTGTCCGGTTACTGGCAGGCGGGGGTGCTTGAGCGACTGGCGCGGGTGCGGCTGGCGCGGACCAGTTACGACGCGCGGTTCCTGGTGCCGCGGCTGCTCGGCTTTCGCGCTTATGCGGCGATGCGCCAGTCGATCGAATGGCTTCGCAGCCGCCGTCGCTAGCCGGCCTTGGGTTCCACCCGGTCGATCCGTCCCGCCTCGAGGTGGATCACGCGGTCGCAATCCTTGAGCGTGGTCAGGCGGTGGGCGATCATGACGATCGTGATGTCCTTGGCCAAGGCGCCGATCGAGGCCATGACGCCTTCCTCGGTGCGCGTGTCGAGCGCGGACGTGGCTTCGTCGAACACCAGCACACTGGCGCGTTTATAGAGCGCGCGGGCGATGCCGATGCGCTGACGCTGCCCGCCGGACAAGCGAATGCCGCGCTCACCGGTGCTCGTGGCAAAGCCGTCTGGCAGGGTCGCGATGAATTCGCCGATGCCCGCCGACGCGGCGGCTTCGGCGACCCGGGCGTGATCGATCTCGGCGTCGAGCACACCGAAGGCGATGTTGGCGGCCAGCGTATCATCGGTCAGATAGATGGCCTGCGGAACGTGGGCGATTTCGGCCTGCCAGCCGGCGCGGCGACTGTCGTCGAGCGGCTGGCCGTCGATCAGGATCGCGCCCTCGCTCGGTTCGAGCAGGCCGAGGAGCAGGTCCATCAGGGTCGACTTGCCCGATCCGGTGGTTCCGGCGATCCCGATCCGCTCGCCACGGCCGATGGAGAAATTGATGTCGCGAAGCACCTTTCCGCCGGTTGGATAGGAAAATCCGACCGTGTCAAATTCGATCGAGCGGTTGAACAAGGCGGCCCCCGGCGCCGGGGCCGGTGGCAAGCGGTCCTCGAGCGAAACCAACTCGACCACGTCGATGACGTTTTGCCGGGTGCTGACGAAACTGGACCAGCCCATGTAGCTTTGCTGGAGCAAGGGCAGCAGACGCTGCGCGCCGAGCGCCAGCGCGCCGAGCATCGGGATTGCGGCGACGAGGCCGCCGGGATTGTCCGCCAGCGACCAGGCATAAGCACCGATCATCACCATGCCGATCATCTCGATTAGCAGTCGCGGCGCCTGGGCGATGAACGAGCTGATCGTCGAAACGCGGCGGTAGATGCTGGCGCTATGCTGGTATGCACGCTCGAAGGCAGGCTGCGAGCGGTCGAGCAGGATGTCGCGAATCCCGCCCATCGCTTCCTGAACGCGTTTGACGCGCAACATGCTGTGCAGGGCACCCGCTTCCGAATTGCGGCGCAAGATGGCCTGCACGCCCAGACTGATCAGCAAATAAGTGAAGATCAACAGGCCGGCCGAGATCAAGGCGATCTTGGGATTGACCACGATCAGCAGCGCGATGAGCAGCGAGGCAACCACGGTCGAGATCAGCGCCTGAAGTGCCGGCAAGAGCGTGCTGAAGGTGATGTAATTCAGCTTTTCGAACTGGCTTAGCGCTTCGCCGGAATGGCGCTGGACGTAATAAGGATAGGGCTGGCGGATCAAATGCGAGAATGCCCGCAGACTGAGATCATAGGCGATCGAAAATGCGAGCGCCTGGCTGACCCACGCCAGCAACAGGCGGAGCAGCCCGCTGATGATGAACAGGCTGATGAAGATGATCGCGGTGAGCGATACAAGGTTGGTTTCGGGCGGAAGCGACGCAATCATCGAGCCAACGACCGGAATGGCATCGAGCTTGTCGGGATTGGTCAGCACCGCCAGAAACGGCAGCACCGAGCCGACCGAGACAACTTCGGCAAACGCCCCGACCAGCATCAGGATTACCGTTCCAATCGCCTGACGGCGACGGCGCGGCGACAGCGTGCGATACAACGCGCGGAGGGCGGTGCCGCTGGTCATGGTGGATGGCTGGGGACTCATGTCGTTCATTGGGGCGCCTGATAAGGTCGAAAAGTTTAAAAGTGGACCCATCATTCGCAAAAGCTTGCGATATTGCCGCCGAGACCGCTTGCGTTGGGGGCGACAAGACGCTCTGGCGGAAGCGATGCGGATACTTTTGATTACCGAAGCGATGGTGCTGGGGGGCGCGGAAACCTTCGTCTTGCGACTTGCGCGACGCCTTCGGCAGGACGGGCATCAGGCCGAACTGCTATGCCTTAATCCCGATCTCGACGATCCGCGGCTGGTGGCGCAATTCGGCGACGTCCCGATCCACCGAATCCCGCTGCGCGGCCTGCGAACCGCCAAGCGCATCGACCGGATCGGGCGGGCGATCGGCATCGACCTCGATTTCCAACAGCGCCGCGCGGCGCGCTGGGTCGAACGGCATCTGATCGGGCGATTTGACGTCCATCACACGCATCTGTTCGGCGCCGACTGGCTGTTTACGCGGCTCAAGCGGCGGCATCCTTCGATCAGGATCGTGTCGACGCTGCATGGCGATTATGCGCTGTACGAGGAGCGGGCCAAGGGCACGGAGACCAGTCGCGTGCTTCACTGGCGCGCCAAGCTGGCGGAGACGATCCGCGCGGTCGACCGCTGGGTGACGATCAGCCGCGCCCAGCACCGCCAGTTCGAGGAAACGTTCGGGGTCGATCCGGGGCGACTGATCGCCATTCCCAACGGCTATGCGCCCCCTGCCCCAATCCGGACGAGCGAAGGACCGGCGGGCGGACCGCTGACATTCGTGATGGTGGCGCGGGGGATGCGCGAGAAAGGCTGGGGGTATCTGGTCGAGGCGTTCGGGCGGCTGCGCGGCGACTGCCGGCTGGTGCTGGTCGGCGAAGGGGCGTTTCTGGACGAGTTGCGCGAGCGGCATGGCGAGGATCCGCGAATCACCTTTGCCGGGCTTCACCCCAACCCGGTCGAGGCGATCGGGCAATGCGACGTCTTTGTGCACCCCAGCATCTACAAGGCCGAATCACTGCCGACGGTGATCATCGAGGCGCTGTTTGCCGGGGTGCCAGTGATCGCGACCGAGGTCGGCGAGGTGGCGACGATGATCGAAACGCCTTCGGGCGACTTGGCCGGCACGTTGGTCAGCGCAGACGAAGCCACGCTGACCGGCCAGCTGGCCGCGGCGATGCAGGCGTATCTCGACGATCCGGCCCTGCGCACCGCCCATGCCGCGCAGACGGCGGCGGCGTTCGCGAAGTTCGACATGGGGGCGTGCGCGGCGGCATATGCGGCGCTTTATGCCGAGGTGGGCGGCCCGATCAGCTCGTCGACCAACGCGAGCCACTGAGGCCCGATCTTCTCACGCGCGAAATCTTCTCCACGGGCCAATGACCGCGCCGCGAGCCGCTCGCGTTCGGCGGGGTCGCCGAGCAGACGGTCGAGGGTATCGACCCACGGATCGAGTGTCGCCCGATCGCCATCCGCCGGGATTGGCATCAGCATTCCATAATTGCCGAGCTCCGCGGTACGCAGCGGGCGGGTCGCCTGACGAAGCGTTTCGGGCGCAAGGAATTCGCGCGGGCCGGTCGGGCAGTCGGCGCTGACGATCGGAAGACCGCATGCCATCGCTTCCCCCAGCACCATCGGAAAGCCCTCCCAGCCCGAGGGAAGCACGAACACATCGGCATGGCGCTGGAGGCGAAAGGGATTGTCTTGGAAGCCGAGGAAATAGATGTCGGCATCGCTTGCCGGCCCTTCGGCGACGCGCAGACCGAGTGCTTTGGCCTGGTCGATCAAGGGCTGGCGAAGCTCGCCATCGCCGATCAGCACCAGCCGCGCGGGGCGGCGTTTCAGCAGTTGGGCAAAGAGGGCAACCAGCGCGACGTGATTCTTCTGGAGCGCAAGGCGACCACTGGTGACCAGCACCGGCGGTCCGTCGAACAGTGACTGTTCCTCGGCCGACAATGGCTCGAGCGAACGGGCGCGGATGGCGGCGGGATCGAAGAAATTGTGGATCGTGCGCAGGCGGTCGGGGCGCACCCCCATCGCCTCAAGCTCGATCGCAATCTCCTGCGCAACGGTGACGATCAGGTCGGCGCGATTGTAGAGCCGCGGGATCATCACCCGCCGACGAAGCCAGCCGAGCGGGCCGTGAATGTTGGCGTCGTGAAGTTTCGAGCCGTGGATCACCAGCAGGGTTTTGCCGGGCCCGGTGGCTAGGACATTGACGTAGTCGGCGCCTTCGAGGTGGCTGATGGTCAGCGCTGGCGCCAGGCGACGCTTGAGCGCGGCGAGGCGGCGGATGCGCTGGCCGAAGTGGCGCAGCTTGGCGACTGCCCCGCCGCCACCGGGAACATCGAGGCTGGCCACCTCATTGCCGCTCGGGAAGGCATGGCCATGATCGAGGTTGAAGGCGACATCGGTCACGTCGAACCGCACCGCCAGCAGGCGACTGTGATCGTGGAACACGCGCTGCGCGCCGCCGAACCCGAGATTGGGGATCAGCATCAGCAGCCGCGCGCGGGCGTTCGAGGGGGACGGGCCGATCATTTCCTCCGTGTAAGCAGCGAAGAGCGGTTGCCCTTGCCGGTCCCTTAGGGGAAGAGGCGCGCGCGGGCCAAGTGCGTCGTCCCGCGCCCGAACTGCAGGAGAGTTTGTGAGCGGTGCCAGGCCCAGTTTGTTCATTGTCGACGGGTCGGTCGACGTCACCGGCGCACTGGTCTCGGCGGCGGGCCAGGCCGAATTGCTCAAGGATGAGCTGGACACGATCCTGGTCCTGTCGAGCTTCCACAAGGTGCCGGCGGCGCGGCTGACCGCCTTCGCCGAGGTAATCACCTTGCCGTTCGTCTTGCCGCGCAAGAAGATCCTCGATGCATTGCTCTATTTCCCCACCTTGTTGCTGTCGGCGATCCAGCTTCGGCTGGCGATGCGGCGCCGGGGAAGCGAACATCTCCAGCTCAACGATTTCTATCTGCTGCATGGCGTGGTGCTGCGCTGGCTTGGCTTTCGCGGGCGAATCGTCACCTTCGTGAGGATCGATCCGATCCGCTATGGCGTGGCGGGCAAGATCTGGCTGAGCGGGGCGCGCTGGTGCTCGACCGAAATGACCGCGGTGTCGAAATTCATCCAGTTGCTGCTCGGCCCGGATTTCCCGACCCGATTGATCTACGGGCAAGTGAGCCTGGCGGCGATCAAGCCCGCCCTCCCCGATTTGGGTCGGCCATTGTTCCTGTTCGTCGGCAATATGATCGAGGGCAAGGGACAGGAAGTGGCGATCGCCGCCTTCAACCGCATCGCGGGTCTCTACCCCAACGCCCGGCTGCGCTTTGTCGGCGGCGACATGGGGCTGGAGAAGAACCGCTTGTTCACTGCCCGGCTGAAGCAGCTGGCGGCGGATGGCCCCGCGCCCGAGCGGATCGAATTCGTCGGCGCGACCGATGATGTCGCGCCGCATTATGCCACTGCCTTTGCGGCGCTCAATTGCTCGGAATCGGAATCCTTCTCGATCACCTGCCTCGACGGCAGCGCGGCCGGCCTGCCGGTCGTGGCGACGAAGTGCGGCGGGCCGGAGGAAATCGTCGAGGATGGCAAGACCGGCTTCCTGGTGCCGGTCGGTGACGGCAAGGCGGTCGCCGAACGGCTGGCGTGGCTGCTCGATCATCCCGAGGAAGCGGCGGCGATGGGCCGGGCGGGGCGGCAGTTGGTAGCGGAACGATTCTCACCCGAGCTGGCACGCTCGGCGTTCAGGGAGTTGTTCGCGCTTTAGCCGCCGACCGCGCCGCGCATCGCATCGACCAGTCGCGGGGCGTGAGCCTGGAGCGAGTAAGCATCGACCGCGCGCGCCCGGCCCGCCTGCCCCATTGCGGCGCGCAGGCCCGAATCGTCGATCAATCGGACAAGAGCGGCGCGCCATTGGGCAAGATCGGTCGCGAGCAGGCCGGTTTTGCCCTCATCGACGATGGTCGCATTGACCCCCACCGGCGACGCGATCACGGGCAGCCCGCACGCCATATATTGCACCAATTTGTAGCCGCTCTTGCCGCGCGCCCAAGGCTCGTCGGGCAAGGGCATGATGCCGATGTCCATCGCCTGGACCGACGCGATTTCGCTGTCCTCGGTCCATGGCACGAAGGTCAGGCCGTCGAAGCGATCGGCTTCGGCAGCTGCCCCTGCCCCGACCGCGCTGAAGCGGATGTCTTGGTCGCGGCACAGTTCGGCGAGCAACGGCAGCAAGGGGCGGACGAAGGTCCAGGTCGAGGGCGATCCGATCCAGCCGATGGTGATCGGACGGGTTGGGCGGGTCGCAGCCGGGATGTACTCGTTGATGTCTACTACGGTGGGGAGCACGATCGCCTTGGCGCCGGCGCGGTCGGCATAGTGTTTGAGATAATCGTTGCCCGCGCACACTGCTGCGGCACCGCGGATCAGCGGCTTCAATTTGCCCCCGAGCGCGCGGCGGACGAGCGGGTTGGAGTGATCGTCGTAGGGGTGGAAGAAGGCGTCGTCGAAGTCGTAGATCAGCGGCTTGCCCGAGCGGAAGGCGAGCCGCTCGAACGCCGCCGGAAGCCAGGGGAACAGCTCGGCATAGACCCAGATGAGGTCGGCATTCTGCGGCTTGAGCAAGTGGCGCAGGCGGCGAGCATAGGCGGCGGCGATCGCGGGCTTGGACGCGGCAGTGCCCGAGGCGAGCGCGCGGACATAGGCATCGTCGAGCAGGGGATGAACCTCGACCTCGATCCCCTCGGCGGCGAGGTGCGGCAGATATTGCAGCACGCGCTGGCGGGTGCTGGCGGCCTCGCGGTCATATTTGGTGAAAGCGGCGACTCGCATGTTAGCTAGCGAGGCGGGCGACGATGGTGGCGAGCGAGACGCGCCAGTCGGGCATCCCATGGCCGAAGTCGCGCGCAAACTTGCTGCTGTCGAGCGCGGAGTAGGCAGGGCGCGCGGCCGGGGTCGGCCAGTCGGCGGTGGCGATCGGGGCGACGGTCGTGCCGGTGCCGGCGGCTTTCTGCACGGCGACCGCGAGGTCGAACCAGCTTGCGATGCCGCTGCCGGCGAGGTGATAAGTCTGGCCGAGGCCGGTGCGGTTCCCGGTCGCCAAGCGGCGGGCAATGAGCAAGATCGCGTCGGCAAGGTCGAGCGCCGAGGTCGGGTTGCCATGCTGGTCGGCGACCACCGACAGGCGGTCGCGCTGGCGGCCGAGATCGACCATGGTGCGGACGAAATTCTTGCCGAACGGGCTGATCAGCCACGAAGTGCGCAGGATCAGATGATCGGGATTCGCCGCGCGCACAGCTTCCTCGCCAGCCAGCTTGGCGCGGCCGTAGGCGTTGATCGGCGCGGTCGCGGCGGTTTCGGCATAAGGCGCCGACGCGCGGCCGTCGAATACGTAATCGGTCGAGATGTGGATCACCGGGACGCCGAGTTCATGCGCTGCAGCAGCGACTTCGCCAGCCGCTTCGGCGTTGATGCGGTGGGCCTCAAGTTCCTCGGTCTCGGCCAGATCGACTGCGGTAAAGGCGGCGGCGTTGACTACCAGGCCGGGCCGCGCGGCAAGGATCGCGTCGCGCGCCGAGCCGGGGATGGCGAGGTCAAGTTCGGGGCGCCCTATCAGGCGCACGTCATCACCGCCGCGTTCGGCAAGACTTTGCGCGAGCTGGCCGTGGCGGCCAGTGACGAGGATGGTCATTGCGCCGCGCCGAGCCGCGCCCCGCTGTAAGTGCCCTCGCGGATCGGGCGCCACCAAGCCTCGTTGGCCAAAAACCAGTCGATCGTCTCGGCCAGCCCCGCCTCGAACGTGTGATCGGCGCGCCAGCCGAGCTCACGCTCGATCTTGGACGGGTCGATCGCATAGCGGCGGTCGTGGCCGGGGCGATCGGTAACATAGGTGATCAGTTCGCGGCGTGGCCGATCGAGCGGGCGGCGCGCATCGAGCAGGTCGCAAATCGCCTCGACCACCTGCAAATTGGTACGCTCGGCGCGGCCGCCGACATTGTAGCTCTCGCCGACCTTGCCCCTGGTCAGCACCAGCTCAAGCGCGGCGGCATGGTCGTCGACATGCAGCCAGTCGCGGACATTCTCGCCCTTGCCGTAAACCGGCAGCGGCTTTCCCTCGAGCGCGTTGAGGATCACCAAAGGGATGAGCTTTTCGGGGAAATGATAGGGCCCGTAATTGTTCGAGCAGTTGGAGAGCACCACCGGCAGGCCATAAGTATCGTGCCAGGCGCGGACGAAATGGTCGGCGGCGGCTTTCGAGGCCGAATAAGGCGAGGATGGCTTGTACGACGTCTCCTCGGTGAAGATGCCACTGTCAAACGGCAGATCGCCGAACACTTCGTCGGTCGAGATGTGATGGAAGCGGAAGTTTTCGCGCGCGTCGCCGTCGAGGGTGCGCCAATGGCCGAGCGCGGCGTTGAGCAGTTTGAAGGTGCCGGTGACATTGGTTTCGACGAAGATTCCGGGGCCGTCGATCGATCGGTCGACATGGCTTTCGGCGGCCAGGTGCATGATTGCGTCGATGCGTTCCTCGGCGAGCAGTGCCGCGACCCTGTCCTGGTCGGCGATGTCGGCCTGGACGAAGCGGTAGTTGGGGGCGTCGGCGATGCTTTCGAGCGAGGCGAGATTGCCCGAGTAGGTCAGGCTGTCGAGATTGACGATGCGATGGCCCTTGCCAACCAGCCGGCGGACCACGGCGCTGCCGATGAAGCCGGCCCCACCCGTGACGAGAATGTTGCGCTGGGTCAAAAGCCGGTCTCCACATCGGCGAGCAGGGGAGCCGCGCGGTCCTTGTCGGAAATGACCGGATCGGCGGTCAGCCGCGGCCAGTCGATGCCGATCGCCGGATCGTCGAAGCGGATCGCCCGGTCGTGAGCCGGCGAGTAAGCCGCGCTGGCCTTGTACTGGACCTCGGTATCGGCCTCGAGCGTCATGAACCCGTGGGCAAATCCCGCAGGAATGAACAATTGGTTCCAGGTCGCCGCCGACAGGGTCACTCCCGCCCACTGGCGATAGGTCGGCGAGCCGGGACGAAGATCGACCGCGACATCGAACGCCGAGCCACGCGTGACCCGCACCAGCTTCGCCTGCCCCGCCGGGGGCGACTGGAAGTGGAGACCGCGGAGCGTTCCAGTGGGCCGGGACAGCGAGTGATTGTCCTGCACGAACGACACGCCGATCCCCGCTTCGCGCCACGTCGCCGCATTCCAGGTTTCGGAGAAGAAACCGCGCTCGTCGGCAAACTTTTTCGGCCGGATTTCAAGCAGGCCGTCGAGCGCAAGACGCCGGACCTCAAGCATCGGTCACCTCGGCCGCGCGACGGCGCAGATAGGTCGCATAATCGGTCTTGCCCAATGCATCGGCGCGTTCGACCACCTGGGCGGCGCTGAGATAGCCGAGCTCCAGCGCAATCTCCTCCAGGCACATGATCTTGTAGCCCTGGCGTTTCTCGATCGTGCGGACGTAGGATGAGGCGTCGTGGAGGCTGTCGTGGGTGCCGGTATCGAGCCAGGCGAAGCCGCGGCCCAGACGCACGACCTGAAGTGTCCCGGCCTCGAGATAGGCACGGTTGACGTCGGTAATCTCCAGCTCGCCGCGCGGCGACGGCGCCAGTTCAGCGGCGATATCGAGCACCTTGTTGTCGTAGAAATAGAGGCCGGTCACCGCCCAGTGGGATTTGGGCTGCGACGGCTTTTCCTCGATCGACCGGGCGGTACCCGTTGCGGGATCGAAGTCGACTACTCCGTAACGTTCGGGATCTTCGACATTATAGGCGAAGACGGTCGCGCCGCCTTGCTGCGCCGCCGCCGAACGGACGATCTCGCCGAGCCCCGCGCCGTAGAAAATATTGTCACCCAGCACGAGCGCAACCGGATCATTTCCGACGAACTCGCGGCCGATGATGAACGCTTCGGCGAGGCCGTTGGGTGCTGCCTGCTCGGCATAGCTGAGGCGGATTCCGAACGCGCTGCCGTCGCCCAGCAAGGCTTCGAACCGCGGCAGATCGGTCGGCGTCGAGATGATCAATATCTCGCGGATCCCGGCCAGCATCAGCACGCCGAGCGGATAATAGATCATTGGCTTGTCGTAGACCGGAAGCAATTGCTTGGAGACCGCCAACGTCGCCGGATAGAGTCGGCTGCCGCTGCCGCCGGCAAGGATGATACCCTTCATGATGCCCTCGCCCAAAAAGCCGTGTCAGCGTCGATCATCATTACGTCCTCGATTGTCCGGCTCTTCAAGAATGAAGGATTTGTAGGGAACCCATAATCTGGCGTGGCTGGCAAAGTTGAGCCACACCATCTGGACCATCAAGCTGTAGGCGATCACTGCCGCAACCCCGAAGCGATGATTGGCAAACAGTAGATAAGCGCGCGCCAGGATGACGATCTGAAGCGGCATCAGGTACAGCGCCATGCGATCGACCGCGGTCGATGACGGGGTCGTGGCCAAAATGATCGGCATGATGCAGGCAGCGATCGCGATGTAGCGCCAAACTTTTTCTTCCTGGGGCGTAAAGCCGAACCGTCCGGGCTTCATCAGCAGCAGCACCGCGGGGACGAGATTGAGAACGACCCGGATCCAGGCACCCTGCGACGCATATTGCGATTCGATGTAGGCCTTCACGAACTGGTCGGTCGAATCCGACAGAAACAGGTCGAAGAACAGCACGAACGCCGCCGCGCCGGCGATGACGTTGAGGATCCGATTGCGCTCGCCGGCAAAGATCACCAGCGGCAGCACCAGCACCGCGGTGCGGTGAAACAGCGCCGCGACCGCGACATAGAAAGCGAACCGGATGACGCTGCCGCCGCGCCCGAGGCTTGCCAGACCGGCCATCAAGATGCCGATCGCGATCGACTGGCGAGTGTAGCCCATCGCGACGACGATGATCAGGTAAGGGACCGCCACCAGCACCGCGAGCGAAGGCCTGGGCTGGTTCTGGCACAGGCGGAACAGCCCCCAGGCGAAGATGCCTGCACTGACCGTATTGACCCACCAGATTTCGCCATTCCATTCCTGGACCAGCCAGTTGAGTGCCTGATACGCCGGATCGCCATAATCGAGCGCGCGCTCAAAGCTCATGTAGCGGACGAAGGAGAACATGAATTCGTAGGATCGCCAGTCGCCGCCGACCTCGAGCCGGCTGCCGATCATCACCGCGGTCAGGACCATGCCGATCAACAGGAACGTGCGTGGTGCCTTTTGGCCGGGCGCGCGGCGAGCAGGATCGAGCGCCGCACCGACTGCGAAATAGGCAAACAGGATCCAGTAAGGAAGCACGCAAGTCCTCGTTCGCACGGCCATGCCCGGTCGACCTGCCGCGCCTCCTATAGGGAGCGGTGCGACGCGGGCAAGGCCGGTTTCGGCATTAAAGGGCCAGCGCGCGCTCGAAGTCGGCCACCGCCGTGGCGGGATCGGCCACTCCCCAAACCCCCTGGCAGACGGCGACGAAATCGGCCCCCGCGGCGATCAGTGGCGCGGCGTTGAGCGGCGTGATCCCGCCGATCGCGACACTTGGGATTTCGGCAATCGCCGACCACCAGCTGAGCAATTGCGGATCGGGGCGGTAATGCGACGGCTTGGTGGTGGTCGGGTAAAAGGCGCCGAACGCGACATAATCGCACCCCGCCTCGCCCGCTTCCATCGCCAGGTGACGGCTGTCATGACAGGTGCGGCCAATCTGCGCCGTGGGCCCAAGCAAATCGCGCGCTTCGCGTGGGTCATCGTCGGATTGGCCAAGGTGGACCCCGTCGGCGCCGAGGCGCTTGGCCAGCGCCATGCTGTCGTTGACGATGAACGCAACCTCATGATCGGCGCAGATCGCCTGCAACGGCTCGGCGAGGCGGGCGAGCGCATGCTCATCGACATCCTTGACGCGCAACTGGAAGGCCGCGACCGGCCCGCCGCCGAGCGCGGCACGGAGCCGGTCGGGAAACTGCCCGCCAACCTCCTGCGGACTGATCAGATAGAGTTTGCACGGCTCGGTGCGCTTGGGCGCCTTGAAGCGCGACAGATCGACATCGTCGGGAAATTCGTCATTCATGGCGCGCTCATTAGCGGCAAGGCTAGGTTCGTCCAATGAAAGCCATCCTGTTCATTGCCGCCGCCTTGTCGCTAAGCGCCTGTGCAACCGCCCCGCTGACCGGATCACCGGTGCGAAGCGACGGGATCGCCGCCATCGGCCAGCCAACCCGGGTCGGCGCTTTGGTGGTCACCCCGCAGGCCGTAGTCGAGGACAGCCGCTGCCCGATCAATGCGCGCTGCGTATGGGCGGGGCGACTGATCGTGAAGGCAAGGATCGACGGTGCAAGCTGGCGCGAGACGGTTAATCTGACGCTTGGCGAACCCCACACGACACATGGCACCCGGCTTGCCTTGGTATCGGGCGAGCCGGGCAAGATGGCGGGATCGCCCCCCTCCCCGCCCGCCAGCCTGTTCGGCTTTGAACCTCGCTAGCGCGCTGCCTCTCGATTGTTGCTGTCCAGTGTGAGAAAGCCCGGCTGAAATTTGCGGGCGATGCCGAGTGACGAGTGAAACGAACAAGATCGACGATGTGCTCGCCGCTGCGCTTCGCGGGGACGCGGTCGATTGGGCGTCGGATTGGAATGGTCGCGAGCAGCAGATCGTCGCCCGAATCGCCTATCAAGGCATTGCCGGACTGCTCAACGAGCGGGCGAGCGCGCTGCATGGCTGGCCGGCGACGGTGGTCGGCTATCTGCACGAGCAGGGAATCGCACTGGCGATGTGGGAGCTTCGCCACAAAGCGGTGCTCGGCGACTTGCTCGCCGGATTGGCGGCGGTTGGGATCGAGCCGCTGCTGCTCAAGGGCACGGCGCTGGCCTATGACCTTTATCCCCTGCCCGCGACCCGCGCGCGGGGTGACAGCGACCTGCTGGTCGCGGCGGGCGACCTGGCCGCGGCGCGGGCGGTATTCAACGGACTCGGCTATCGCCTCCAGCCGCTCGAGGACGGGATCGCCGACGATCTCGCGCTGCAGGAGGTGTGGAGCCTGAGCTGCGGCGCGGGAACCACCCACCACATCGATCTCCATTGGCAGCTGATCAACGCCCCGGCGCTCGCCGGCATCCTCGATTTCGCCGTCTGCAGCGTGGACCCGTTGCCGCTGCCGCGATTGCATCCGGCCGCGCGCGCGATGAACCGCCCGCTGACCCTGCTCCACAGCTGCATCCACCGCGCGATGCACCTTACCAGTCCTTACACGGTTGGGGGCGTGACCTATTATGGCGGCGACCGGTTGATCTGGGCCAAGGACATCGACCTGCTGGCTGGCGCCTTGTCGGACGCGGAGTGGGACTGGTTTCGGGCGGCTGCCATCGAGCAGGAAGTGGCTGCTGTGTGCAGCGACGGGTTGGCCTTCGCGCGGCGGACGATGGGCAGCACAATTCCTGACGCAGTGACCAAGGCGCTCGGCGCGGTGCGCGGGGAACCGGCGTCGGCTTACCTGCTCGGCGCGGGCCAGGCGCGGCGCGCGTGGCTCGATCTGAGGGCGATCCCCGGGTGGCGGCGCAAACTGGCCTATGTCGCCGCGCGAAGCCTGCCTTCGGCGACCTTCATGCGCGGCAAATATCCCGAGCTTGCGGACCGCCCGCTGGCGTTGCTGCACCTGAAGCGGATGGTCGACCTGGCGCGGCCCCGCCCGAGCCACGAGCATCACCGATGAGCGGGATCTGCGGCGTATGGGCGCTGGATGGTGGTGACCCGGACCTCGGCCCGGTGCTTGCCCAGCTCGAGCGGCGCGGGCCCGACGCCACCCGCGCGTGGAGCGACGGGCCGGTCGCACTTGGCCACACCTTGCTGGCCACCACCCCCGAGGCACTGGTCGAACACCTGCCGCTGACCGAGCCGACGAGCGGATGCACGATCACCGCCGACGTCCGCCTCGACAATCGCGAGGAACTGATTGCGGCGCTCGATCTGGCCGGCGAGACGCGCACGATCGGCGACGGCGAACTGATCCTGCGTTCCTATTTGAAATGGGGCGAGGATTGCCCCGTGCATCTGCTGGGCGACTTCGCCTTTGCCATCTGGGACCCGCGCACGACACGCCTGTTCTGCGCCCGCGATCATATGGGGATGCGTCAATTCAACTATTGCCATTTATCGGGACGTGTCTTTGCATTCGCGACCGAGGATACGGCGTTGCTTGCCCATGCGGCGGTCCCCAAGACGCTTAACGAAGCAAGGATCGCCGATCTCATCGACGATCTTGAAGGCTATGATTTCACTTCCACCTTCTTCGACGCGATCCGGCGGCTGCCGCCAGCCCACTCGCTGACAATCGATCGTGAAGGTTGTCATGCGCGGCGCTATTGGCGGCTGCGTCCGCCGCAAGCGCTCGTCATGCAATCGGATCAGGAATATTGCGACGCCTTCATGGCGATCTTCACCGAGGCCATCCGATGCCGCCTGCGCAATGCCGGCTCAATCGGCGCCATGCTTTCGGGAGGGCTCGATTCCACGTCACTCGTGGCGGTGGCGGCTCGAATCCTGGCCGCCGACCATCAGCCGCGGTTGACGACCTATTCGGTAGTCGGCGCAGATTCGCAATCCTGCGCCGAAACGAAGGCCATCGCATCGGCGCTCGCGATCGACCACCTCGAACCAACGCTGATCGACCCACCCGCTTTCGAGCGGATGGCGGACGAGTTGTTGGCGGCGTTCAAGACGGTCACCAACCCGTTCGAGTGCAATGCGGCGATGCTTCGCGGGATTTACCTCACCGCACGGGCGCAAGGGGTCAATATCGTCCTGGACGGCGGAGCGGGCGACAATGCCTTGACCTCGACCAACCGGGTGGCCGGGGCCCTGGCGAGCGGGCAATTGGCGCAAGCCTGGCGAGAAATCGCTGGCGAAACCCGTTACTGGAAGCCTCCGTCACCCAATCGCTTTATTGCCTATCAGTTTTTTTCCGGGATGTGGGTCGCCTATGTGCCGAAAACCGTCCGCAAATTCATTCGAAGACGGCGGCTATCGAATCCCTTGCGGGCCATGGCGCAAGATTTTGCCGATCGGGTGCAATTCATCGAGCGCCGACTGACCGCCGACCGGCATGTCAGCATGGATATGGAGCAAGAAGCCGAGCGACGTGCACAGGCGATCTCGCACCCCAATCTGACGTCGGGACGCGAGCGGTTCGACCAGCTTTCGTCAGCCTATGGGGTCGAGTGCCGCGACCCGTTCATGGACATACGTTTGCTGGAATTCTGCCTATCGCTCCCCCCGGAGCAAGTGCAGGCCAACGGCTGGAACAAGCTGATCCTGCGACGTGCGATCGCGGCCTTGGTCCCGACCGACATCGCATGGCGGCTTGGGAAGGAGCATCTTGGCGGGATCACCACGATCGCGATGCTCACCAAATGGCCCGACTGGCAGCGACAGATGGGCAGCGAGGATAGCCCGTTACGCGACTATCTTTCGGTTGAAACGATCAGGGAACATCGGGACAGGTCGGACGCTGTGCCTATGGGACTGGCACTGCGTCTGTTTTCGCTCGATCGCTTTCTTCGCCGCTATCGAACGTGATTATAGACTTTGCTCGAATGTGAACCTAGATCGAACGAAGAATCGCTTTGAATTAGACCACTTAGACATACGAAGGAATGAGAAATGCCAAATTCAGTGACTAGGAAAGTTGGCGCCTATTCCGCACCGACGCTGACCGTCTATGGCAAAGTGATAAGATTGACGGCTTCTGGAACGGGTGGAACGCAGGAAGGCACTGCTGGTGGTCCCGGCGCAGGTTGCGAGAATGTCACGAGCAGGCGTGCCTGCTGAGCGAAACACAGGGTTGGGCGTTTCATGAACGCTCTTCCGTGACGGGACTTCGTCATTTTGAGGTTGATGCGCCTCGGAAGCGCCCGGGGGCGAAGCCGATGTTTATGGTTGACGGCTGGATCGTGGACCAAGGCGAGGCGGTGCCGATCGCCGGGCCTGCGGAGACTTTGTGCTGGCAGGACCATGCGACCGAGCTCAGCATATCGACGCTGACCGCCGCTTGCCCGACTGTCGGCTACAGGCTCCGGATTTCGAACTTGGCGGTAGACATACTGCCGCCATCGCGGATTATCGTTCGGCCGACTCTTGGGCTGGCGCAGAACACAATCGACCATTTTCTCGCGGACCAGGTGTTTCCGCGTCTCCTCGCTCATTCCGAAAAGTTCGTCATTCATGCCGGCGCCGTGCGAATCGCGAATGCCGCGGTCGTGATGATGGGCGCTTCGGGTCGCGGCAAATCGACCTTGGTTGCCAGCTTCGATCAGGCCGGACTGACCATGCTGGGCGACGACGCAATGGTCATCTCTTCGCTGGACACTGTGCCTGCGGTTCGTTCCGTCTATCCCAGCCTGCGCCTGTTTCCTGATTCGATCGACGCGGTCATGCCGGGCGCGGTTACTGCTGGGCCAGTCTCGCATTATACGGTCAAGGAGCGTATCGACGTCGCGGTGAACGGCGCCGTCGCCAACCTGCCGGTGCCGATCCACGCCCTCTTCGATCTCGCTTGCGCATCCTCCAACGGTGAGATCGTCATTCGTCGCCTTGCTCCGGCGCAAGCCTGCATGGCGCTGGTCGAGAGCAGCTTCGCGCTCGATCCGAGCGATACGATTCAGGCGCGCCGCCGACTGGATGATGCCAGCGCCCTCGCTCGCGCGGTCCCCGCGTTCGAGATCAGCTATCCGCGCGATTATGCGCGATTGCCCGAGGTGCGTCAGGCGATCCTCGATCAGGTATCCGCGCTGGCGCCCGCATGACCGACATTCTTCAACGCTGTCTGACTCCCTCGCCCGACGCCGCGACCAGCGCGGTCGGGGGCGAGACCGTCATCCTGCATCTCGTCAACGGCACCTATTACGGGCTCGATCCGGTCGGCACGCGGATTTGGAGCATGATCGGGGACGGTGTGGCGACGCCCGATATCTGCCGGCGACTAGCCGAGGAATATGGCGTCGAACTCGCCACCATCGAGGAGGATGCGCGGCGCTTCCTGACCGACCTGGAGGCGCAGGGGATATTGGTCGATGGCTGATCGGGCGCGGATCCGGCCTGGCGACCTGGTGCGTGCCGCGGTCGAGCTTGGACTGGCGAGGCTGCGACTCGATCGACATCGCCCACGGCTCGAAGCCGCGGAGCCCGAAATCGTTACGCTCGACGATCGGCAGTCGGACTTGGTCGAGCGCGTTGCCTTCGTCATTCCCCGGGTTGCCGCGCAGCTGCCGTGGCGGGCGGATTGCCTGGTGCAGGCAATCGCCGCCAAGCGCTGGCTTGGCCGCGAAGGCGTCGTGACCAAGCTGACGCTCGGCGTTCCCAAGGACAAACAGCCCAAGTTCGAGGCCCATGCGTGGCTCAGCGCGGGCAACCGGATCGTGACCGGCGGTGATGTCAGCGGCTATGTGCCATTGGTGAAGCCCTAGCTAGCTCGCCGAAGCCGCGCAGATCTGGTCGATCGCCTTGCCCAAAGTGGCGTCGAACTCACCGTCGCTCATGTCGGCACGAAGATCGGACAGCAAGGCGCGGCTGAAGCTGGCGATCATGCCGTGGTTTTTTGCCAGCTCGACGCACGCCTCGTCGCGGCTGAACCCGCCCGACAGCGCAACCACGCGGGCGACTCGCGGGTGGGCCACAAGCGGCGCATACAGATCGGGCTTCACCGGGATAGTCAGCTTGAGCATCACCTCGCGGCCTTCGCTTTGCGCATCCAACGCTTTGGTCAATTCGGCGAGCAGGATATCTTCGGCGGCGGCGCGGGTCGGGCTGTTGATCGACACTTCGGGCTCGACGATCGGGATCAGGCCAAAGTCGATGATCTGGTTGGCGAATTCGAACTGCTGCGTGACGATCGCGGCGATTCCGGCCGGATTGGCCTCGTCGATCACCGAACGCATCTTGGTGCCGACAATCCCCTTGGCCTTGCCGCGCGAAAGAAGCGCATCGAGATCGGGCATCGGCTTCATCAGCTTGACCCCATCGGCCGAATCCTCGAGCCCCTTGTCGACCTTGAGGAACGGCAATACGCCACGGTCGGCGAGCGCCTGGGGAACCGGCTTGCCATCGGCGTCGCCGTCCATCGTCCGCTCGAACAGGATCGCCGCAAGCACCTTGCCCCCCGTGAACGACCGCGAGGTGATGATGCGGCTGCGCATGGCGTGGATCAGGCCGTACATTTCCTCGTCATTGGAAAAGCCATCGGCGCCGACGCCATAGGCCTTCAGCGCGCCGGGGGTCGATCCGCCCGACTGGTCGAGCGCGGCGATAAAGCCGGTGCCGGTGCGGACTTGGTCGAGGAGGTTGGGGTCGATCATGTGTTACTCCTTAGTGAGCGCCGCGACGCCGGGTAGCGTGCGACCTTCCATCCATTCGAGAAACGCGCCGCCCGCGGTCGAGACGAAGGTGAAATCGCCCGCGACGCCGGCGTGGTTGAGCGCCGCCACCGTATCTCCGCCCCCGGCGACCGAGACCAGGCTGCCGCCTTCGGTCAGCGCCGCGGCGGTCTTGGCCAGCGCGACGGTGGCGGTGTCGAACGGCGGGGTCTCGAACGCGCCCAGCGGTCCGTTCCACACCAGGGTGCGGCAATTCTTGAGGACGTCGGCGAGCGCCTCGACCGCGGCGGGGCCGATGTCGAGGATCATTTCGTCGGCGGCGACCTCGTGGACGTTCACGGTCCGAACACTATGTGGATTGGGCGCGAATTCCTTGGCGACGACGACATCGTAGGGCAAGTGAATGGTGCAGCCGGCAGCTTCAGCGCGTTCGAAAATACTCTCCGCTTCGCCAAGCAAGTCCTTTTCGTACAAGGATTTTCCGACCTGAACGCCGCGCGCGGCGAGGAACGTGTTGGCCATTCCGCCGCCGATGATCAAATGATCGACCTTGCCCACGAGGTGGCCGAGCACGGCGAGCTTGGACGACACTTTGGCGCCGCCGACGACCGCCGCGACCGGTCGCTCGGGACTGCCCAGCGCTTTCTCCAGCGCCTTGAGCTCAGCCTCCATCGCGCGGCCGGCATAGCTCGGCAGCAAGTGCGCTACGCCCTCGGTCGAGGCATGGGCGCGATGCGCGGCGGAGAAAGCGTCATTGACGTAGAGTTCGCCGAGCGCGGCCATGCCGGCGGCGAGTGCGGGGTCATTGGCCTCCTCGCCGTCGTGGAAGCGCGTATTTTCGAGGATCCCGATATTGGCCGGCAGCATGGTGGTGATCGCGCGCGCCGCCTCGGGGCCCTGGCAATCCTCGATGAAGCGCACCGATCGACCGGTTAGCTCGGCCAGCGGACGGACCAGTTGCGCGGTCGACATGTCGGGGCGGTTCTCGCCCTTGGGCCGACCGAAATGCGACAGCAGCAGGACGATTGCGCCCTTGTCCGACAATTCGAGCACCGTCGGCAGCAAAGCGCGAAGCCGCGTATCATCGGCTACCGACGCGCCGTTCATCGGCACGTTGAGGTCGACCCGGACCAGCACTTGTCTGCCGGTCAGGTCATCGGGAAGGTCGTCGAGAGTAGAAAAATTGGTCAAACAAAAATCCCGTTCGTCCTGAGCTTGTCGAAGGACTGTTCTTCCTTGCATCACCTCAAAACAGGACAGCCCTTCGACAAGCTCAGGGCGAACGGTTTTGGGGTGCCCCCCTACCCCAGCTTGGCCATCGCACCCGCGGTGTCGACCATGCGGTTCGAGAAACCCCATTCATTGTCATACCAGCTGACGACCCGGACCAACTTGCCTTCGAGCACGGCGGTTTCGAGGCTGTCGATGGTCGAGCTTGCGGGATCGCCGTTGAGGTCGATCGACACTAACGGCTCATCGGTAAAGGCGAGGATGCCCTTGAGCGGTCCGTTATCGGCAGCGGCCTTGAGGATTTTGTTGACCTCCTCGACGCTCGTCTCGCGGCCCGGGGTGAAGGTCAGGTCGATCAGGCTGACGTTGGCAGTCGGAACGCGCACTGCCGAGCCGTCAAGCTTGCCCTTGAGCTCGGGCATCACCTCACCGACCGCGCGGGCGGCGCCGGTGGTAGTCGGAATGATCGACATTCCCGCAGCGCGCGCGCGGCGCATGTCGGGGTGGATCTGGTCGAGGATCTTCTGGTCGTTGGTGTAAGCGTGGATGGTGGTCATCAGGCCGCGCTCGATGCCAATCGAATCGTTGAGCACCTTGGCCATCGGCGCCAGGCAATTGGTGGTGCAGCTGGCGTTGCTGACAATCTTGTGATCGGCGGTGAGCTTGTCGTGGTTGACGCCATAGACGACGGTCAGGTCGGCGCCCTTGGCCGGGGCCGAGATCAGGACGCGCTTGGCGCCCGCATCGATATGCTTCTGCCCGCCGGCGGCGTCGGTGAAGAAACCGGTGCATTCGAGCGCGATGTCGACGCCCAATTCCTTGTGCGGAAGGTTGGCGGGATCACGCTCGGCGGTGACCTTGATGCGATGGCCGTCGACGATCATCACGTCGCCCTCGGCGCTGACCTCGCCCGGCCATTTGCCGTGCACGCTGTCACGCTTGAACAGCATGGCGTTGGCGGAGGCATCGGCGAGATCGTTGATCGCCACCAGCTCAAGATCATGGTCAGTGCGGCTCAGGATAGCGCGCGCGACGAGGCGGCCGATACGACCGAAACCATTGATTGCGACTTTAGTCATCAAATTACTCCGTTCGGGCTGAGCCTGTCGAAGCCCTGCTCTTCATTGGTTCCCGTCATCCAGAAGGACAGCCCTTCGACAAGCTCAGGGCGAACGGGAGTGGGTTAACGTTTCAACTTTTCCAGGATTTTGGGTAGGATCGCCTCCTTGGTGAGGCCGAATTTCTGATACAGATCGGGTGCCGGGGCCGAGGCACCGAAGCGGTCGAGGCCGATGCGCAGGCCGTGCAGCCCGGTGTAGCGTTCCCAGCCATGGGTGATCCCCGCCTCGATCGACACGCGCAGGATTTCTTTGTTCGACACGTCGGGCAGTATGTCCGCGCGATAGGCATCGTCGGTGGCGTCGAAGCGGTCGGTCGAGGGCATCGAGACGACATCCGCGCCGATTCCCTGTTCCTCCAGCGCGGCGGCGACATCGACCGCAATCTCGACCTCGGTACCGGTGGCGATGATGATGACCTTGCGCGCTGCAGTGGCAGCAATCAGGCGGTAAGCGCCCATTGCTGACAGGTTTGATTTCTCGGCCTTGGTACGGAGCGCGCGGACATTCTGCCGCGACAGCGCGAGCAGGCTCGGCCCGTCATCGGCCAGCGCCGTCGCCCAACATTCGGCGGTCTCGATCGCGTCGGCCGGGCGATAGACGGTGAGTTGCGGGATCGTCCTGAGCGCCTGGAGATGCTCGACCGGCTGGTGGGTCGGTCCATCCTCGCCAAGCCCGATCGAATCATGGGTCATGACGTGGATCACCTTGGCCTTCTGCAGCGCGCCAAGGCGGATCGCGGGGCGGCTATAGTCGGAAAACACCAGGAAGGTGCCGCCATAGGGGATCACGCCGCCATGCTGCGCCATGCCATTCATCGCCGCCGCCATACCGAACTCGCGGATCCCGTAGTGGATGTAGCGCCCGCCATAATTACCGGCGTCGAGCACCGATATATTTTTGGTCTGGGTATTGTTGGACGGGGTCAAGTCGGCCGACCCGCCGATGGTTGCGGGAAGCGCGGCATTGATCGCCTCGAGCGCCAGTTCCGACGCCTTTCGGGTCGCAACCGCCTGCGGCTTGGCGATCAGGCCGTCGATGTGGGGTTTCAGCCAGCTATCGTCATTCTTGCCCTCGATCCGGGCAAGAAATTCCTTGCCTTTGGGGCTCGCGGCGACCCGGCGGTGCCATTCGGCATGAGCACTAGCACCGCGCGTGCCGAGGCTCTTCCAGCCCTTGGCGACATCGTCGGGAATGACGAACGGTTCGTCGGTCCAGCCCAATTCCTTGCGCGCGGCGGCGACTTCCTCCGCTCCCAACGCCGAGCCGTGGGTCGCGGCGGTGCCCTGCTTTTTGGGCGCGCCGTAGCCGATGATCGTCTTGCACCGGATCAGCGACGGGCGGGTATCGGCCAGCGCCTTGTCGATCGCCTGCGCCACCTTGTGCGAATCCATCCCGTCGGTCTCGACCGTATGCCAGCCCATCGCGTCGTAGCGGGCCATGACATCTTCGTTGCGGCTGAGATCGGTCGATCCATCGATGGTGATCCGGTTATCGTCCCACAGCACCACCAGCCGCCCGAGCTTGAGGTGGCCGGCAAGTCCTGCCGACTCATGGTTGACGCCCTCCATCAGACAGCCGTCTCCAGCGATGACAAAGGTGCGGTGATCGACCAGATCGTCGCCATAGATTGCGTTGAGGTGGCGCTCGGCGATCGCCATGCCGACCGCAGCGGCAAGGCCCTGCCCCAGCGGGCCGGTGGTGGTTTCGATCCCTTCGAGCATGAAGCTTTCGGGATGGCCGGCGCACGGGCTGTTCAACTGGCGGAAATTTTCGATGTCGGTGATTGTCGGCCTGGCGTAGCCGGTGAGGTGAAGCAGCGCATAGATCAGCATCGACCCGTGACCGGCCGACAGCACGAAGCGGTCGCGGTCCGGCCATTTGGGATCGGCGGGGTCGAACTTGAGATGGCGCGTGAACAGCGCCGTCGCGGCGTCGGCCATTCCCATCGGCATTCCGGGATGGCCCGAATTGGCCTTTTCGACGGCATCCATCGCCAGCGCTCTGATCGCGTTGGAAAGTCTGCGCTGGGTCGGCTGCATGCGTGTTCTTTCTCGATTCAGGCTTTCTGGCCTGGGTCAGCCGCTCGGCACCAAAACGCGGCTACGCCGTCGGCTTGGTGCCTATTGTCGGTGGGGCGTTTGTCGTCAACCTATAGAGCCGCTTGCGACCCCGTTTCATTCAGACTAGCGAGGGGGAATGAGTGACCAGGTGCTGACTGACGCCATCGACCGGGCCGAGCGTGCCCTTTCCCGACTGGAACGGGCGGTCGCGTCGACCAAGGGCAGCCGCGGGCGCGAGGACAAGCTTCGCGCCACCGTCCGCGACGTCGTCGCCGAGCTCGACTCAATCTTCGCCGCGGGAGATCGCTGATGGCCGAGGTCAATCTTACCATCGCCGGTCGCAGTTACCAGGTCGGATGCCGTCCGGGCGAGGAGGATAATCTCGTCGCTGCTGCGCGGATGGTCGATGCCACGAGCCGCGAAGCGCTGGCCGGACTCGGCACGCTGTCGGAATCGCGTCAATTATTGTTCGCCTCGCTATTGCTGGCCGATCAATTGCTGGAGAAGCCCGGTGCCAAGGAAGCCGTGGCCGCCTTCGACCCGACCCTTGCGCCGCGGATCGAAGCGCTTGCGACACGGATCGAATCGCTCGCCGCCTCCCTTGAGGAAGTCCCGACGAACGCCTAGATAGGGCGCGACGGGTACTACCCGGTACGAGGCCACGAAAATCCCTGAGGCGATTAAATATCCTAGGGGGCTGTCCCTGGTTGGATCCTGGTCCGGCACATATGGCTCCCACCTGACGTTTGTGGCGTCAGAGGATTTCCGGCAAACGGCCATGGTGGTCCCGTCACCCCCCATCTCCGCCGACAAGGTGTCGCTTCGTCGCCAGGCGCGCATCGCGCGGCGTGATTTCGTCGATTCGCTCGATGATCTGGCGCGGTCCAAACTCGAAATGGAACTTGCTGGCCATTTGTCGCCCTTGGTCGAGCGATCCCGGGTGATCGGCGCTTATTGCCCGCTGCCGCTCGAGATCAGCCCCCTGCCCGCCCTGGCGCGCGCTTCGACCGTCGCTTTTCCCGCCTTCGCCACGCCCCATCTGCCGTTCCGATTCCTCGCCGGCGATCCGGTCGAAACCGGCCCGTTCGCCGCGATGCAGCCGCCGCTCGCCTCACCCGAAGTGTTTCCCGACCTGGTGCTGGTGCCACTGGTCGCGATCGACCGGGCGGGCACCCGACTGGGCCAGGGCAAGGGTCATTATGACCGGGTGCTGGGCGAATTGAAGCGGCGCGGAGCGTTGCTGGTCGGGGTCGGCTGGTCGGTGCAACTGATCGATTCGACCATCCCGGTCGACCCGTGGGACGTGCCGCTGGACGGTTTCGCCTCACCTGAAGGAGTGGAACTGTGGCGGTAAGTACACCGAAATGGCGCGTTGGCGCGGGGATTGCCATCATCCTGCTGCTCCTCGTGGTGCTTGCAGTGCTCGTCGCATCGCTGTCGGGCACGATCGGGCGCTGGCCGGTGCTTGGCCAGGCACTGTTTTACCTCGTAGTGGGCGTGATCTGGATCGCGCCGATGAAGCCATTGTTGCGCTGGATGGAGACCAAGCGGTTCAGTAACCACTAAGGCACTTTATTGAATTATGCGTGTTATATGGCTATATCACCTGATCCCATGATGACCTTGACCGCCTTTGACCCCGCCGACGTGTGGCGCCGTTTCCCGCGCGAAATCGCAGGGATGGCGGGGCTTGGCCTGATCGGTGTGGCAGCGATTGTCGGTACCGCCGGATCGCTGGCCCAGCCGAACGAGGCAACGAACGACGTCGCGCCGCCGGCTTTGGCGATGGATTATCGCCCTGTGGCACCGGTGGACGCGGTCAAGATCAACAGCGCGATCCCGATCGCCGGGCCTGGCGGCGCCGCGAGGCCATTTGTGTTCGCCGGTGCCAACAGCGCGGCCCAGGCGCGGGCGCTCGAGTGCCTGACCAGCGCAATCTATTACGAAGCTGGCCAGGAATCGATCGATGGCCAGCGCGCGGTGGCGCAGGTGGTCCTCAACCGGGTCCGCCACCCGGCCTTCCCGGCGAGCGTGTGCGGCGTGGTCTACGAGGGATCGACGCGTCAGACCGGCTGCCAATTCACCTTCACCTGCGACGGATCGATGGCCCGCGCGCCGATGGCGGCAAGCTGGAACCGGGCGCGCGTCGTCGCCGCGGCGGCGCTTGCCGGTTCGGTCTATCCCGACGTCGGCAATGCGACCCATTATCATGCCGATTACGTCGTCCCATACTGGGCCGCGAGCCAGGCCAAGACGGCGGTGATCGGCGCGCATCTATTCTATCGCTGGGCCGGCGGTTGGGGTCAGCCGGGCGCCTTCGCGCAAGGCTATTCGGGGCGTGAACCCGATCCGCGCGGTCTTCGGCTGGCATCGCTGAGCATCGTTCGCGCGCCCCGCGCGCCTGACGGGACATTGCTTGCGGCGGCCGGAGGGCCGGTGGTGACCAAGGTCGCGGGCACTGCGGTCCAGATCGCACCCGACGGCAAACGTGTGCGCGTATTGTTCACCCCCCAGGCGCGCGATGCAGTCGAAAAGGTCGTGCACAAGCCCTACGTCGAGCGCGTCGCGGCGTCCGAAAACCTGCGCTACACGCTGGGCGACAGCGCGCCGGCGACGCCCGACGTCGCTTTTGGGACCAAGCCCGGCGCCGCAACCGAAGTCGCGACTAAAGCCAATTAATCTGGGGAGTTCGCCCCATTCCCCGATGGTGGGAAATGGCGCGAGTGACGGGACTTGAACCCGCGGCCTCCGGCGTGACAGGCCGGCGCTCTAACCAACTGAGCTACACCCGCTAATGGTTGCGTGGGCGGGCAACTAGGTCAGCCCCCCCGAACTGTCAACGCCCTGTCGACGGCCCTGATCGGCTTTTTCATCGTCCTCGCCGACATGGGTCAATGTCCCGTCCTCAAACAGGAAGCCGGCGATGTCCGGCGTGCCGGCAGCCGCGAACACGGTCTTGAAGATGATCAGCAGCGGAACCGCCAGCAGCGCACCGGTCGTCCCCCACACCCATGCCCAGAAACTCAAGGCCACCAGGATCAGGAGCGGGTTCACCTCGATCTTCTTGCCAACGATCATCGGGGTGATGGCATTGGCCTCCACCGTGTGCATGGCGAGGAAGATCGCCGGCGGAAGCAGCGCCGACCAGACATCGGGAAAACTCATCAGGCCGCCGACGAACAGCAATAGCGCCGCAGCGACAGGCCCGAGATAGGGAATATAATTCAAAACCGCGACGATCCCGCCCCACATGAGCGGCGAGGGCATGCCCAGCATCCACAGGATCAGCGCGGTCAGGGCGCCCAAGGTGACGTTGATGACGGTGATCGTCCCGATATAGGTCGAGGTCGCCTCGACCACTTCCTGGATCACACGCGCGGTGGTCATCGCGCCCTCGAAGCTGCCGCGGCTCTTGATCGTGCGGCGGCGCATGCTGGTCCACCCCGACAGGAAGAAATAGATCACCAGCAACGCGAAGAACAATTGAATCGCGGCGTGCGGGGCCGAAGCGGTGATCAGCCCGAGCATCGAATTGGGCGTTGCGATGCGCACTTCGCGGCCCGCACCCTCAGTTGACGCCGCGATCTGCGAAACGGTCTTGTCGATGAATTTTTCGAGATTGTTATACAGGTCGAGGATCGGCGCCAGCGTCACCCGCACCCGGTCGATCCGCTCGGGCACCATCGCCACCCAGTCGATCGCCGGAAGCACGATCGAAGCGATGGCGAAGGTCATCGCCGCGAGGAAGATGATCACGCACAGCCCGGCGGCGATGCGTGGCCCGACTCCGCGCCGCTCAAACCATTCGAGCAATGGCACCAGTGCAATCGCTACCACCAAAGCGGCGGTCACCGGGAGAAAGAATTCCGCCCCCGCCCGAAGCGCGAAGGGAAGCGCGATGACCAGCCCGATCCCGCCCAGCAGGTTGAGCGACGCGAGCAGCCGGACGCGCTTGGCCTCGAGGGTTTCGGCATCGCTCGGTACGGCGATCGGCGGGGCCTTGGTCCGGGTCTTGCGGGGCACGGTCATGACGCCTGCTTATCGGGGACGACCAACTTCATCCAGTCGTTTCGTTGGCGATTCGCGTGCGCCCGCCAAAAGCAATTGACACTTTCGCCGTGATTGCGGCGTTATGCGCACAAATGAGTGATCTGGCTTTCCTTGAAGGCGGCGGCGAAATGGGAGCGCGGATGCGGTCCCATGACTGGTCGACGTCGTCGCTCGGCCACCCAACCGACTGGCCGCAATCGCTGCGCGCCGTGGTCGGGCTGATGATCAATTCGCGCTACCCGATGTTCTGCGCCTGGGGGCCGGACCTCGCCTTCCTCTATAACGACGGTTATGCGCCGATCTTCGGGGCCAAGCATCCGCACATGCTGGGGGTTCCGTTTCGCGAAGCGTGGGATGAAATCTGGGATGATATTTCGCCGTTGGTTGACAGCGCGCTGGCGGGCGAGGCGACCTATCACGAGAACATGCACCTGGTGATGCATCGCAACGGCTTTCCCGAAGACACTTATTACGATTTTTCCTACTCGCCGGTGCGCGGCAATGATGGCGTGATCGCCGGCATGTTCTGCGCTTGCACCGAGACAACCCAGAAATTGCTTGCGGATCGCGCCCTGCGCGAGAGCGAGGCACATCTTCGTGCGGTGTTCGATCAATTGTCCGAGGGCGTGATCATTGCCGATAATGACGGCAAGCTCGGGCTGGTCAATCGCGCCGCCGAATCGATCCACGGCGTCGCCAGCCTGCATGTCTCGCCGGAGGACTATAGCGAAGTCTATCATTTGTTCACCGAAGACGGTCGCCCTTACCCGTCGGCCGAACTGCCACTGGCCCGCGCGGTCGCGAAAGGGGAGACGATTGACGATGCCCGTTGGCGGATCCGCCGACCCGACAATAGCGAAGTGCTGGCGATCGGATCGGCGCGACCGATTCGCGACCACCGTGGCAAGCAGATCGGATCGGTGCTGACGTTGCGCGACGATACACCGCGATCGGATGCCGAACTGGCGATGCGCGAAAGCGAGGCACGATTCCGCAATCTGGCCGACCAGTCGCCAATGATGGTGTGGGTCACCGATCCCGACGGCGCGTGCACCTTCCTGTCAAAATCCTGGTACGAATATACCGGGCAGCGCGAGGAGGATGCGCTCGGGTTCGGCTGGCTGGAAGCGGTCCATCCGGACGATCGCGAGATGTCGGGCACGGCATTCGTCGAGTCCAATGCCGCGCAAACCGATTTTCGGATCGAATATCGCCTGCGCGGCGCCGACGGCACCTATCGCTGGGCGATCGACGCCGCCACGCCATCGTTCGGCTCGGACGGGGACTACCTCGGGTACGTCGGATCGGTGGTCGACATCGACGAACAGAAACAGGTCGAGCAATTGCTTGCCGAACGCGTGACCGCCGAAGTCGAACGCCGCTCCCAGGCCGAGCAGGCACTGATCCAGTCGCAGAAGATCGAGACGCTTGGCCAGCTGACCGGCGGCGTGGCGCATGATTTCAACAATCTGCTGACCCCGATCGTTGGCGCGCTCGATGTCGCGAGCAAGGCGTTGGAGAACGAACCGCGTGCGCTTCGGCTGGTATCGGGCGCGATCCAGGCGGCCGATCGCGCGCGCACCCTGGTCCAGCGCCTGCTCGCGTTCTCGCGCCGGCAGCATCTCCAGCCGCAGGCGGTCGATGTCGCCGCGCTGGTGGACGGCGTATCCGACCTGATCCATCGCTCGATCGGGCCTCAAATCGAGCTCAAGACCAACATCGATCGCGGCCTGCCGCCTGCCAACGTCGACCCCAATCAACTCGAGTTGGCGCTGCTCAACCTCGCCGTCAACGCGCGCGACGCGATGCCCGGCGGCGGAACGCTGACGATCACAGCGCGCGCCGAGCAACTGTTCGACCACGACCGGCTGAACGACGGCCAATACATCTGCATCGCGGTCGCGGACAATGGCACGGGCATGGATGAGGCAGTGCTGCAGCGCGCGATCGAACCATTTTTCACCACCAAGGACATCGGCCAGGGCACCGGGCTGGGCCTGTCTTCGGTCCAGGGACTGGCGGTGCAGTCAGGCGGCGAGCTGCAGCTGCACAGCGATGTCGGCCAGGGCACCACGGCGACCTTGTGGCTGCCCGTGTCGAACGAGCAGCCGGTGCGCGACGAACTGCCGACCAGCGCCGTGCCAGCCGCGCGTCCATCCAACATTACCGCCTTACTGGTCGATGACGAGCCACTGGTTCGGGCGGGTATCGCGGCGATGCTCGACGATCTCGGCTATCGCGTGCTCGAAGCGTCGTCAGCGGCGGAGGCGACCTTGCTGTTCGAAAGCGGGGTCGCGTTCGATGTGCTGATTACCGATCATGCCATGCCCGGCCGCACCGGTGCGGATCTCGCACAGGATCTGCGTGCACACCGCCCTGACCTGCCGGTGCTGCTGGTCACCGGCTATGCCAAGGTGGCACAGGATGGCAGCAGCGGGCTCGCCCGGCTGCCCAAACCGTTCCGAAAGGACGAACTGGCAAAGCGTCTCGAGCGCTTGTTGGCGGCGACGGCTCTCCCCGCCGCCTAACGCCCGAAGGAGAAGGCCGTCGGACAGGCACCGTCGCGGTTGGGAATCTGGCTCCCCTTGCGCGCCAGCATCAGCAGCAATTGTCCGAACATCAGCAGAGTCACTGCAGCATAGCCCAGCGCGACGATCTTGCCGAGAAAGCTTCCGAACAGCACGAGCAACGGCGATGCGAGCAACAGCAGGCACGGCACCAGCAACGCGCGGCCCGAGCGGTTGACATCATGGAGCCGGCGGATCGCGACCGCCACTTGCGGCACGAACAGCAACAGGCCGGTCAGCATCGAAACCGGACCGCCGAGCGGACCGCTGCCGAGCAGGACATCGACCAGCCGCGCCGCGGCCTGTGCGATCAACACGAAGATGAAGAAGGTCCAAAATTCGGCGCGCGAGGCGCGGCCCTTGAAATCGGCATATTTCTTCAGCGATTGGGTGACCTGCTCAAACGCGCCCACAACACTTCCCCTACTCTCAACTCGGCCCCACGAACTCTAGGGTGCCAGCTTTAACAAGGATTTAATCGGTTGGGGAAGCGGATTCTCCAAGCGCAAGAGCGGCTCGCGTTTGAAGCCGCGATGCCAGCCCGTCCATGTTGGCCATCGCTCGCAACTCGTCCTCGCTGGCATCGCCGAAATTGACGATCCGGACCAGTCGGTCGAACCGGAAGCCCGGATTGGGCCGATCGATCAGGACGACCGCCTCGCCGGGGTGGATTACCCCCTCCTCGATCACCCGGTAATACCAGCCCGCACGGCCATTGCGGACCATTGCCTTGGCCAGCCTGTTGTCGCCGAAGCGAAGAGTGAATTTGGAGCATGGCTGGCGCGGCTGGCAGACCTGCAGGCGGGCGCCGCCGATGGCGTGGACATCGCCGACGCAGACATCGGTCTCGGTCCATCCGGCGATGGTCAGATTTTCGCCCACGCCGCCGGCGACGAACAGGTCGCGATGCTCGGGATAATCCGCCGCCCAGGCGTCATGATGCGCGGCGGGATAGCCATAGACCGCCTTTTCGGGCCCGCCATGAACGGTGAGATCGGCCTGTTCGTCGCCCGCCAGGCCGAGGAGCGTGACGACAACCGGGCCGTCGATGGTCGATTTGACGAAGCCGCTCGGCACGCCGTTAGCCCCGAGCGGGGCAATGCGGCCGATCTGGATGGATGAGAGCGTGGCCGCAGTGACCGTCATGACCTTGGCCTCGCTGCTTTATGGTGCCCCCGGTCCGACTCGAACGGACACTCCTTGCAGAACTCGATTTTGAGTCGAGCGCGTCTACCATTCCGCCACGGGGGCCCGGGGCACGCGCCGCTGCTAGCCGAAATCGCCGTGAGTGGGCAAGACGCTTGCCACAAGACCGGATAAAGACGATATTTAGATCGAATTAGATAAGGAAAAATCCGATGAAGCTCGAGCGAATCAAGCCGATCAGTTACATCAAAGCAAATGCCGCCGAGGTCATGCGCAATCTCGCCGAAGTGCGTGAGCCTTATATTATCACGCAAAATGGTGAGGCGACCGCCGTGCTGCAGGATATTCATAGCTATCAGGCAACGCAGGAAACGCTGGCGATGCTTCAGCTGCTCATGATGGGAGAACGCGACGTTGCGGAGGGCCGAACCCGTCCCATCGAGGAGGTTCGCGCCGAATTTGAGGCCATGCGGATTGAAGGCAATTGAGCGCCAAATATCGAATCATCATATCCGATGTTGCACGCGACGATCTGCGACAACTCCGAACCTATCTGATCGGGTCCGCCAGCCGGGAGATCGCCGAGACGATCATTGACCGATTGTTGTCGAAGATCGAAGGGTTGAACCGGTTCCCGGAACGGGGTCCGGTGCCGGTTGAGTTGCTCCCGTCACGAATTCGCGAATATCGCCAGACAAGCGTCTCACCTTATCGCATTATCTACAGGCTGGTGCCCGGTCAGATCAACATATTGATCGTGGCCGATCGACGCCGCGACTTCAACGAACTGCTTCGTGAGCGATTAAGCAGAAGGCTCACCTAGTTTCGTGGAGCTTGCCGTCGGTAGCTGAGCGCCTCGGCGATGTGGATCCGCCCTACGCCCTCGCTCCCCGCCAGATCGGCAATCGTCCGTGCGACCCGCAGCACCCGGTGGAAGCCGCGCGCGCTCAGCCGCATCGCGGCGGCCGCATCGGCCAGCAACTTGCGCCCCGGATCGTCCGGGGTGGCGACCGCGTCGAGCAATTCGCCATCGGCCTCGGCATTGGTGCGCACCTTGTGATCGGCATAGCGCGCCGACTGGATCTTGCGCGCCGTCGCGACCCGAACCGCGACCTGGGCGCTGCCTTCAGCCGGTGGCGGCAGCGTGAGATCGGCGGCGCTGACGCTGGCGACCTCGACATGCAGGTCGATCCGGTCGAGCAACGGCCCCGACACCTTGGCCTGGTAATCGGCGGCGCAGCGCGGGGCGCGGCTGCACGCCAGCGCGGGATCGCCGAGATGCCCGCAGCGGCATGGGTTCATCGCCGCGATCAGCTGGACCCGGGCCGGGAAGGTGACATGGGTATTGGCCCGCGCGACGCTGACCTGCCCGGTCTCCAGCGGTTGGCGGAGCGAATCGAGCACCGCGCGCTGGAACTCCGGCAGTTCGTCGAGGAACAGGACGCCGAGATGCGCCAGGCTGATCTCGCCCGGGCGCACTTTCAGCCCGCCCCCGACCAGGGCCGGCATCGAGGCCGAATGGTGCGGGCTGCGAAATGGCCGCCGCCGCATCATCCGCCCGCCGTAGAGCTCGCCCGCGACCGAGGCGACCATCGACACTTCCAACGCCTCGGCCGGCTCCAGCGGCGGCAATATCCCCGGCAGGCAGGCAGCAAGCAGCGACTTGCCCGCGCCCGGCGGTCCGCTCATCAGCAGATTATGCCCGCCTGCGGCAGCAATCTCGAGCGCGCGCTTGGCGACTTCCTGCCCCTTGACCTGGAGCAGGTCGGGTCCGCCGACCGCCGGCTCGGCCTCGCCCGGAAGCGGCGGTGACAGCAGCCGCGTGCCTTTCAAATGCGCGATCAGCGCCAGCAGATCGGGCGCGGCGAGCACTTCGACATCGCCCGCCCACGCCGCTTCGGAACCCTGCGCTTCGGGGCAGATCAGGCCCTTGCTTTGGCCTGACGCATGGAGCGCGGCGAGCAATACGCCCGGTGACGGCGCGATCCGCCCGTCGAGCCCCAATTCCCCCACCGCGACATAATGCGACAGCGATTCCTTATCGACCGCACCGATCGCCGCCAGCAATCCGAGCGCAATCGGAAGGTCGAAATGCGACCCTTCCTTGGGCAGGTCGGCTGGCGACAGGTTCACGGTGATGACCTTGGGGGGAAGCGCGAGGCCGATCGCGGACAAGGCCCCGCGCACCCGCTCGCGGCTTTCGGCGACCGCCTTGTCGGCCAGCCCGACAATCACGAATCGCGGGACTCCAGAGGACAATTGCACCTGGACTTCGACGGCGCGCGCCTCGAGCCCCAGATAAGCGACGGTGGAAACCAGCGCGACCATCAGATCCGCGCTCGCAACGCAACACGATACTCAGGCAAACATCCCCCTAGCTCGGCGAGTCGATGCTAGCGGGTGTTGGGCGTGACGGGAAGCACTTGCCGAAATCCTCCGCACCGCCCACATCCGCAACCATGATCCACCGCGATACATGGAAACGCTGGCTGACCCATCCGGTGGTCGACTGGACCATCTTCATCCTGGGCGTGATCTTGATCCTGCTCTCCCCGGTGGTCGGCGCGCTGCCCGGTCCGGGGGGTGTGTTCGTCCTCGCGCTCGGGCTGGCGATGGTGCTCCGCACCAGTCGCTGGGCACGGCGGCGCTATGTCGAGTTCAAGCGCTGGCAGCCCAAGGCCGGGCGCTGGACCGACTGGGGCATGCGCCGCAAGAGCGCGCTTCGGCGCGAGAAACTAGTCAAGGAGCAGAAAGCGGCCGAGAAAGCCGCGTTTCCGCCGCTTGCCGATCAGACCGATGAGCCTGCGCTTTCGAGCGGCAAACCCAAGTCGGCCGCGCAACTGGCGAAGGAGATGGATGGGCGACTTCGGGGCCATCCAAGCAATTGACTTTGGCGGTCTTGCATTCTATCGGCCCCCACAACATCGGTCGCTTCGGCGGCCCTTTTCATTTTGATATCGAGAGCATGAGCGATGAAGCGCACTTTTCAGCCGAGCAACCTGGTCCGGGCACGCCGTCACGGCTTCCGTCATCGCAGCTCGACCGTCGGCGGCCGCAAGGTGCTGGCAGCCCGCCGGGCGCGCGGCCGCAAGAAGCTCAGCGCCTAATCATCCTTCGTAAACGCGCCGACTTCCTTGCTGCCAATCGCGGCAGGCGCTTTGCCATGCCCGGCTTCGTCCTCCAGGTCCGCGACCGCGCCGATGACGACCCCTCGCGGCGCATCGGCTTTACCGTCACCAAGAAGATCGGCAACGCCGTCATTCGCAACCGCATGAAGCGGCGCCTGCGCGCCCTCGCCCGCGAATTGCTGCCGGCGCACGGCATCGCCGGATCGGATCATGTCCTGATTGGCAGATCGGGCGGGATCGAGCGCGACTATGCGACCCTGCGCGACGAACTTTCGCGGGCGCTTGCCAAGGCCGCGCGATGATCGAACGATTGCTGATCACGGTCGCGCGCGGCTGGCAGAAGGGCCCGTCCCGGGTGCTTCCGCCATCGTGCCGTTTCCAGCCGAGCTGCTCGGCCTATGCGATCACCGCCTGGAAGCGCTATGGGGCGGCCAAGGGCAGCTGGCTGGCGATGAAACGCATCGCCCGCTGCCATCCGTGGGGCGGCATGGGGCATGACCCCGTTCCGTGACTTTTGACATGAGGATCACCTTCGTTGGGCAATAATCGCAACATGATGCTGGCGCTTGTATTGAGCGCGTTGGTCATCTTTGGCTGGTCGTTCGTCTCACCCAAGCTGTTTCCGCCGGCATTGCCCCAGACCCACAAGGTCGAGGATGGCAAGGTCAAGCCGATCGCCAATCCCGTCCCCGACACCGGCGTCCCCGCCCCGACCAAGGCCGCGCTTCGCACCCTCAACCAAGTGCTGGTCGATTCGCCGCGGGTCGCGATCCGCACCCCCAGCCTCTCGGGCTCGATCAACCTCAAGGGTGCGCAGATCGACGACCTGCTCATGCTCCGCCAGACCGAAACCATCGATTCGGCCAGCAAACCGGTGCGGCTGCTGTCACCGGTCGGCGCCAAGGGCAGCTATTTCAGCCAGTTCGGCTGGTCTGGCACGGGCATTCAGGTTCCCGACGCCAATACCGTCTGGACCCCAAGCGCCTCAACCCTCAGCCCGGGCAAGCCGGTGACGCTGAGCTGGGCCAATCCCACCGGCCAGCGCTTCGAATTGATTTTCTCGATCGACGAAGGGTATCTCTTCACCATCCGCCAGCGTGTCGCCAACCTGTCGGCCAATGCCATTGCGCTGCGCAGCTACGGCCTCGTCAGCCGCGCCGACAAGAGCGCCGACGTGACCAGCTGGACCAGCCATGTCGGGCCGATCAGTTTCCTTGGCGGGATCGCCGATTATGGCGTCGATTGGGACACGATCGACGAAGACAAGAACGGCATCACCCGCGACAGCCGCGGCGGCTGGCTTGGCTTTACCGACAAATATTGGCTGACCGCCTTGGTCCCCGCCAATGCGCCGGTCGAGGCGGGCCTGCGCAAGAATGCCAGCGGCGGGTATCAAGCCGATTACGCCACCCAGCCGTTCACCGTCGCCCCGGGCCAGGCGATCAGCAGCGACGTTCGCCTATTCGCCGGTGCCAAGGAAAAGAAGTGGCTCGACATCTATGAGGCAGCAGGGATCACCAAGCTCAGCAAGTCGATCGACTGGGGCTGGTTCGAATGGTTCATGCGACCGATCTTCGACCTGTTGACCTGGCTGTTCAAGGTCACCGGCAATTTCGGCGTGGCGATTATCTGCCTGACGTTGATCGTCCGCACCCTGATGTATCCGATCGCCGACCGCCAGTTCCGATCGATGGCGGCGATGCGCCGGATCGCGCCCAAGATGAAGGCGCTGCAAGAACGGTGGAAGGACGACAAGCCGCGCCAGCAGCAGGAAATCCTCAAGCTGTACAAGGACGAGAAGGCCAATCCGGCGGCCGGTTGCCTGCCGATCCTGCTTCAGATCCCGGTGTTCTACGCGCTCTACAAGGTGCTGATGGTGAGCGTGGAAATGCGCCACCAGCCGTTCGTGTTGTGGATCAAGGATCTGTCCGCGCCCGATCCGCTGACCCCGGTCAACCTGTTCGGCTATCTCGACTTCACCCCGCCCGGCTTCCTTGCGCTCGGCGTGCTTCCGATCCTGCTCGGGGTCACGATGTGGCTCCAGTTCAAGCTCAACCCGCCCCCCGCCGACCCGGTCCAGCAGCAGATCTTCTCGATCATGCCGTGGGTGCTGATGTTCGTCATGGCGCCGTTCGCGGCGGGGCTTCAGCTATACTGGGTGGTCAACAACATCCTGACCATCGCCCAGCAGAAGTGGCTCTATTACCGCTACGATCATGAGATGAACCCGCCGGCGGCCGAAGCGGTGGTGGTCAAGAAATGATCCCTCGACTACGCTCGGGACAATCGGAGTTTTTCGATGGATGAAGAACTAGCCGAACAGGCACGAAAGCTGTTCTCGGGACCGATCGACTTCCTGAAGTCGGCCCCGCAGCTTGAGCATTTGCCAGCGCCGGACGTGCCCGAGATTGCGGTCGCGGGACGGTCCAACGTCGGCAAGTCGTCACTGATCAACGCGCTGACCAACCGCAGCAAGCTGGCCCGCGCGTCCAACACGCCGGGCCGGACGCAGGAGCTCAACATTTTCGATGTCGGGCGCGATCCATTGGTGTTCCGACTGGTCGACATGCCTGGCTATGGCTTCGCCGAGGCGCCCAAGGACATGGTCAAGCGCTGGCGTTTCCTGATCAACGATTATCTCCGCGGGCGGCAGGTGCTGAAACGCGCACTCGTGCTGGTCGATAGCCGCCACGGGTTGAAGCCGGTCGATCTCGAGATCATGCAAATGCTCGACAGTGCGGCGGTCAGCTATCATTTGGTGATGACCAAGACCGACAAGATCAAGCCGACCGCGCTCGCCGCGACGATCGAGACGGTGCGCACCGAAGCGCGCAAGCATCAGGCCGCGCATCCCCTGATCCTGTCGACCTCGAGCGAGACTGGCGAGGGGATTGCCGAATTGAGGACCGCGGTCCTTGAGGCCGCTTTGTCATGAAACTGATCATCGGCAATCGCGCTTATTCCAGCTGGTCGATGCGTGGCTGGCTGGCCTGCAAGCAGTCGGGCCTCGAATTCGAGGAACTGGTCGTGCCGCTGTTCGGCGAAGAATGGGAAAAGCGCCGCGAGGGCGATGAGTTCGCCCCCTCGCTGGGTAAGGTGCCGATCCTGTGGGACGGCGATTGCGTGGTATGGGATAGCCTCGCGATCATCGAATTCCTTACCGATCGCGTCGGCGCCGAGAAATTCTGGCCGAAGGATGAAAGCGCGCGCGGCATGGCGCGGTCGATGGCCGCCGAAATGCACAGCGGCTTTTCCAACCTGCGCCGCGAGCTGCCGATGAACGTGCGCCGCAACTACGGCAGCGTCGACCTATCGAGCGACGTCGAGGCCGAAATCGTCCGCATCCTTTATCTGTGGATGCAGGCGCGCGCGCGATTCGGTACGGGCAGCGACTATCTGTTCGGGCAATGGTGCGCCGCCGACATCATGTTCGCGCCGGTCGTCACCCGCTTCGTCACCTACGGGGTCAAGATTCCGCCGTTCGCCGCCGCCTACATGGAAGCCGTCCTCCACCGCGCCGACGTGGTCGAGTGGATCGAACTGGCCCAGGACGAGCCCTGGGTGATCGAGCAATATGAGAGCGAGACGACCGCCTAATAAGGCGCGCCGTCGCGATGGGTGTAGCGTTCCTCACCCATGTTCCAGATGAGGTCCGCGTCAGGGTA
>JBBQTM010000003.1:0-50949 GCA_038234545.1 Sphingomonadales bacterium
GTCGGAATTGAGCGCGTCGCGCAGCAGGCCGACGATGCGTTCGTCCGCGCCCGAAATGGCAATCATGGGTTCTACCGTGTCGCTAAGGGTCATTGGTGGCGGGCTATAGACCCCGCGTCCGGCCTGCGACAAGGCGGACTACGCGGAGTTTTTCACCGGCGCGGCGTGGCGGATAGCGCGGTCGAGCAGCTTGTCGTCGGCGACCACCGCGACCGGATGGTGCACGCCGTCGGCACCGCGACGGGTCAACACTAGTGCGAATTCGCCATTGGTCGCAAGATCGGCCAAGGCGATCGGCGCCGCGGCTCGGAGTGCATCGCGAGCCTTGTCGCCGCTATCGTCAACCTTGTCGGCCGGGCGGCGCGCATCGCGTTCCTCGGCGACCAGTCGCTTCAAACCACCGATCTGGGTCTCGACAAAACTTTGGAACCCACCAAACGAAATCTGGCGCCGTTCGGCATAGCTCAAGGCGGCGGCGAATTCGGTCAATCGGGCTTTGTCATAGTCGGCGCCGAACACCAGTTTGACGATCGGCGTCATCGGCGCGCGCGCCTGTGTCTTGACCCCGGCATCGGCGAGGATTTCGGCATAATCGTCCGGAACCCGCTTGGTGGCGATAGCGAAATCATAGGCCATACCAAGTGCGCGATAGAGGGCGATCCGGCTTCGGCCATCGGCGGCCTTGCACACGTCGGCGCTGTCGCGCGCGGCGGAGAGATGGTCGGCAAGGCCGGTTTCCTCGTCGACGGCGGGGGCCGCCAGCGTGCCGGCGAGATCAGGGTCGGCAAGCGGCCCATCTTCCCACGCGAGATGAGCGGGAGCCTCGGGCTCGTCCGTTTCCTCCTCAAGCTCGAGGACCGCCTCCACCGGGGCCAATGCAGCGACCAGCGGCGCATCGTTCGTCGCCGATACTCCGGCGTCCTTCCAATTGATCACGCCATAGATGAAGTCGATCGTGTCGCCGTCCGAGCTGAACGGCATCAGGATCCCGCGGTAGCAGATCGAATGGCCGCGCTGGTTGACGAATTCGGCCTCGAACCCGATCGGCGCGCGGTTGGCGATGATCTGGAGATAATGATCGGTCAGCCGCGACAGCAAGGAGCGGCTCGGCACCTGCGTGATCTGCTTGATGCCGTCGGGCAGGCCGCATTCGGCGCGGATCGCGGCGCCGACATAGGGGGTGGCGGGGTCGCCCTGGCCAGCGGTGAAATCGAGCAGCACGCTGTTGGGTGCGAAATCGGTGATGCTGCCGGGGTCGAGATCCTCGATCGAGGGATAATCGCGGCCGTCGAGCAGGGAGACCCAGTAATTATAGGCGCGGACATGCATCCGGCGCTCGTCGGCGCCGATCGCGGCGGCCACGTCATCGCCCGCCGCCACGGCCTCGGCCACGGTCGGGTCATATTCGCCCGAATACTCCGAGTAACTGTCCATGCTGCGGGTCCCGATTGGTCCAAATCGATTGCAATTTGCCCGACAGGCTTGAAGAAACCGTTAAGCATATCCGTTCAGCCGCTTCCCCTTGCCCAGTGGGAATGGCGCTGTTAGGGGCGTCTCCGCACCGCGAGCCGCCTTAGCTCAGCTGGTAGAGCATCGCATTCGTAATGCGGGGGTCACAGGTTCGAGTCCTGTAGGCGGCACCACCCATAATCCCCGATTGGCTCGTGGCACATCCAGATGCCAGGCCGCGCACGTTGCCACTCCCTTCGACAGGCTCAGGAAAGCCCCTTCGACAGGCTCAGGACATGCTTAAGGTGACTAAGTTTCCCCACTTCGGCGGCTTTTTCGGGGTGTTTTGTAAACTTAAGCATAAAGCGAAACGCGGCAGCGCGACCGGACGAATGGGTCGACGATGGGAAAGAGCCGGGCGCACGAGTCGCCGAGGACGAAGCCAAGCAGGCGAAATCCTATTTTGGAAGCTTTTTGTGCAGGCGTTGATCGAGACCTACAGCCAGAATGGCTCCGGCTGGACATCCCAGCTGACCGGGACGGGGGTGGCGGCGTTGGCGTCGTTAGGGGTGAAGCCGCCGGTTGCGGTTCCTAGCCAGTTCGACAAGGTGCCGTCGGTGTGGCGCCACAAGATATCGTCGCGCCCGTCGCCATTGTAATCGCCGACCGCCACCACGCTCCACGCCAGCGGGACGTTGGTCCCCGACACCGCGCCATTGTTGACGAAGCCGCCGGTTGCGGTGCCGAGCCAGTTGCTGAGCGTGCCGTCGGTGTGGCGCCAGAGGATGTCGTCGCGCCCGTCGCCGTTGAAGTCGCCCGTACCGGCCACCCGCCACGCGGGATCGACCTGGGTCAGCGCGACACTGTCGTTGAGCGTGAAGCCGCCAGTGGCGGTGCCGAGCCAGTTGCTCAGCTGGCCATTGTCGTTGCGCCACAACACGTCGTCGCGCCCGTCGCCGTTGAAGTCGCCGGTGCCGACGACATGCCAGTCGGTCGGCGCGAAACGCGCGGCATTGGCATCGTTGGGGGTGAAGCCGCCGAGCGCGGTGCCGAGCCAGTTGCTGACCGTTCCGTCATTGTTGCGCCACAAAATGTCGTCGCGGCCGTCACCGTTGAAGTCGCCAGTGCCGACGACGTGCCAGGCGGTGGGGACGACGGCGGCGGCATTGGTATTGTTCTGGGTGTAGCCGCCCGCTGCCGTGGCGAGCCAGTTGCTGATCTGGCCATCGACGTTGCGCCAGAGGATATCGTCGCGGCCGTCGCCGTTGAAGTCGCCAGTGCCCGCGATCTGCCACGCGACCGGCACGACGGCGGCGGCATTGGCGTTGTTCTGGACAAAGCCACCATTGGCCTGACCCAGCCAGTTGGACATCTGCCCCTCGACATTGCGCCACAGAATGTCGGAGCGCCCATCGCCGTTGAAGTCGTTGCGGGCGTCGTTGATGGCGGGAGCGCCGACGGTCAGCTGCACTCCGCCGCCGGCCGCGGCCGAGGCGGTGAGCGCGCTTGTGAAGCCGGTCAAGGTCAGCGACCCGCCGCTGTAAGTCAGGGTCGATCCGGTGAGGCTGAACGTGAAGCCAGCCAAAGTGGCGTCGGTGATTACAATCTTGTCGCCGACGCTTAGGTCGGCGATGGTGTCCCCCGAAAGGCCTGCCTTGGTGTCCCGGAACGTGTCCGCCCCGGCGCCGCCCTCAAGATAGTCGATTCCAAGGGCACCGGTCAGAACATTGGCGCCGCTGTTGCCGAACAGATAATTGTTGAGTGTGTTGCCAGTGGCATTGAGCGCGGCCGACCCGAGCAGTTCGACCGCCTCCACGTTCGCTCCGAGCGTGAAGCTCAATGACGAATAAACAAAATCGGCTCCCTGTCCTGCCGCTTCGGTAATGATGTCGCTGCCATCATCGACTACGTAGACATCGTCTCCGGTTCCGCCATTCATCGTATCGGCGCCTGTCCCGCCGTCTAGCCAATCATTGCCCCCGTTACCCGACAAATTGTCATTGCCCGAGCCGCCATAGACATCGTCGGCAAATGCACTGCCGAGATATTGATCCGCACCATCGCCCAGATCGACATAGCCAATGATTCGGCCAATGGACGTGTCGACGACGTCATTGCCGCCATCTGCGTAGAGGTCGCCAGTCAGAGTTCCACGATTGGTGTATGTATCCGCTCGCTCCGCGAAGAAAATTGCTCCGAAAATTAGTCCGCCCGTCTCGTTGGTCAGCAGGGTTGCCGTGGAAAAGAAGGTATCTTGGCTCGGATCGGTATAATAAGCGATATCGGCCCTGATCGTCCCCGAATTGATAATGTTCGCGGTTCCTCCCGAACCGTGGCCGCCAACGAGGATTGCAATCGACGGGTCATTGGAGAGCGATCGAGCTTCAATCAGCCCCAAGTTGCTGATTGCAATCTTGTTGCCATTATAAATGGGAGCCTGGGCCAAATAAATTGCGACAGCGCCGGGACCCTCCGCCAGAATCTTCCCGCTGGCTGAGTTGGCTATTGCGGGTGTCGTGGACTCGTTTGATGGTTCGACGCCATTGTAAAAGGCGATGGCATAAGCGTCGAATTCACCACGAGCAGAGATCGTGCCGCTATTCGTTATCGTCGATCGGAAGTCATAGGTTTCAATGCCGATTGCCCGGCTTTGCCAGCTGACGACCGAAATGGTGCCGCTGTTGTCGAGCGAGTTGAAGCCCCCGTCAAAATGGAAACCCCAAGCGTCCCCTGAGCTGGCTACTGAATAGATACTACCTCTATTGACGATATTTCCCGCGCCATAGGCGTGGACAGCTGAAACAGCGTCACTGGCAGAAACCCAGATCGTCCCGTCATTGGTGATGTTGTGTATTGGCGTCGTCGCGCCGCTCGTCGTAAACAGTCCGTTGGCAAACATGCCGAAGTGCAATTGCCCTGATCCAACGTTAACATCGGCATAATCGCTCGCCATCGGCCGCAGGACATTCGGATCTGTAGGCTCCGGACCGGGCAGTACCGCCAGTCCGCTACCGCTGATCAGGCCGACGAAATCCATGACGTCGAGAGACGCCAATTGCACATTTTGCAACGTCACGCTTTCCCGCGGGGCGATCCGGATCACGACGTTGGCACCGTCCTGGTACGCGCGGCTCAGTACGTCACTGAAGTACCGAAACCCATAGCCGGTCAGATCGAGCCTATCGATATTGGGGGTAAAGTCAGTGATTGTGTCCCGGCCAGCGCGGTCGGCGAGGTCGTACATGCTCCGGGAAACAACAAAGATATCGTTTCCTGCGCCGCCGGTCAGGACGTCATTGCCCCCACGGCCATTGAGGGTGTCATTGCCATCCTGACCGTTGATCGTATCGGTACCGCCACCGCCGGTCAGGGAGTTCGAGCCGGAATCTCCGTTGATTGTTTGGCCAGCCGGCGGCGCAACTGGCGAATTTATGTTGTCGGCATTGGGACCGGAAAAGTTCCCAATTGTGAACTCGCTTGCCTGAGTGCCAAGAAATATTGCAAGTATGGAGAAATTGCCGTGACCCGTGAGGTCAACTTCCAAGACCGCGTCCGCGCCAACTTGGACGAGCCGCATTAATCCGCAGTAGAATGGCGAGATACGACCGTCAAAGCCAATGCTTAATAACATGTTGTATGTGTACGAGCCGAGGTCGAACCAGTCGCCCGGCAGCCCGATGTAACCGTCGGAACGTCCCGGGTCGAAATCGGTGATGGTGATGGGGCCGAAGGTTGAGCCGAGATACAAGTCGACCTGAAAATGGATTGCCTCCGAAAACAAGTCCGCGGCGTCGCCAAGTGTGATCGTCGTCCCGCCGCTGGGCGTCGCGGTCAGACTAATGTTGTCGCCGCCTTCGCCCATGTCGATGATGGCGCTGCCGGGTCCGGTCATCCCGAAGTCGAGCCCATCATAGCCCGAACCAGCCATGATCGTGGTAACCTGGCCGCCGCTTGTCGACTGGAGGTTGACCGTGATCGCGTCGTCGCCCGCCCCGCCCTCAATCCAAGCAAAGGCGCCGCCGACATCATTCAGCACGTCATTGCCGGCGCCGCCAATCAGTCTGTCGTTGCCTCCGGCTCCGAACAAGCGATTATCCGCAGAATTTCCTGTCAACGTGTCGCCAAACGCCGTTCCTTGGACATTCTCGATGTCGGTCAGTTGGTCGATGCCAATGCCGGCGGCATTGCTCCCTCCGGACGATTGTGCCTGATTGGTTGCAGCACCCAAGTCGACCAACACCCCCGCGAGTGCCAGTGAATAGTCGATCCAGTCGGATTCGGCGCTCGTGCCGCCGTCATAATAGTCATTGCCGGCGCCAGGCGACGCGATGATCCGGTCCGATCCCGCTCCACCGTATACGGTATCGCTACCCGCGCCATCGGTGATCGTATCCCAGCCGTCGCCCCCATAAACGATGTCGTCCCCATCACCTGCGTCGATGGTGTCTTCGTCGCTGCCGCCGTCGATCGTATCATTCCCGCCAAGCGCAACGATCGTATCGGACCCCTCAAGGCCGTTTATCTGATCAGCGCCAAACGTGCCTTCGAGGTAATTGCTTCCAGAATCGCCAGTAATCGTCGGCATGCCATTCGCCCCCAAACACAGGGGCTACGCACCCCGTCACGGCGGAGACGTCGGCCGACAGCCAAATCCTCCCCCACACCATTCCCCAGCGCCGCGAGGTCGCCGCAGCGCTCCAAGCCTTGAATTAAACGCTAAATCGCTGCCCGCAATAAGTTTATCCTGCAATCCCCTGCCGGTTGAACCTTACAGGGCTGGTATTTGGCGCAGCTTCGCGGATAAGGAGCGCGCACCGGGCAAATGGCGACCCGCGCGTGGAGAAACGCACCCGATCATGGCCGACACCGCCGATACACTGACGATAGCCGGGATCGAGCTGCCCAAGCCGCTGGCCGATGCGATGCGCGCCTGCTGGCCGCATTTCGCGGCGGCGGCGGGGTTCAGCTTGCTGATCAACATCCTGTTCCTGGCGCCCGCGCTCTACATGCTCCAGGTCTATGACCGGGTGGTGGCGACCGGGGGCAAGACCACCCTGCTGTTCATCACCATCGCGCTGGTCGTGGCGTTGCTGACGCTGAGCGCGCTCGATGCCGTCCGCTCGCGGCTATTGGTGCGGGCGAGCATCCGGCTGGAGACGCGGATTGCGCCCCTGGTGCTGCACCGCATGATGACCGTCGGCGGGGCGGCCAATGGTCAGGCGATGCGCGATGTCGATACGGTTCGGCAGACCATTTCCAGCCCGATCACGGCGGCGTTGCTCGACGCACCGTTCGCGCCGATCTTCATCATCGTCGGCTTCCTGCTGCATTTCTGGATCGGGATGCTGGCGTTGGGGTCGATCGGGGTGCTGATGCTGGTGGCGTGGCGCAACCAGTTGGCGACCAAGAAGAACGTCGAGGGGGCGACCATGTTGCTTGCCCAGTCGCATGCGTCGCAGTCGGCGGCGACGGTTCAGGCGCAGGCGGTGCGGGCGCTCGGCATGTCGGGATCGATGGTCAACCGCCAGATCGCATTGCGGTCGTCGGGCTTGGCCAAACTGGTGGAATCGCAATTCGACGGCAGCCGCTACGCCGCGGCGAGCCGCTTCCTGCGGATGTTCGTACAATCGGCGGCGCTCGGGCTGGGCGCGTTGCTGGCGATCGCGGGCTATATTTCGGCCGGCGCGATCATCGCCGCCTCGATCCTGCTGGGCCGGGCGCTGCAACCAGTCGAGGCGCTGATCGGTGGCTGGTCGCAATTGGGATCGGCCAAGGTCGCGCTGCAGCGGCTGGCCGATGTGCTCGGCGTGCCCGACGATGCGGAGCGGATGCGCACCGCGCTGCCCAAGCCGGACGGCCATTTGCGGATTGAGAATGTCGGCGTTCGGCGGCCCGACGGGATGGCGATCCTGGCGGGGATCAGCTTCGCGGCTGCACCGGGAGAAATCGTCGGCGTGATCGGGCCGAGCGGATCGGGCAAGTCGACGCTCGCCAAGGTGATCGCCGGCGCAATCGTTCCCGATCTGGGCAATGTGCGGGTCGACGGGGCGCAGCGCGGCGACTGGGACCAGGATCAACTAGGCCACCATTTCGGCTATCTGCCGCAGGAGCCGAGCCTGTTCGAAGGCAGCATCAAGGATAATATTTCGCGCTTCGCCCGCTGGTCGGGGCGGGAAGGCGAAGATATCGACGGCAATGCGGTGGCGGCCGCCAGACTGGCCGGGGTGCACGATCTGGTGCTGCAAATGCCGCAAGGCTATGACACGATGCTGGGGCCGATGGGCGCGGGGCTGTCGGCGGGCCAATCGCAGCGGATCGCGCTGGCGCGGGCGTTCTACGGCGATCCGGCGGTGCTGGTGCTGGACGAGCCCAACGCGTTTCTCGACGCTGAGGGCGAGACGGCATTGGTCGCGGCCATGATGGCCGCGCGGGCCCGCGGTGCGACCATCCTGATCATCGCGCATCGTCGCTCAGTGCTGGAAACCGCCGATCATCTGCTGGTGCTCGAAGCCGGGCGACCGACCATGTTCGGCCCCGCCAAGGAGGTTGTCGCGCGGTTGCAGGCACCCAAGGGGCCGCCCTCCTCGCCGCCGCCCTCCTCGCCGCCGCCGCCTCCCTCTTCGCCACCGCCGACTCAGCCAAAGGAATCATTCCAGTGAACTTGCCGAGCCTGACCTGGCGCGAGGGGCCGAGCGACGAGCTGGTGGAGGCCGACGACCCGCGGCGCGAAATCCGCACCGGCGGGATCATCGCCTTCCTGTTCTTCGTGGTGCTGCTCGGATGGGCGGCATTCGCGCCGCTCGATGCCGGCGTCTATGCGCAAGGGGCAATCGCCGTATCGGGCAACCGCCAGGCGGTGCAGCACCGGTCGGGCGGGACGATCGGCGAGATATTGGTGCGCGAAGGCCAGAAGGTGAAGGCCGGCGAGACATTGATCGAAATGGCCGCGCCCGACCTTCGTGCCACCGAACGTGCGCTGACCACTGAATATTTCAGCCTGGTGGCGCAGCGATCGCGGCTGATGGCGGAACGCATGGGGCGCGGCGGCTTTGCGCCGCCGGTGGAGTTCTTGAACCATCCGGCCGAGGACCGGCCGATCGCCGAGCAGGCGCTGATGCTCCAGCGGGCACAGCTTGCGGCACGGTCGGGGTCGCTGTCGGCGCAATCGTCGGTGCTTGGCCAACGATCGCGGCAATTGTCCGAACAGCAGATCGGCTACGTCCAGCAGCGCCTGTCGGTGCGCGAGCAGCAGCGGATCACGCAGGACGAACTGACCGGGCTTCGCGAGCTTGAGAAGAAGGGCTTTGCCTCGATCAACCGGGTGCGCGCGATGGAGCGAGCACTGGAAGACTTACGCGGTCGCGAAGCGGCGCTGACCGCCGAAATCGCGCGCGCCGGGGAGGGCAAGGGCGAGAGCAGCATGCAGGATCTGAGCCTGCGCAAGTCCAGCCTGGAAGAAGTCGCGACCGAGCTTCGCGACACCCAGACGCGATTGAGCGACATCCTTCCCAAACTGGTGTCGGCGCGCGAACAATTGCAGAATGCGACGCTGAAGGCACCGACGTCGGGCCAAGTGGTCGGGCTGTCGGTGTTCACGGTCGGTGGGGTCGTGGCCGCGGGCCAGACGCTGATGGAGATCGTGCCCGACACGCGCGGACTGGTGATCCAGGCGCAGGTCAATCCGGCCGATGCCGACGATGTCTTCCAGGGGCAGAAGGCGCAATTGCGGTTCGTCAGCGTGGCGGACAAGACGCTGCCGATGCTGGAAGGCACGGTGCGTACCATCTCGGCCGATCGGCTGACCGACGAGAAGAGCGGCGTATCCTATTTCACGGCCGAGATCGAGGTTGCGCCGGCGGAGTTGGACAAAGTGCGCAAGGTTCTCGGGCAGGGGTCATTGCGGCCCGGCATTCCGGTGGAGGCGGTGCTTACCGCGCGCAAGCGGACCGCGCTGCAATATATCCTCGAGCCGCTATCGGCGCATTTCTGGCGGTCGTTGCGCGAGCAATAAGCTAGACCGGAAGCGCGTAGAGCACGACCCCGAAACTGTTCTGCTCGTGGACGCGCAGGTGGAAGCGGTAGCCGAGCGCCCAGTCTTCGATCAGGGTCGCGATTTCGTGCAAGTGGCCTGCGGTGTGATAGGCCGAGACCAGCAGGCTGGGACGTTGCTCGCGGATCAGGCGCGCCATGCCTTTCAAGGTTTCGATCTCGGCGCCTTCGACGTCCAGTTTTACAACATTGACGGGCTCATTGTGCAGCAAATCGTCGATCGCGACGCACTGGATGACGGTGTCGCCCTGGCTGTCGAGGTGGCTGGCCATCGAGCTGTCGCTGGCGAAGCGCAGCTGGGTGGTCGAGGACCAGGTACCAAGCGGCAGGTTGAGGCGGCGGACAATCGGGAAATTGCGCGCGGCGAGGGTCGCGAAACTGGCCGGATCGGGCTCGAACGCGATCGCGCTGTCGATGGCATAGCCGGCGGTCACGAACTTGTGGATCGCGACCCCGGTGAAGGCACCGCAATCGATCAGACGCAGCGGTTCGGGATAGCGCTGCAAGTCGTGCGGGGTATATTCGTCGTCCAGGCTGGCGGCGGGGCAATCGGCGATGGTGCCGGTGCGGCGATAGCGCAGGATTGAATCGAACAAAGCGCGGCTGGCGTCGTCGGCGAGCAAAGCGCGGGCGCGGGCGAAGGCGGCGGCGTTGGCGTCGTAATCGTAGGCGGGATCGAGCCAGTAGCCGCTGATGGTCGAGCGGCCGACCAAGCGCGGAAGATGGATCGGGGTGAGGATCTCGGCGGCACCGGCCGAGCGCAGGTCGGCGTCGAGTTGGTGCAGGTCGACATAGTGATTGTGGAGCGCGATCAGGACGGTTCGACCGGCGACATTGGCGTCGTCGAGCGCGGCGACCGGGATGTCCCGGTAAGTTTGCCCCACCTTGCCGCGGTCGAGGATCAGATCGATTTCGACTCCGGCGTCGAGCAGTTCGTCGACGATCCGCTGACCGGTCGAACCAAGGCCGTAGATGACCAATGGCCCGCTCATCGCGCGTCGCCAACGGGGGATGCGTTGCGCCACGGCAGCGGGGATCGCCAACCGTTGGCACGGGCGTCAGCCCAGGCGTCGCGGATCGTCACCAAAGCGAGGCTTGCCAGCATGACGTGGATCAGCACCGGGCGGAGCAGGGTGCCGACGCCGACCGAATAATGAGCGATGACTTCGCGCCCACCAAGATAGCTATCGCGCACCACCGGGGGCACCTGCTCGATCGGGAAATCGAGCGCGATGCAGAGGATGTAGGCGGTGACGATTGCCACCGGTCGACCGACCCCGCGCCACCGTTCGAAGAAGATGAAAAAGATCAGGATCATCTGGGTGTAGCCGCCGGCCTCGCTGTTGATCACCGCAATGCCGATGCTGAGCAGGATCAGCCGATGCATCGGCACCGCGCCCGGCCGCCACCAGGCCGCGGCCGCGGCGGCGACGATGGTCAACGTGGTGGCGAGGATGATCGCGTGGACGATCGCGCCGGCGACCGCGAGGGTGTTCGATCCGAGCGCGGTGATGACCGGAAATTGCGTGTCACCCTGGAGCAAGAGGCGGATCGGCTGGAGCGAGCTCGGGTACCAGAATTCGAGCAGGCTGGCTTGGCTGAAGGCACCGGCATAGGCGGTGAGATTGCGCAGGATGACGCTCGGGCTGCCCTCGCCGTACAGCGCGTAGGTGATCAAGTAGATGATCAGGCTGGACAGCATCGCGCCTTCGAACCAGCGCCACCGGCGCTTGAGCAATTGCGCGAAAATCGTGCCGATCAGATAGACTTTGAAATTGACCGCCAGCCCCGCGAACACCCACCGCAGCCGCGCCGATCTGACCAGCGGGCCATATGCGAGGATCAGGCAGGTGAAGGTGAACAGCAGGACGTTGCCGCGTTCCAAAGCGTAGGTCATCGACAGGCCGGCGCAGAGCGCAAAGGTGCGCGGGATCGCGGTCGCCGGATCGAGCTTGCGGAAGGTGCGCCAGATCAGGAAGGCGTCGATCGCATAGATGATCGCCAGCCAGCCGACGCCATAGACATCGCAATCGCGCGCGGTCTCGCTGACGTCCATCGAATAGCATGGACCCCAGGAGGTGAGCTTGAGCAGAAGGAAGGAGAGCGGCGGGTAGATGGTGGCGAAGGTGTCGTAGGCGCCGCGATTGTGGGCGAAGGTCGCCGGCGCGCTATAGTCCATGAAGGTGCCGCTCGGCTCGTAGAAATAGGGCGGCGGCAGGTAACCGTTCATCCACAGGAAGATGATCGTGTACGCCAGGCCAATCGCGACCGCGACGGTCAGCCAGCGCTCGACCAGCAGGCCGCGCATTGGCGTCGGTCCCATGGGGGTCATTCCGGCTTGGGCACGGTGAATACCCAGTGCCGCAGAATGAGATAATTGATCGCGGACACGATCACTACCGCGACGAACCCGGCGAGATAGGGCGAGGCGATGAACTGCGACGCGCCCCACAAGGCCGCCAGCCCGAGCAGGTAATTGACCGCATAAGAGGCGATGAACTTGCTCTTCGACACTGTCGAATCGTGAAAGGCGTGGCGGCTGTACGTGACATAATTGAACATCACGCCGAGCAGATGGGCGAGGATCTGCGCGAGATACATGTTGAGGCCGAGCGCGACGAAGGCGGCGTAGAGGCCGTAACCGAAGGCGGTGTTGACGATCCCCGCCTGGTAATAACGCCACAGCCTTCTGGCCGAACTCATGGTGGTGGCGGTCATTCGTCGTCCGGGAAGTTGACCCGCTCGCGCTCGATCACCAGCGGCGTGCCGCGCGTGCGGTCCGAGATCATCCGCACCTGGACGCCGAGCAGGCCGAGGAACAGGAACAGCAAGCCGAACTGGAATTCAAGGAGGGCGGCGAACAGCCACATGCGCGGGTTGGCCCCGACGATCGTCGAGTAAAGCGCGCCGCCCAAGGTGAAGAGCGTGGCGAGGAAGATGAAGAAGCTGACGTAGAGCGGCACGCGCAGCAGCCCCTTCGACGATCCGGCGAGCGCCGACAGCGCGAAATCGAGCAAGGCGAGGAAGCCGTTCTTCGATTTGCCGGCGGCGCGCGGCGGACGTTTGAAGGGGATGGTCTCGATGGTGTAGCCGGTCTCGACCAATAGGCCGCGGAAGAAAGGCTCGGGCTCGTTCAGCGCGGCAATCGTGCGCACCACCTTGGCATCGTACAGGCCGAAGCCGGTGGCGTTGGGGATGATCGGATAATCGCCGAACTTGCGCTGCAGACCGTAGGACAGGCGGCGGAGCGAGGCGAAGATCGGTGACATTTTCTTCGTCTCGCTGGTCGCGAGCACGATGTCGGCACCCGCCCGCCAGCGCTCGACGAACTGGGGGATCATCTCCGGCGGGTCCTGGAAATCGGCGACGATCCCGATCACCGCGCGGCCGCGGGCTTCGAACAGAGCGTGGGTGGGGGAACGCAGCTGGCCGAAATTGCGGGTGTTGACGATCAGACGGATGCGCGGATCGGCGGCGCACAAAGCGCGGATGATGTCGACCGTTCGGTCGCTCGAACCATTGTCGATGAAGATGATCTCATAGTCGGAGCTCACCTTGTCCATCTGCAGGGTCACCGCAGCGCCGATGGCGGCCGCATTCTCTTCCTCGTTGAAGCAGGGAATGACGACCGAAAGCTCGGGGGCTTCAGGCATGAGCTTCGCGGATCGTCGTCCGCGTCCCGACCGGCGGGCGGAGGTTGTAAAACTCCACCGCCAGCAGGAGGAGCAGGAGCGCCATCGCCATCGCCAGCGCGGGGAAATTGAGCTGGCGCGACGTGTCGACATAGGCCGGTTCGAGCACGCGAATGCTGGCGGTCGAGGTCATGTCGTCGACCGCCGTTCCTTCGAGCAGGCGCATGTAGGTGTCGTACAGCGACTGGGCGATGGTCAGTTCGCGCTGGAGCTTGCGATATTGGGTCGAGGTGCGGACCGCGCGGCCAATGCCCTGAGCGCCCTCGGGCGAGGTGGCGTCGGCCTGCGATAATTGCCCGCGCAGGGTGGCGGTCTCGGCGAGCAATTGGCGCACCACGAGATTGTCGTCGGAATAATATTGGCGGGCGGCGGCAAGCTCCAATTGCTTTTGCTTGAGCGCCTGTTGGAGATTGGCGACGCGGGCCGCGGCGGCGCCGGCCTCGATCGTCGGCTCGGGGCTTCGGGCGGTGAGGCGAAAGGTATCGAACGACCCCTGGGCACGCGCCAGCCGGTCCGACGAATCGGTCACCAGCTTCATCAATACGTCCTGCTTGTACGCGGTCTGACGGCGGTTGATCTCGCCCAATTGCTGGCGTGCGGCCTCCTCGTACGCGCCGACGATCGCCTTGGCGAAGGCGGCGTCGCTGAGCTGGGTCTGGATCTGGATGATGCCGCCGCGAAGCGCGCGAATGTCGACATTGCGCTGCAGCCAGCGATGGGTCGCGGCGCGGCTGGAAAGGTCGAGCTTGTCCTGCAGCTTGAGCTGGGTCGCGACGCGATCGCGGACCTGGACACTGGCGGCGACCTTCAGCGCGATTTCGATGGCCGACTGATTGCCGAACACGCTGTTGAGCGCGCCGAACTGGACCTGGGTCGGGTTGAATCCGAGGGTGGTCGGATCGCTCGGGGTCAGGGTGACGGCCGCACGATATTTCTCGGGGAAGAAGGCGAGCGCGAGGAAGACCAGGATCAGGACGGCGAACACGATCCGCCGGACCGCGGGGCTGCTGACCCAGCGCAGCCGGGCGAAGCTTCCGGTCAGGGTGCGCGGCGGGGTCATCGCGCGACCGACGCCACGCCCGCCGCGCCGACGCCGACCTGGAACAGGATCGTGCTGATGTCGCGCAGCCGGGTCCAGAAGCTGTTCGACTGGGTTTTGACGGGGACGAAGATCACGTCGCCGGGCAGCACGGTGGCGTTGAGCGCGCCCTTCGAGCGGGGCAGCACTTCGCCATTGGCGCGGACGACGAAGATGTTGCTCCGGTCGGCGGCGCGCAGCGGGCCGCCGGCGCGGTCGAGATATTGCTTGACCCGCAGCGGCCGTGTTTCGCCGTCGAGCAGGAATGAGGCGGGGCGATAAACCGCGCCGAACACGCCGACGGTCGAGGGGCGGACGGGGACGTTGATCGAGTCATTATTCTCGAGCAGCACGTTGGCCGGAAGCGCGGTGGAGGCGGGGTGGATCGGCATCACCACGCGGCCGTCGGGCTCGGCGGTGCGCAGGCGTTCGAGCACCTGGCGGGCGCTGGCCAGCTCCAGCTCGCGCTGGCCCGGGACGCTGCTCGGGTCGGCGGTTAGCGGGGCGGAGATCAAGGTCAGTTCGAATTGCTTGATCGCCTCGGCAAAGCTCTCGCGCTGCTGCTGGCGAACCGACTGGCGGGTCAGGCGCGTGCCATAGGCAAAGGCGCGCGGGGTGAGGCCGCCGGCGAGGCTCATGACCTGGCTCATCGGCGTGTTGGGGGCGACGTAATAATTGCCCGGGCGGTTCACTTCGCCCTCGACCCGAACCAGCACCGACTGGCGATCGACCGGCTGGATCAGCGAGCCGCGCGAGAGCAATTGGAGGATATCGCCGCCCAATGCGGGGGCGTTGGCCAGCGCCTCGCGGCGCACTTCCTGCGGACCGATGCGCTGCGTGTCGGCGGTTCGATAGAGGATCGCGCGCGTCGTATCGCCGAGGTCGTTGGTGCCGCCCGCCAGCGCCAGCGCCGTGTCCAGCGTCTCGCCCGGCCTGGTCTCGTAAATCGCTTCCTCGTTGACCGACCCGATCACCGCCACCTGCGGACCGGCGGGGGGGATGAACAATACGTCCTCATTCTGGAGCACGGCGTCGCCCACGCGGTTGCCGCCGCGGACCAGTTGATAAAGGTCGAAATCGGCCACTTCGGCGCCGTTGCGATAGAGTTTGACGGTGCGGAAGCTGCCCCCGGCATTGGGACCGCCGGCCTGGAACACGGCATTGGCCATGGTCGACAGGCTGCTGACGGTGAAGGCGCCGGGATTGTTGGCGAAGCCGGTGACGTAGACGCGGATGCCGCGCAGGCGGCGGATGCCGACGCTGACATTATAGCCGCGATATTGCCGCCCGATCGCCGCCGAGACGCGGTCCTGAAGGTCGCCGTAGCGTACGCCGGCCAGGTTGATCGCGCCGACCCTGGGCAGGAAGATTCGGCCATTGGTGTCGATCTCGCGCTCGACGCTGCCCTCGATCGATCCGGCCATGGCGATCGACACGACGTCGCCGACATTGAGGATGTAGTCGGGCGGAACGGTCGCGGTCGCGGGGGTGGCGAAATCGCGCTGGGCGGGGAGCAACAGGTTGGACCCGAAGCGCGGCAGCTTGCGGCCGAGCACGCGCTCGACATAGCGCTCGAACTCGCTCGGCTTGGCGATCGGCTTGACGCTGGAGTCGCCGGCGGTCTGGCGCTGGGCGTTGAGCAATTGCTCAGTGAGTAGCAGCTGGCGCTCGGTATCGACCACCGAATCGGGCCGCAGGATCGCGCTTCCGAGCGGATCGCTGGTGGCAAGGCCGCCCTGATTGGGAAGTGTGCGCGGATCGACCGTGCCGACCGGCGAACCGGACGGAAGATTGCGCGGATCGATCTGCTGGACTGCCTGCGCGGCGCCGGTGGCGGCGAACAGGACGGCTACGCCAAGACCGACGGCCACGGTTTTCCGCACGAACGACTTCATCACTCTCGATACCCCTCCCGAACAGCACCGTGATGGCTATCACGCAGGCCGATCAGATGCCAGCCTGATGGCGCCGGATTGCTCATCGAAAAACGAAATATAATCAACGGTTTCCGCGATCTGGCCAGCAAAAGATACTGGCGTAATCCGGTGGCGTGCGAGCAGGGCCGCATATTGGGTGGAGTCGCCGATGTATTCGTCGACGATCTTCAGGTCGTGGCGCGGGCGGTCTATCGCGACATTGCCGAGCTGTCCGGCGATCGCCCAAGCGATGTCCTGCATCTCGCGCGGATCGCCGCCGCTGTCGAAGCGCGTGGTGCTTTTGCCGCCGTCGAGCAGCAGGGCGAACACCAGCGACATCAGTTCGCGGATGGCAACGTAGGATCGGACGACGCGGTGCGGTGCACGGATCCGGATCGGGCCACCGGCGAGGGCATCGAGGATGAAAGCGGCGAGTGCGTAGTTCGTCTGTTTGTTGATGTACGGGCCGGACAGGTTGAACAGGCGGGCGATGACAGCGCGGCGGTTGGTGCGGTCCGCCCAGTCGGCAAAGCGGGTTTCCTGCTCGCGCTTGAGGCTGCCGTAGAGTTGCATCGCAGGGTCCGGATTTGTCGAAGAAGCGGCGCCGGAGGAGGCGATGAAGATGGCCTGGGTGCCGATGGTATCCAGCGCACTCAAGACCAGGTCATCGATGGCGCGGTTGGCCGCGCGATACGCGGCTTCGTCCATCGCCTCGGCGCGGTCCTTGGTCAGGAAGGCGAAGTGGAGCAGGATGGTCGGGGCGGGAGTAAGCAGCGCAAGATCGGCGAGCGGGCGTTGCTCGACCGGTGTGCCGTCGCGCAGCGTGAGGGTTCGGCTGTTCGATCCGAATGCGTGGACCCGCGCACTGAACTGGTCGCCCAGCGCGTGACTGAGCAGGTCGAGCGTGGCGAGGCCCAGCCAGCCACCGGCGCCCGCGACGACGATCCGCACGTCGCTCGTCCGGAGTGCGTCGGCCACTTGCGGCTCGAGCGCGGTCATCAGGCGACGCGGCGCTGCGACGCGGCGACGAACGGGGCGAGTTGGTCAAACCGGTCGAACCGGGCAAGCGCGTCGATCGGCGTGCCGGGTTCGGCATAGCCATAGGTAACGAACAGGAAGCCGATATCGGCATTGGCGGCGGTCCGGCGGTCGACGTCGCTGTCGCCGACATAAAGGCAATCGGCCGCAGATGTTCCAAGCAGTTCGAGCGCGCGCAGAGCTAGGTCGGGGGCCGGTTTGAGGGGGAGGGCGTCGGTGCTTCCGACAATCGCGTCGAAGTGCTGGCGCAGGTGAAGGTCATCAATAATCTTGTCGCACAGGGACTGCGGCTTGTTGGAGCAGATCGCCATTCTGACGCCGAGTGCGGACAGAGCGGCCAGCCCATCGCGGACGCCCGGGAAGAGGCATTCGGTGGGGGTATCCAAAGCGGCGTAGCGGGTGCGGAAGTCGGCGAGATCGTCGTCGAGGTTTTCGAGATCATCGCCGAGCAAGGCGGTGACGAGCTGGGAGCCGCCTTGCGTGAGGTAAGCGCGGGCCTCGTTTGCCGCGACGAGGCGCGAGGCGCCGCGGTCGGCCAGCATCTGGTTGATGATCCCGGCGATCAGCGGGGCGCTGTCGACCAGTGTGCCGTCGAGGTCGATGATCAGCGACGGCGGCTGGCTCACTCGGGGACCGCCAGCGCCTCGGCCAGTTCGTCGCGTGGCAGGAAGGGGGCGAGATCCTCCATCGGTGCGGTGACCATGCTGCCATCCTCCAATCGCCGCGAGGAAACTTTGGGGGCGAAATTTTGGGTCTTGTCGATCATGATTTCGCACAGCACGGGACCGGGCGTCGCGAGGGTCCGGCGAACCGCGTCGGCCATGAGGTCGTGCTCCGAGCATGCTATGAATGTCAGGCCGAAGGCGGCTGCGATCTTCTCGAAATCGGGGAAGGTGACGCCGCTGTCGGGTCCGCAACCTACTGAAAAACCATCGAAATAGGCTTGTTGCGACTGGCGGATCGAATGGTAGCCGCTGTTGTTGTAGAGGAAGATCTTGGCCGGGATGCGCTGACCGACGATGGTCTGCAATTCCTGCAGATTCTGCATGATGCTGCCATCGCCCGCGAGGCAGATGATGCGTTCCGCGCCGGCTGGCATGGCGTGCCACGCGCCGATCGTTGCGGGCAAATCGTAGCCCATCGAGGCCGCGCCGCTGTTGGAATAGAGCCGCTGTCCGCGCTTCAGCTTGGCTGCCTGGACGGTGCACACGGCGGCGGTGGCGTCGGCCATGACGATCACCTCGTCTTCGCCCAGCGCGTCGAACAATGTCTCGACGAAGCAATAAGGGTTCACCACGTCCTTGGTGTCCCAATATTCGGGGAGCAGGGCGGGATATTTGCGGCGGCGCTGTTGGCCCCATTCGACAAAAGCAGCGTGGGCAGGCGGGGCTTCGTAGCCGTCCAGTTCCTCGAGCAAGATGGTCAGGAAGTCGGCAAGATGGGCGTGGATCGGAAGGTCGATCGAGATCGTCGGCTTGGCCAGTTCGGCGGCGTCGACATCGACCATGATCTTGACCGCGTCGGGCGCGAAGGCGGCGAAATTGTAGCTGATCTGGCGGACGTTGAGGCGGCAGCCGAGGACCAGCAGCAGGTCGGACTTCTGGACCGCGAAGTTGCCAGCGCGGTCGCCGACGGTGCCGGGACGACCGACGTAGAGCGGATGGTCGTCGGCGACGACGTCTTGCGCATTCCACGCCGGGGCGATGGCGATGCCGAGCTTGTCGGCGACCTTGAGGAACAGGTCGTGCGCGCCGGCGATGCGCACCCCGGTGCCGGGGAGAAGGACGGGACGTTTCGAACTGCGCAACATGGCGATGAGTTGGCGCGCCGGTTCGCGAAGTTCGTCGCCCTTGAGCGCGCCATCATCTTCGGTCGCGGGATCGAACCCGCGCAAGTCGGCGGGTTCGATCATCGCCGACTGGACGTCGATCGGAATGTCGAGCCACACCGGTCCCGGTCGGCCATTCTCCGCCAGCCACAGCGCCTTTTCGAGCAGGAAGCGGATCTCGGCGGGGTCATCGACCAGCGCGGCGAACTTGGTGATCGGAGTGACCATCGCGACGATGTCGGCTTCCTGGTCACCAAGCTGGCGAAGGCCCGGAGCGTTGGAGCGCAAAGTCTCGCGCTTCACTTGCCCCGACAGGATGATCATCGCGATCGAATCGGTGTAGGCGCCGTGGACCCCGTTGAGCGCATTGATCCCGCCCGGGCCTGTGGTCACGTTGAGCGCCGCCAGCCGCCCCGACAGGCGGGTGTAGCTTTCCGCCGCCATCGCCAGCGCCTGCTCATGGTGGCAGCAGATATAGCGCAGCCCCGCAGCGCGGCCGAGTGCATCGTTGAGGTGCATCGCACCGCCGCCGGTCAGCATGAACACGTCGGTGATGCCGTGCTGCACCAGGCGCGCGGCGACATAATCGGAAAGTCGGACGGTCATCGGGATCCCAAATTGTCGCTCAGGTGCCGACGGCCTGGCTGGTCGGCAGTTCGTCTGTCAGGCCGCGGTCGAGGATCATGTCAACGATCGACGGGTCCGCGCAGAGCGGGGAATCGACGCCAAGGATGTGCAATGGCTCGTTGGCCGAGAGCGGAGAAGTCAACCGCTCGCCGCCATCGAACTCTCGGGTCGACAATTGGCCCTTGAGCAACGGGACGGAGAAATAGACGTCGTCGCGGGTCAGCACTGCGCCCTCGGCGAGATCGCGGCGGGCATAGACGCCGCGCACCAGGGCATCGAGATAGCGCCGCTCGCCCTCGGGTACCGTGCGCCGCTCGACGGCTTCTCCGCCGCACATCTCGCGCGCCTTCTTGAAGGCGCGGAACCAGATGTCGGCCTGCTCGGGCTTGGTGCAGTAGCTGCTGACCGGGACTCCGTCATGGTCGATGTCGATATGCCGCTCGAACGTCCGCGCGCCCTTGGCGTAGGCGACCAGGATCGAATCGTGCCAGTCGCGATGCTCGTGGGTCGAAAAGCCGATCGTGATGTGCGGATAGCGTGCGCGCAAATGGTCGATCTGGTTGAGCTCGAGATGATGATCCTCGGACGGATAGAGCGACACGCAATGGTTGAGCGCGAAGGGGACGCCCTTGCCGGTGAAGAAGGACACCAACGTATCGATATGGGCAAGGTCGGCCCCGCCCGACGAGGCGATGACCGGAAGGCCGGTCGAGGCGATCTTCTCAAGCAAGGTGCGGTCGCGGATGTCGGAACTGGCGATCTTGAGGATATCGACTCCGAATTGGACGCATTTGTCGACCGACACTTCGTCGAACGGAGTGACCATCGTCACCATGCCGGCATGACGCACCGCCTCGACCAGCTGCCGCAATTCGTCCCAGTGGAGCTTCGTATCGAGCGTTTTCTTGATGTAGCGGATGTCGGCGCGGGCGCGATAATCGGGGTGGACGAAGCTGTCGACGTCGCGAAACTGCAGCTTGATCGCGGCATGCATGTCGTTGAAGCGCACGACGCGCGCGAAGTCGCTGACGATCTTCAGCCCGCGATCGAGCTTGCCCCAATGATTGTTCGCCAGCTCAAGCACGAACAGTTCGTTGAAAATTGAAGCGGACACGCAAATCCCTCCCTGGGTCACCCGGCTATAAAGCGCTTAACGGTTTCTGTCGCATATTGCAGATGATCTTGCTCCAACCCCGGATACAGACCGATCCAGAAGGTGCGATCGGTGACGATATCGGCATTGGTCAATTCGCCCACCACCCGATATTCGCGGTCCCGCATGTAGGGCTGGCGAGTGAGATTGCCGCCGAACAGCAGGCGCGTGCCGATGCGGTTGGCGTCGAGATGCTGGACCAAAGCATCGCGGGTGACAGGTGAATTTTCCCTGAGCGTGATCGGGAAGCCGAACCACGACGGCTGGCTGTTCGGGGTCGGCTCGGGCAGGATCAGCACATCCTCGAGCGGCTTCAGCATCTCGGTCAGCAGATCGAAATTGCGCTGGCGGGCGTCGATGAAGCCGTCGAGCCGGTCCAGCTGGGCAAGCCCGACCGCCGCCTGCATGTCGGTGATCTTCAGATTGTAGCCGCAGTGGCTGTAGGTATATTTATGATCATAACCGAACGGCAATTGGCCGAGTTTGCGGCAGAAACGCTTGCCGCAAGTATTGTCCTTGCCGGGTGCGCACCAGCAATCGCGGCCCCAGTCGCGCATCGATTCGATCACCCGTTTCAGGCGCGGCTTGTCGGTGAACACCGCGCCACCCTCGCCCATGGTGATGTGGTGCGCCGGGTAGAAGCTCAGGGTGCCGATATGGCCGAAGGTGCCGACCCCCTGACCGTTGTAGGTCGCGCCAAGCGCGTCGCAGCAATCCTCGACCACCCACAGATTGTGCTTCTCGGCGACCCGCATGACTTCGCCCAAGTCGAACGGATTGCCGAGCGTGTGGGCGATCATGATCGCGCGGGTCTTGCTTGAGACCGCCGCCTCGATCAGCTCGGGCTTGATGTTGTAGGTCGGGATGTCGACGTCGACGAACACCGGGACCAGGCCGTACTGGAGCGACGGATTGACCGTGGTCGGGAAGCCGGTGGCGACGGTGATCACCTCGTCGCCTGCTTTGAGCGCATCGCCGCGCAAATAATGCGACGTCAGTGACGAGAACGCGAGGAGGTTGGCCGAGGAGCCGCTGTTGGTGGTCAGCGCGTGGCGAACGCCGAGCCGGGCGGACAGCTTTTCCTCGAATGCGGCATTGAAGCGACCGGTGGTGAGCCAGAAATCGAGCGCCGAATCGACCAACGACTGCATGTCCGACGCGCCATAGACTTTGCCCGAGACCGGCACCGGGCTTTCCCCGGGGACGAAGGTGCGCGGGGCGTGGTGGCGTCGGGCATATTCGCCGACCAGGTCGAGGATCAGGCTACGCAGGCCCGCCTCGTCCGATTGCTCGGCAAGCGCGCGCAGGTCGGGGCCGGTGAGGTCGTCGATTACGCCCATGATGCCTGCCTAACGTCTTGCAATGCCTCAAATTCCTGTATCTGCCCGATGCTCAGCACACGAGCGTCGGTACCGGATGCGACGCCCTTGTGCCAGTCGGCAACCAAGCCAAGTGCGCGTGTCAGCGACAGTCGCGGTGCCCAGCCGAGCAAGTTACGTGCCTTGGAGCAATCGAGCTTCAACAAATTGGCTTCGTGCGGCTGGACGAGATCGGGCGAATACCATCCCTCGGCCCCCCAGGCGCGCAACAACGCATCGGCGACCCAGGCAACGGGCCTCGTGTCTGCGTCGGCTGGACCGAAATTCCACGCGTCGGCGACATTGGCCTCGCCGTCGAACAGGCGCTGGCCGATCGAAAGATAGCCCGACAGCGCGTCGAGCACATGCTGCCACGGGCGGATCGCTTGCGGGTTGCGGATCGACGGGCGCTCCGCGGCGAGCATGGCGCGGACGATGTCGGGGACCAGCCGGTCCTCCGCCCAGTCGCCGCCGCCGATAACATTGCCGGCGCGAACCGACGCGACCAAAGGCCCATCGGCGAAATAGGAGCGGCGGAACGAGGCGATTGCCAGCTCGGCTGCGCCCTTGCTGCTGCTGTAGGGATCGTGCCCGCCCATCGGGTCGGTTTCGCGATAAGGCGTGGCCGTCTCGCGATTTTCGTAACATTTGTCGCTGGTCACGCAGACGATCGCGCGGACGCTGTCGATCCGGCGGCAGGCATCGAGCAGATGGACCGTGCCCATGACATTGGTGGCATAGGTTGCGACCGGATCGGCGTAGGACGCGCGCACCAATGGTTGCGCGGCGAGGTGGAAAATGAGCTCGGGCCGGGCGTCGGCGATGGCGGCCTCGAGCGCCGCAGCGTCGCGGATGTCGCCTTCGATGTGGGTGACGAGTTCGGCGAGGCGCGCCTGCTCGAAAAAGCTGGGATCGGTCGCGGGCAACGCGAAGCCGGTGACCTTCGCGCCGAGCTGGTGAAGCCACAGCGCCAGCCATCCGCCCTTGAAGCCGGTGTGGCCGGTGACCAGCACGCGGCGGCCAGCCCAGAAATCGCTTCTCACCAGCATTTCCACGGCGCACCGCTGGCCCATAATTCTTCGAGATGGACCTTGTCGCGAAGCGTATCCATCGGCTGCCAGAAGCCATTGTGGCGATAGGCCATCAGCTCGCCATCCGCCGCCAGCCGCTCGAGCGGCTCGCGCTCCCACGGCATGTCGGGGCCGTCGACCAGGTCGAGCACCGACGGGTCGGCGACGAAGAATCCGCCGTTGATCATCGCCCCGTCGCCATCGGGCTTTTCGCGGAAATTGCGCACCCGATCTCCGTCGAACTCGATTGCGCCGAACCGGCCCGGCGGAGCGACCGCGGAGATGGTGGCGCGCTTGCCGTGGGCGCGGTGGAAGGCGATCAGTTCGGCGATGTCGATCGAGGCGAGGCCGTCACCATAAGTGAAGCAGAAGGGTTCGCCCTCGTTCAGATAGGGCCGGATTGCCTTCAGCCGGCCGCCGGTCTGGGTGTCGGCGCCGGTCTCGACCAGCGTGATCTTCCACGGCTCGCTGCGGTTCTGGTGAACCTCGATCGCATTCTGCTTGAGGTCGATCGTCACGTCCGCCGTGTGGAGGAAGTAATTGGCGAAATATTCCTTGATCAGATAGCCCTTGTAGCCAAGGCAGACGATGAAATCGTTCACACCGTGCGCCGAATAGAGCTTCATGATGTGCCAGATGATCGGCATCCCGCCGATCTCGATCATCGGCTTGGGGCGAATCGCGGTCTCTTCCCCCAAACGGGTTCCCAGACCGCCGGCAAGAATGACCGCTTGCACCCTTAATTCCCCACTCGACCCATTCGGACGAACGTGTCCGACCCACGCTTCGGCAGTGCCACGATCCGCACCACGGGTCCACCGCTGCGACCGGGTTTGGGGCGGAACAGGGCGACGGTGCGACCGCCGGCGAGCAGGCGGCGGTAGGTCGCGATCTCGGCGGGGTAACGCGAGGCTTCCGCCGCATAGAGGTCGTGATAAGCGAGTACCGCATAGTCGGCGCGACAGGTTGCAAGGCGGTCGGTCGCGACATTGCCGAGATCGATGATCGGGCTTGACCCACGCAGGGACTGGACCTCGTCGAAATCGACCCCCCCGGCGAGCAACGCAACGCCATCGACGCAGCCGGCGCTGCCGATCGGAAACAGGATGGTCCACGGCCGGTCCCGCAGGCTGAGTTCGAGATGCTCGAACACGACGCGGCTGCCGGGCGGGATGTTGGCGCTTGCCCAGGCGGCGGCCCGGGATCTGGTATCGTTGGCGCGCTCGCGGGCCTGGCCAACTGCCGCCATCAGCGGGGCCGCGCCGACGGCTATGACGAGGGCGGCAATTGCGTAGCGATTGGCGAGCCGGCGCGCGATCGAGACGATGGCGAAGCCCGCGCCGATGGCGAGCATCGGCAGCACCGGCAGTATCCAGCGCGACCAGATGATGTGCTGGGTGCAGATCAGGCCCAGGAACAGCAGGGTCGCGGGGAGCATGGTCCAGCGCGCGACCGGGCTGCGAATGGCCGACCAGGCGAGGCCGCCGATGGCCAGGGCGAGGCCGACGACCCCCATCGAACCGGCGACCGGGTCCCCGAGATAATAGGCCAGATTGGCGAAGAAGCCGCCGCCGTTGTGAGCGAGGTGACCCGTCTTGACCTCACCGCTGACATTGGCGAGCACGGTCTGCCAGTCGAGGAAGATGTAAGGCGAAGCGAGGAAGATGGCAGCCACCGCGGCGGCGGCGCTTGCAGGGAGCCACCACAATGGCAGGCGTTCGCGCTTGGTCGCGAAGATGAAGCCGCCGATGACCGCGACGAACACCGTGGCGGCGGGCCATTTGGTGGCGGTAGCGAGTCCGGCGAAGGCTCCGGCGATCAGCAGGTCGCGAAGTCGGCGTTGCTCGGCGGCGCGAACCGCGAACAACAGGCAGCCAAGCATGAAGGCGCTGGCGTTGATGTCGGTGCGGATCACCTGGCTCCAGGCAATGTGGAGCGAATTGACCGCGAGCAAGGCGGCGGCGACGAGGCCGGTCGCGGTGCCGTGAAGGCGGCGGCCGAGGGTGTAGGTGAGCCACACGCACAGGGTGCCGATCAGCGCCATCGCGACCCGCGCGGGGACGAACAGCAACGCCGGGTCGGCATAGGCCGCGCGGGAAAAATCGGCGATGTCGGTGTAGCGGCCGCTTGCGATCCCGAGCGCGGCGACGGCCGCGTCGATCGCCGCGACGAGGGTGATCGTGGTTGATCCGGGATGGCCGAACCAACCTGGGTTCAGTGTTCCATCGACCAACATGCGAAGCGCGGTGATCATGAAGATCGGCTCGTCGGGATCGTACATCGAGGGCAGGCCGAAGCCGATATTGTGCAGCCGCCAGCCGAGCGCGACCAGCAGGATCAAGCCCAGCAAAAGCCGGAGTTCAAAGCGCTTAGCGGTCGAGATCCCCGGGCTTTCCATTGATGGCGGTCGCCGCGCCCTAGGACAGCGGCGACCGGCCAACAAGCTTGCCGTCCTACAGGAACGGCGCCTCGGGCTGGACGTGCCAGGCGGTCGGGACGACCTGTGCGGCGGCAGCATCGTTGGGGGTGAAGCTGCCATTGGCATTGCCGAGCCAATCGGTCACCGTGCCGTTGGTGTTGCGCCACAGGATGTCGTCGCGGCCGTCGCCGTTGTAATCGCCGACCGCGACCACGCTCCAGGCGAGGGGGACGAACACGCCCGAGATCGCGCCATTGTTGACGAAGCCGCCATTGGCCTGGCCAAGCCAGTTGGACAGCTGGCCGTTCGAGTTGCGCCACAATATGTCGTCGCGCCCGTCGCCGTTGAAATCGCCGGTGCCCGCCACCGTCCACGACGTGTCGACGTTGGTCAGCGCGACTGCATCGTTGTTGACGAACCCGCCATTGGCCTGGCCGAGCCAGTCGCTCAGCTGGCCATTGCTGTTGCGCCACAGGATATCATCGCGCCCGTCGCCGTTGAAATCGCCGGTCCCGACCACCGACCAGGACGTGGGCACGAAGCGCGCGGCGTTGGCGTCGTTGGCGGTGAACCCGCCAGCGGCCGTGCCGAGCCAGTCGGTGACCGTGCCGTCGGTATTGCGCCACAAGATATCGTCGCGACCGTCGCCGTTGAAGTCGCCGGTGCCAACCACCTGCCATGCCGTCGACACGACCGCGGCGGCATTGGCGTTGTTCTGGGTAAAGCCGCCCGAAGCGGTCGCCAGCCAGTTCGACAGCTGGCCGTCGGTATTGCGCCACAAAATGTCGTCGCGGCCATCGCCGTTGAAGTCGCCAGTGCCCGCGATCTGCCACGCGACCGGGACGACGGCGGCGGCGTTGGCGTTGTTCTGGACAAACCCGCCATTGGCCTGACCCAGCCAATTGGAAAGCTGGCCATCGACGTTGCGCCACAGAATGTCGCTTCGCCCGTCGCCGTTGAAGTCGTTGCGGACGTCGGCGGGCGGCACCACGATCGTCTGGATCGTCAGTTGCACCCCACCGCCCGAGGCCGCGCTGGCCACCAGCGTGCCCGATACGCCGCCGGTCAGGGTAAGCGAGCCGCCGGTGTAGGTCAGCGTCGATCCGCTGAGGTTGAAAGTGAATCCGGCAAGCGTCGCATTGCTGACGATGATCTGGTCGCCTGCCGTGAAATCGGTAATCGTGTCACCGCTCAGGTTCGAGGCAATATCGCGAAAAATATCGGCACCGTCGCCGCCGGTCAGCGTATCGATGCCAAAACCGCCGGTCAGTGTGTCCACCCCGCCGCCACCTGTGAGGACATCATTGCCGGGGCCGCCGCTGAGCCGGTTGTCTGCGCCATTGCCGATCAGCTGGTCGTTGCCGTCGCCACCGATCGCATTTTCAATTACCGTGTTGAAAGCGATGCTGACGTTGCCAATACCGGCACCGACGTTGGAGAATGTCTCGGAGATGAGGCTGATCCGTTGGTTCTGGGAATAACCCGAATAGTCGAGCGTATCGATCCCGCCGCTGTCGAAAATCGTATAAGCGGTGGCAGGCCCGAAGCTCGAATTATAGACCGCTCGGCCACTATTGTTTCCGAAACCGTAGGTGGTGTCGCCTGTTCGAGTGATCGTCGAAAGGCCATAGAGCGTGCCTATCGCCTGTATATCGGCGATCATCGGGGTCGTCACGAATGCTCTGGTGAAACCCAGGCCAGCGAAATAGCTATTTTCCTGCTGGTCGAAATAGGACATGATGCTGACCGGCCAGCCATCGTTGGCAAACTCGGCATTGGTCGAATAATCGCCTTCGCCATTATAATATCCGGCATGCCCGAGACCGAGTGCGTGGCCGATTTCATGGACGTAGGTCTGGAACGAATAACTACCGATAGTGGAACCATAGGTGCTGAGCCACTCGGTCGAGACGTTTACGTGAGCGCTTGACGTGATCCCGCCAGAGCGTTGTGCCGATGCGAAAGCTCCCTCTTCGTTGTCGTCAAAGGTAATCTGCGCGCCTGTGCTCTCCCTGAAGGTGATCCCGGTAATATCCGACCATAGCAGCAAGGCCTCGCGCGCCAGAAATTGCCCGGCGGTGGTCAGAGCGGTCAGATTGACGTTGATCGTCGAGCCTTGGGTCGCGGCGAAATGATGCTGTTCGCCACCCCAATAACCGTCGCTCAAAAACGCCGCGACTTCGCTGACCGGCACCACCGGAGGTGGAACCCAGGTCACGACCGTCAGCTGATAAGTGCCCGTCCCAACGTCATTGAAGGCGCCGACGTCGAGGTAGTAAGTACCGGTGGTCGGGGCGGTGAACACCAGCCGCGAATCGCGAACCGAACCCAAGCTGATGTCGTCATTCTCGGCGAGCTGGTTGCCAAGCGAATCGCGAACCCGGAGATAACTGTCGTCGAGCGTGATGCCGTCGACCGAAATGGTGACCCTCTGACCCGCGGTCAGCTCGATCCGCACCCAATCGTGATCGCCATTGAACTCCAGCACGTCGTTGATCGGCGCCCCGTCGACCGTGATGACAGTGGTGGTGCTCGAATTCGCTGGAATGTCCGGCATGTACCCGCCCTATGATGAAGTCAGATCAACGCTCTCAAATGGCGACACTGACAGATTGATTGATATTCGTTCTAGTGAAACTCGATCATTCGGGAAACTACGTTGTTCGGGCCTAGCGGGACGCAGCACGCGCCACTTCGCCGACCAGGCCGTTGGCAAAGCGTTCGAGCGATCCCTTGGTCAGGGCGCGATCGCTGATTGAAAATGTCTGTTCGGGAAGCGTTTTGCCGTCGGCGGTGGTGAGGGTGGCAGTGAGCATCGAGGGTCCGCGCACCTGCACCTCCACCTTCAACCGGGTGTTGGGCAACTGTGCCGCGGCGGCGCGCTCGAACGCCGCGCAAAAGGCTTCGGAGCCGCCTGAGTCGGCAGGCAATTTGTCGCCGCCGACGACCCGGCATTCGACCATGGACTTGGATGATGCATTCATTGCGCAAGCGCTCCCGGCGATGGGGGCGGCCGCCAACGGCAACAGAATAAGGGCAAATCTTGCAAGCATCCCAAATCCCCGACCCTTTAACAGTTTGCGCCTATCCGCAAATTCTCAATATGGCAATAGAACAAGCGCTATCAGTGACTTAGCATTAACCATGCCTGACTCGAGATGATCATCGGGGCGGGCGCGTTTTCGTCCGGCGAAGAACAGTCTAGGAGCGTGCCATGCGCATCGTGGTCATCGGCTCGGGAGCCATCGGAAGCCTGTACGGCGGGTGGCTGCTGGCAGCAGGTGGCAATGTCGCGTTTGTCGCGCGCGGGCTCCGCTGCCTGCAACTGAAGCGCGACGGGCTGGTGATAAAAAGCGAACGCGAGCTGCTGTTCCCAGCGGTCACCGTGGCGCAGGATGCGACCGAGCTGCCGCCCGCCGACGTGCTGATCTTCGCGGTGAAATTATACGATCTGGACAGTGCGGCTCAGGCCGCCGCGGGCGCGCTTGCTTCGGGCGGGCTGGTGGTCGGGCTTCAGAACGGGGTCGAAGCGGCGCAGATGCTGGCGACAATTTTCGATCCCGGGCAGGTCATGGTCGGCCCGGTGTACAGCGCGGCGACGCTTGAGCGCGATGGCGTCGTCCGACAAAAGGGGCAGCGCAACGACGTCGCGATCGGGCGTGTCGGCGGTGCTGCGCATCCTCACGCCGAACGACTGGTCGAACTGTGGCGCAAGGCGGGAGTCGAGGCGTCGATTTCCGACGACATTCAGGCAACATTGTGGACCAAATTCCTGTTCCTCGCGACCAATGCCGCGCTGACTTGCCTCGCGCGGCAGCCTGCGGGGGTGGTGTATCACGATCCCTTGCTGCTCGATCTGGCCGAGCGATCGATCGCGGAGATTGCGACAATTGCCGAAGCGGAAGGGGTCAGGCTGGCGCCCGATGCGAAGGCCGAAGCACTCGCCATTCTCCAAAGTTTCCCGCCCGACGTCGTCGCCTCGATGCGACAGGATCTCGATGCCGGGCGACGGCTCGAGCTGGAGGGCATCAGCGGGACGATCGTTCGGCTGGGGCGCAAGCATGGCCTGCCGACCCCGGTCCACGACGTCGCTTACGCCTGCCTCAAGCCGTTCGCCGACGGTCGCTGAAGGCAATCCCCGCGCCCGTCCGGACGCGGGGATCCGATCCAACTAACGCGCACTGATGCGGATCGCGGCGAGTGGCGCCGTGCGGCCAAGCGCGAGATTATCAAATTGTGCCACCGCTTGTGCGATCTGCGGCGCGGCATCGTCCCACGCTTTGCCGTGACAGGCGTAATAGCTCCGATCCTGGAGGCCGTCGCGACCGATGTCGCGCAGGCAGACGCGCTCGACCGCGGAGGCGACGCGGCGGTTTAGCCGTCGCTGGTCGCTGGCCTTGCCGAGATCGAGCCGGGCGAAGGACACGAGTTCGGTGCGCGCATTCACCGCCTCGCCGTAGATGGTCACCGGACCGTCCTGCGCGGAGGCCGAAGACGGTGCCAACGCGAGGGTGAAGGCGAGCGCGACAAGCGCCGCCGCGGTGCTCGCGATACGGGATTGAACGGACATTTTCTGTCTCCCTTTCGTGCGCCGGCAGGGGAAGCCGGCAAGCCAAAGATGCGCTGGTCGGGACGCCGCCGCACGCGCGGATCGACTGGTGGTCGCGGCGATTTCGGCCAATGTCGACATCACCCCCGAAACGACATTTTGCGCCTGACCAGTGGACGAACGGGGGCTGCGAACGGCGGAAAATGCAGTCATAGAGGCGCGATGAAGATCAGCATCATCGGGGCCGGGGCGATCGGCGGGTGGGTCGGCGGGCGACTCGCAATCGCGGGGCATGACGTGTCGATGATCGCGCGCGGTGCGACCGCGGCGGCGCTGGCGGATGGAATTGCCATCGTCGAACGGGGGGCGGAGGCGACGGCGCATCCGCGGATTGTCACCGATCCTGCCGCAATCGGGCGGCAGGATGTGGTGGTAATTGCGGTCAAGGCTCCCGCGCTGGCCGAGGCGGCGGCTGCGGTGCGGCCATTGATTGGGGCGGACACGATCATCGTGCCGATGATGAACGGGGTGCCGTGGTGGTTCATGCAAGGCGCGCCATTGAGGAGCGTCGATCCGGGGGGCCGGATCGCGGCGGCCCTGCCTTTGCACCAGGTGCTGGGCTGCGTGGTCCACGCCGCCTGCCGCGTCGAGGCACCGGGGAGGGTCGCGGTGGCGATGCTCGACCATTATGCGGTTGGCGAACCCGGCGGCGGGAATAGCGAGCGCGCCTCGGCCTTCGCCACCCTGCTCGATCGGGCCGGGCTGGCAGGACAAGCGGTGCCCGATATTCGCCGCGCCATGTGGTACAAATTATGGGGCAATATGACCGCCAACCCGATTTCGGCGCTGACCCTGGCGACCGCCGACCGGTTGCTTGCCAACGCCCAAGTACGCGACTTCACCTTGGCCTGCATGGCGGAGGCGGTGGCGATCGGGACGGCGATCGGCTGCCCGATTACCGAAAGCGGAGAGGATCGGCTCAAGGTCACCGCGACACTGGGCGCGTTCAAGACCTCGATGCTCCAGGATGTCGAGGCGGGGCGGACGATCGAGCTCGACGCCTTGCTCGCCGCGCCGCTTGAGATTGCGGCGCGGGTCGGCGTGTCGGCGCCCAATCTCGCCGCGCTCCACGGTCTCACCCGGCTGATGGGCGAGAGCCGGGGTTTGATTTAGTGCCTGATCGTCGGCGGTAAATCGCGCAAGCGCATTTACCGATGGCGTGAATCAGGCGCTCACGATCACGCCGCCACCACCTGTTGGTCGATGGTGCCGAAGATCGGATGATGCTTTTCGTCGCGCATGGTGATCGCGACGCGGTCGCCGGCTTTGAGAAAATCGGTGTTCGGTGCGCCCGACTGGATCGTCTCGACCATCCGCACCTCGGCGATACAGCTATAGCCGAGCCCGCCCGCCGCAACCGGCTTGCCGGGGCCTCCATCGGCGTCGCGATTGGAGACCGTGCCCGACCCGATGATCGTCCCCGCGCCCAGCTTCCGCGACTTGGCGGCGTGGGCGATCAATGTTCCGAAATCGAATGTCATGTCCTCCGCCGCTTGGGCGCGGCCGAATGGCTGGCCGTTGAGCTCGACCTCGAGCACGCCGGCCAGCTTGCCATCCGCCCAGCGCGATCCGAGCGCATCGGGGGTGACGAACACCGGCGAGAAGCTCGACGCCGGCTTGGACTGGAAGAAGCCGAACCCCTTGGCCAGTTCGCCCGGGATGAGGTTGCGCAACGACACGTCGTTGGTCAGCCCGACCAGCCGGACATAGCCAAGCGCATCTGCCGGCGAGACGCCTTGTGGGACGTCGCCGGTGACGACCACGACTTCCGCCTCGAGGTCGCAGCCCCAGGCTTCGTCGGCCAGCAATATGTCGTCGCGCGGCCCCAGAAATCCGTCGGAGCCCCCCTGGTACATCAACGGATCGTGCCAGAAGCTGTCGGGCATTTCCGCCCCGCGCGCCTGGCGCACCAGGGCGACATGGTTCACATAGGCCGAGCCGTCGGCCCATTGATAGGCGCGCGGCAAGGGCGCTGCGGCCTCGCGCTCGTGGAACCGCTCGCGCGGGATGGCGCCATGCTCCAGATCGGTAGCGAGATTGCGGAGCAAAGGCTCGACCCGGTCCCATTCGTCGAGCGCGGATTGCAGCGTCGGCGCGATGTGCGCGGCGTCGGCATAATAAGCGAGATCGTTCGAGACGATCACCAGCCGGCCGTCGCGGCCGCCCTTCAGCGAAGCGAGTTTCATTGCGGAAAATTCCTTATTCGGCGCCGACACTTCACTCAGCAAGCGAGCCGGGATCGACGTGGAGCCATTGCGCGTGGGTCGGGGCCTTCTTGGTCCGGTCCCATTCGTCGAGCATCATCGGCGCGACCCGCTCGAGCTCGGCATATTGGTCGGGGGTGCCGATGTTGCACGCCAATTCGAGCCGGTGACCGTTGGGATCGAAGAAATAGATTGAACGGAAGATGCCGTGGAAGGTCGGCCCAAGCACCTCGACGCCCTGTGCCTCGAGGTGCGCCTTGGCGGCGTGGAGCGTGTCGAGGTCGGCGACTTCGAAGGCGATATGCTGGACCCATTCGGGCGTGTTGGGATCGCGGCCCATCTCGGGCTGGTTGGGAAGCTCGAAGAAGGCGATGACATTGCCCCCGCCGCAGTCGAGGAAGACGTGCATGTAGGGGTCGTATGCGCCGGTCGAGGGCACGTGATCCTCGGCGAAGGCATTGGTGTAGCGCATGCCGAGCTTGTCGCGATACCAGTCGACCGTCTGTTTCGCGTCGCGGCAGCGATAGGCAGCGTGATGGATGCGCTTTAGATCGAAGGGATGGGTCATGCGGCGGAGATAGGCCGCTCCGTCGATTAGTTCAAACCCGTGGGCGCCAGGCAAGGAAAAGGGCGGCCCCTCGCGGGACCGCCCTTCGTTTCTTTTGAGCTGGATCCCGGCCTTCACCGGAATGCCGGCCGGTCGGGGCCGTCAGTTGATGTTGACGTCGATCGAATTGGGAATGTTGATGTCGGTTTCCGACGAACCGCCGAAGCCGAGTTCGTCCTTGAACACGAACAGCAGGACCAGGATAACGATGATCAGCAGGACAACGGCGAGGATCCCGCCATTGCCTCCGCCACCGCCGCCGGTCTCGACGATCGTGGTGCGTTCGACGATCGGCGGGTCGTTATGTTCGTCAGCCATGGTGATACTCCCTGTTGAACTTATTTTCGTTGCGTAACGAACGCGTGGCATTTGGGGCGGTTCCGCCGGGAAAAGCTCAGCGCGCGACTAGTGCCAAAATGCACCACTCGCCGTCGCTGCGCTCGGTGACGGTCATGCCTTGCGCTTCGTAGGCGGCGATGACCGCATCGGCCTGGGTGTCGAGCAGACCGGCAAGCACCAAGGTGGCGCCGGGGGTGACCGCCTTGGCAAAGCTTGGCGCGAGCTCGATGAGTGGCCCCGCAAGGATGTTGGCGATCAGCAGGTCGAACGGGGCGCGAGCGACCAGCATTTCGTGATCCATGCCGTCGGCGACCGCGAGCAACAGTTCGCTTGGCGCATGGCCGATTGCGATGTGGTTGATCCGCGCATTGTCGGCGGTGACGTCGATGCTGATCGGGTCGATGTCGGTGGCGATGCCCCTGGCTTCGGGCCACAGGTTGAGCGCGGCGAAGGCGAGCAGGCCGGTGCCGGTGCCAATGTCGGCAATGTTGGCGTAGTTTTTGCCCGCGACTTCCAATCGGTCGAGCGCGGCGAGGCAGCCGGCGGTGGTCTCATGCTGGCCGGTGCCGAACGCCAGTCCGGCATCGATCTCGAAATTGATCGCGCGATCGTCGGGCAGGTGGCTCGGGGTGTGGACGAAGAAGCGCCCGGCGCGGATCGGCTCGAGCCCCGCCTGGCTCATGGTCACCCAATCATCTTCGGCGAGATGTTCGACCTCGGGCTCGCCCGACGCCGCCATGCGTTTAAGCAACACCAATTCCTGCGTGGTCGGCTGGTCGGCGAAGTAAGCATGGATCCGCCAGTCGTCGGGAGCGTGGGGATCGGGCTCGTCGGCGACCAGCACCGGCGGCGAATCGCTGAACTGGAACAAATGGTCGCTGTCGGGCACGGCTTCCGCCTCGGCGCGGGTGCAGTGAAGGGTAACGCGCCAGCTCATTTCGCAGCCTCGTCGGCCAGCCGTTTGTCGAGCGCCGTGCCGAGTCGGGCCGCATAGGCCTTGCATCCCTGATCGTCGAACAATGGCTTCGCGCCGGTCATCCGCTCCTTCATCATGCTCGCCGAGGGATGGGGGGTCAGCAATATTTCGCACCGGCTTGCGGCGATCTTGGCGAGGCTGGCGCGATAGGCGGCGAGATACGCGGGGTGGGCGGAGAAACGGTAGGTGTCGCTGCTGATCGGCGACAGGCTGTCGCCATAGACGATCGTCCGGCACACCGCCCCGGCGCACGCTTCCCACCGCCAGCTAAGCGCGCCCGACGTGTGGCCCGGCGTGGTCATCGGGGTCAAATAAAGGTCGCCGAGCAGCACGCTTTGGCGATCGGCCACGACCCGTTCCACCCGCACCGGCGGGAATGGCTTGATCGACCCATATTGCGGATCGTCGCGGGCCGGCTGGCCGCTTTCGAGCACAGCCTTGGCCGCCGCCGACGAAACCACCGACGCGCCGGTCAGTTGCTGCAGCCGGGCGAGGCCGCCGACATGGTCGTGATGCTCGTGGCTGGACAGGATGAAGCGGATGTCCTTGGGCCGGAAACCGAGTGAGCGGATGTTCTCGGCGATCAGGTCGGCGCCCAGCTCGGTGCCGCCGTCGATCAACACATGGCCCTGGCTGCCGGTGATCAGGATCGAGGAAATGCCGCAGGTGCCAACGAGATAGGTGTTGGCATGGATCCGGACCGGCGGCGCGGGCTGGTCCCAGTCGGTCGACGTGTCGCAGGCCGCAGCCCAAGCCGGGCCGGCCAAAGCGATCGGCGCGCGTTCGGGCTCGTTGACACGCGGCTTCTTGCCGAGCGGGATGACGATCTGCTGCAGCGCGAAGGCAAGCATGCCGAGACTAGCGAACATAGGAAGCGCCGTTGACGTCGATCACCGCGCCGGTCGCCGATGGCGGCGCATCACTTGCCAGCCAGCGGATCGTCTCGGCGATTTCGTCGGGGTTGGCGGGGCGGCCGAGGGGGATATCGGCAAGCAATTTCTCGCCCCCGCGACTGGCGATATACTCCTCGACCATGCCGGTCGCGGTGAAGCCCGGGCAGACCGCGAAGGCGAGGATATTCTCCGCCGCATAGCCCCGGGCGATGCTCTTGGTCATCGCCACCATGCCCGCCTTGGACGCGGCATAATGCCAGTGCATCGGCGAATCCCCGCGATAGGCGGCGCGGCTGGCGACGTTGACGATTCGTCTTGTAGTAGATTCGGCACCGCTCCCAGCCCCGCGCCAGCTGGCGATGGCCAGGCGGCACAGATCGGCGCTGGCCTGCAGATTGATCGCCAGCGTCCGGCCCCAGGCGGCGTGCCATTCGTCATCGCCGGCATTGTCGGCCACGGCTTCGAACACGCCGGCATTGTTGACCAGCACATCGATCCGCCCGTCGAGCCGCTCGAACGCGGTTTCCCACAGGCGGCGGACGGCGGCGGGGTCGGTGAAGTCGGCGGCGATGAGATTGTCGCTGCCAGCAGTGGAATGACCGACCACATTGTGGCCCGCATCGGTGAGGGCGGCGAGGGTCGCTTCGCCAATGCCGCGGCTCGCGCCTGTAAGAAGGATGTTCATGACCCCCGCCTAGCGAAACGCCGGGCGGGGGCAAAGAGGGTCAGGCAGCGAAGGTCGACACGAACGCGCTGGTGGTGGCGCGGAATTCCTCGATCTGGTCGCTGAAGCGGCCGAAGCCTTGCTCGACATTGTCGATATCCTGCGCGACATTTTCGGTATCGCTGCGGATCGCGGCGATGGTCGAACTCATCGAATCGGCGGCCAGCGCGGTTTCATCGACTGCGGCGGTGATCATGGTCACCGTCTGGGCCTGCAATTCCATTGCCTGGCGGATTCGGTCGGCGCTGGTCTGGACTTCCTCAACCGTCGACTGGATCGAGGCGTTGGATTCGACCGTCTGGCGGGTCGCCTGCTGGATCGCGGTGATCTTGGCAGTGATGTCGTCGGTGGCGCGTGCGGTCTGGCTGGCCAGGCTCTTCACTTCCTGTGCGACGACCGCGAAGCCGCGACCGGCATCGCCTGCTCGCGCCGCTTCGATGGTGGCGTTGAGGGCGAGCAAATTGGTCTGGCCGGCGATGTCGCGGATCAGCCCGAGGATCGATTCGATCGCCTCGACGTGGGTCGACAGCGCCTTGGACACCTTGACCGCTTCCTCGGCCTGCCCTCCGGCGCGGGTGGCAACGTCGGATGCGACCTCGACTTCGGACCGGGCATCCTCGATCGCGCGGATCAGGCCGGCGGCAGTCTGGGCGGCCTCGCGCATTGCCGTGGCGGATTGTTCGGCGGCGGCGGCGACTTCGCTGGTCTTGCCGAGCATGCCGCGCGCCGAGGCGCTGGTGGCGGAGGCCTGGCTACGCAGGCCCTCGCTCTGCTGGGTGCAGCTCTGGACGATGCCGAGCACCTTGCCATTGAAATCATTGGCGCGGCGCGAATGGACTTTCTCGCCCTCGCCGCGGGCGAGCGCGATGGCGTGATGGATGAAGCAATCGACTTCGACCGATTGCACTTCGGACAGGGTGCGGGCGAAGCGGACGAGATCGGCTTCGTCGTGATCCTGGCGGCGAAGGATGACGAATGCTGCCTCGGTTTGGGCCAACAGGCCGGCGAGCAGGGTCGACAGGCTCAGGCCGGCGGCGAAGGCGCGCTCGACATAGACGCGTGCCTTGCCGGTCCATTCGGGATTCTCGATGCTGGAGAATTTGGTCGCGATATAGGGCTGGATCTTGGCCGCATAATCGTCGATCCGAGCCTGGTCGAACGGGGTCTTCAATTCGGGCGACTGGGCGTAACGGGCCCAGAATTCGCGCGCCAGGGAGAGCGAATCCGCTTCCAGCCGGGCCCACAAGTCGCGCGATCGGGTCGGCAAGTCGCCGGCCGGGTCGTAGAGCGACAGGCCCCGCGCCACATCATATTCGCCGCTGATATTCGAGCCGACCACGGTCCCCATTTCCATCATTCCCATATGCTTGAACGTCGCTTGCCAATGCTATGCGACGCCAATGGTTAAAGCGGGGTTAGTGGTTGCCTCATGCTTGCGACTCTGGTCGATGCTGCCTAGGGAGCGGGACATATTCTTGACCGCAGGCAATGAGGCTCCATGACCCGCAATCCCGACCGGCCCTTGTCGCCGCATCTGACGATCTGGAAATGGGGGCCGGGCATGCTGGTCTCGATCCTGCACCGCGTGACCGGTGGAGCGCTTGCCGTGGCCGGGCTCGGGATCTTCACCTGGTGGCTGTGGGCGATCGCCGCGGGGGCGGACGAATATCAGAAATTCGTCGAATGCATCCTGTGGGAAGCCGGCGGCGTTCCGCTGATCCTGCTGGTGCTGGTCGGACTGACCTGGGCCTTCTGGCAGCATACGCTATCGGGCATTCGCCATTTGGTGATGGATACCGGCGCCGGGTACGAGCTTCGCACCAACCGTCTGTTCGCGGTGCTGACCATCGCCGGATCATTGTTCCTTACCGCCCTGACCTGGGCGCTTCTGATGGGAGTTTGGGCATGAGCGTCGGCGAAAGTTCGACTCCACTGGGACAAGTGCGCGGCATCGGGTCGGCCAACCATGGCGGCGAACATTGGATCCGCGAGCGGCTGACCAGCGCGGCGTTGCTGTTGCTCGGCCTGTGGCTGGTCGTGTCGCTGCTGCTGCTGCCGCGGTTGGACCGGCTGACGCTGACCGAATGGCTCCAGGCGCCGAGCGGCGCGGTGCCGATGGCGCTGCTGATCGTCATCGCTTTCATCCACTCGGTCGACGGCCTCAAGACCGTGGTCGACGATTATGTCCATGACGAGGGTAGCCGCCTGCTGCTCCACGGTATCCTGACCTTCGCCGGGATCGGCGCGGGATCACTCGCCTTGTTCAGCCTCGCCAAGATCGCGTTCGGAGCCAATTGATCCATGACCGCCTACAAGATCATCGACCATGTCTATGACGTCGTCGTCGTCGGCGCCGGCGGGGCCGGGCTTCGCGCCACCATGGGCGCGGCCGGCAAGGGACTGAAGACCGCCTGCATCACCAAGGTGTTCCCGACCCGCAGCCATACCGTCGCCGCGCAGGGCGGGATCGCCGCATCGCTCGGCAACATGGGGCCGGATCACTGGACCTGGCACATGTACGACACCGTCAAGGGCAGCGACTGGCTCGGCGACCAGGACGCGATCGAATATCTGTGCCGAGAGGCGCCCGCCGCGGTCTATGAGCTGGAACATGCCGGCCTGCCGTTCAGCCGCACCGACGAGGGCAAGATCTATCAGCGCGCGTTCGGCGGCATGACCCAGAACATGGGCGAGGGCCCCGCCGCGCAGCGCACTTGTGCCGCCGCCGACCGCACCGGCCATGCCATGCTCCACACGCTCTACCAGCAGAGCCTGAAGTATGACGCCGACTTCTACATCGAATATTTCGCGCTCGACCTGATCATGGAAGACGGAGTGTGTCGGGGCATCGTCGCGATGAACCTCGACGACGGGTCGATCCACCGCTTCACCGCGCAAGCCGTGGTGCTTGCCACCGGCGGCTACGGGCGAACCTATTTCTCCGCCACGTCGGCGCACACCTGCACCGGCGACGGCAATGCGATGGTGCTGCGCGCCGGCCTGCCGTTGCAGGACATGGAATTCGTCCAGTTCCACCCGACCGGAATCTACGGCGCGGGCGTGCTGATCACCGAGGGCGCGCGCGGCGAGGGCGGTTACATCACCAACTCAGAGGGCGAGCGCTTCATGGAGCGCTACGCCCCCTCGGCCAAGGATCTTGCCAGCCGCGACGTCGTGTCACGGTCGATGGCGATGGAAATCCGCGAAGGTCGCGGCGTCGGCGAGCATAAGGATCATATCTGGCTCCACCTCGACCATATCCCGGCCAAGATCCTCGCCGAGCGATTGCCCGGAATTACCGAGACGGCGAAGATTTTCGCCGGGGTCGACCTGACCCGCCAGCCGATCCCGGTGACCCCGACCGTGCATTACAATATGGGCGGAATCCCGACCAATTATCATGGCGAGGTCGTCACGCTGAAGGACGGCGATCCCGATCATGTCGTGCCCGGCCTGTTCGCGGTCGGCGAGGCGGCGTGCGTCAGCGTCCACGGCGCCAACCGCCTGGGGTCGAACAGCCTGATCGACCTGGTCGTGTTCGGCCGCGCGGCGGGGCTTCGGCTGGGCGAAATCCTCAAGCCCGGCGCGGCGGCCAAGCCGCTGCCCAAGGATGGCGCCGACCTCGCGCTCGCCCGGCTCGACAAGTTCCGCCATGCCGAGGGCGCGACCCCGACCGCCGCGATCCGGCTCGAGATGCAGCGCACGATGCAGGCCGATTGCGCGGTGTTCCGGACCGAGCGCACGCTCGACGAGGGTGTTGCCAAGATCGATGCGGTCAACGCGAAGATGCAGGACGTGAAGGTCAGCGACCGAAGCCTGATCTGGAACAGCGATCTGATCGAGACATTGGAGCTCGACAATTTGCTCGGCCAGGCGGTGGTGACGATGCATTCTGCCGCCAATCGCAAGGAAAGCCGCGGCGCGCACATGCACGAGGATTTCCCCAACCGCGACGACGCCAACTGGATGAAGCACACCATCGCCACGTTCGACGGCTGGGGCGGGAAGGGCGGGTCGGTCAAAATTGACTATCGCCCGGTCCACGAGTTCACGCTGACCGACGACATCGCCTACATCAAGCCGAAGGCGCGGGTTTACTAAGCGCCGCACAACAAGCGCGATTCATCAGCGATTCCTCAGTCTTTGCTCATGACCTTTCGGTCTTGGGCCGTGCATTCTGGCGCTCACAAACTAGCGTTTGTGCGTTGAGCCGTGCATTTTCGTCGACGAACAGTTGACGACGAACCGTGCATTATCGTAGACGAACCGAATTCCAACCATGGGAGTCGACGTGATGTATGCATCGGACGGAGAGAAAACGCCGGGCCGCAAACTGCTGTTTGCGATCCTCATCGGGCTTGCGCTGGCGATCCCGATCTTCTCGGTTTGGCTGTTGGTCTACGACCGTCAGAGCCAGGCGCAGACGGCCGCTTCGTCGATTACCGAAGGCTGGGGCGGGGCGCAGGCGATGAGCGGGCCGGTGCTCGTCATTCCCTATCGCCAGACCACAACCGAGACCTCCACCACGTCGGGCACTGCGGTTACCCGCACGCAGGAAGTAGTGCGCGAACTGACGCTCGAGCCCGAAGCGGTCGAGCTCGCCACCCGGATCGATCCGCAGCTGCGCAAGCGCTCGATTTACGAGGCGGTGGTGTATGACGCCAAGGCGACCGGCGCGGCGCGCTTCGCCTTTCCGACCGATCTTGCACGCTACGGCGTCGATCCCGCCAAGCTTGACCTTGGCCGCGCCGAATTGCGCTTCGGCCTGTCCGATCCGCGCGGGCTCGGTGCCAATCCCAAGGTCGGGATCGATGGGCGCGTGCTCAAGCTGCAGCCGGGCGGCGGAAGCGGGCCGGGCAAGGGTTTCTTCGCGTTCGTCGATGCGACCGGCCTGACCGCCAAATCGATGCTGGTCGAGTTCGACTATGGTTTTCGCGGCAACGGCTCGCTGACCCTCGCGCCGCATGCCGGCGACACCCATTGGAAGGTCACCAGTGCCTGGGCCAATCCCTCGTTCGGCGGCTCCTTCCTGCCCGGCGCGCGGCGCGTCGACGACAAGGGCTTCGCCGCCGATTACCGGATCGGCAATCTCGCGCTCGGCCGCTCGCTCGTTTCGACCGACGACAAGGGCAAGGGCAATATCACCCAATCCGCGCCTGACGCGATTGACGATCAGCTGGCAGCCGCTGGCATCGCGGACGGCGACATCGCCTCGATCGGCCTGATCCAGCCGGTCGACCTTTACTCGCGGGTCGATCGCGCGACCAAGTATGGCTTCCTGTTCATCGGCTTCACCTTCCTCGCCTTGCTGATGTTCGACATCATCGGCGGAGTACGGGTGACCGCGGTCGAATATCTGCTGATGGGCGCGGCGATCGTATTGTTCTTCGTGCTGCTGCTGGCGTTTGCCGAAGTGATCGGCTTCACCGCAGCCTACATCGTCGCCTCCGCGGCAATCGCCGGGCTCAATACGGCCTATTCGGCGGCGGTGCTGGGCAGCTGGAAGCGCGGTTATGTGATCGGCGGACTGCTGATCGGGCTCTATGCGATGCTCTACATATTGCTCGGGCTCGAAGCCTTCAGCCTGCTGATCGGCGCGGTGCTTCTGTTTATCGCCCTGGCCGCGGTGATGTACGCCACCCGCCGCATCGACTGGAGCGGCAAGGCGGTTACCGAAGCGGCCTGAGTGATGGTTGGAGGGGGAGGCCAAACCGCTTCCCCCTCGGCCTAAGTATCTTTAAGGCCGCATCGCTTATGACCGATCATCGCCCCCCCAAGCGCACTTTCCCGACCTCCAAGGTCGACGCGCAAGCCGCCAAGCATGTGCCCTCCAGCCCGCAGACCGAAAGCGAGGCCTACAAGCTCGCCTTCCAGGACAATGAATTCCTGCTGCGCGAGGATCTGCGCGCCGTCCGCTTCCAGCTCGAGCTGCTGAAGCCCGAATTGTTCATGAATGAGGCCAACATCGCCTCGACCATGGTATTTTACGGATCGGCGCGGATCCCCGAGCCATCGAAGGCCGACGCGATGATCGCCGCGGCGCATGACGATCGCCAGCGCAAGGTGGCCGAAAGCCTCAAGGCCAAGTCGAAATATTATGATGTCGCGCGCAAACTGGCGCGGCTGGCGAGCGACTTTCCGGTCGATGACGACGGCAAGCGCCATTTCGTGGTTTGCTCAGGCGGCGGTCCGTCAATCATGGAAGCGGCCAATCGCGGCGCCTGCGACCAAGGCAAGGAATCGATCGGGCTAAACATCGTGCTCCCGCATGAGCAATTGCCCAACACCTACGTCACGCCCGATCTCAGCTTCCAGTTCCATTATTTCGCGCTTCGCAAGATGCACTTTCTGCTCCGCGCCCGCGCGCTTGCAGTATTCCCGGGCGGCTTCGGGACGTTCGACGAAATGTTCGAGCTTCTGACCTTGATCCAGACCGGCAAGCTACGGCCGATCCCGATCCTTTTGTTCGGCAGGGAATTCTGGGAGCGGGTGGTCGATTTCGAGGGGCTGGCCGAGGAAGGGGTGATCTCACCCGGCGATCTCGACCTACTGCACTGGTGCGAATCGGCCGAAGAAGCATGGGATTTCGTCCGCGAATATTATCCGGACTAGATCGATTGCCGTGCGGGTGGGTGCAGCGCACCCCACGCCCGTTTGTCCCGAGCCTTCGTCGAGGGACGTTCTGGCCGCGCGAAGAATGTCTCGACGAAAGCTCGACACGAACGTGCCGGTGACTGCCAATTCTTATTCCGGCTTTGGCGCCGCTGCATTGGCGGGCGCGGTGGCATTGGCCTCAGCCGGGGCCGCTTCATTGCCCGCCGCGGGGGCGGTCGCATTGCCGTCCGCAGGCGCTTCGGCCGGGGGCGCTTCAGCCGGGGCGGCGGGAATCGGCAAATTGCTGCCCTGCTTGTTGAGATAGGCCATCAGATTGGCGCGGTCCTGCGGATCGCCCAGGCCGGCGAAGGTCATCTTGGTACCGGGGGCAAAGGCTCGCGGGCTTGCGAGCCACTCGTCCATCGCTTTCCAGTCCCAGTTTCCACCCTTGCCCGACAGTGCCGCGGAATAAGCGAAGCCCGGGGCATGCTTTCCGATCGGCGCGCCCAGCACCGCCCACAGATTCGGCCCGATGCCATTGGCGCCGCCGGCCGCAACCACGTGGCAGGCAGCGCATTTCTTGAATACGGCTTCGCCCTTCACCGGATCGGCCGAGGCGAGATAGAATTCGACCGGCTTGGCGGCCGCACCGCCCTCCGCGCCTTCTTCGCCGCCGGGCAGCGGATAGCCGGCCGATTCGACCGCATGGCCCTTGAAGGCCTCGCCCGTCATGACCCAGCCGCCAAGCGCGATGATACCGGCAAACAGGATCCAGCCGGTGGTGGTGTTTTTGCGGTCGTCCATGAAACCCCTGGTGCAATGTTTGACTGTGCGTGGAATTGGCGATGCCTTTACGGTGCACCACCGCCGACTTCAAGCATCCGCAATCCAATGGTCGAGCCCAGCCACCATTCGAGCAACGTGCGCGCAATGGCAAAGGGCGGCGGGGCGAGGAACGGGGCGGAGGGATCATCGGCAAGCGCGGCGGCGACCTCGGCGCGGGTGAACCACCGAGCATCGTCGAGCTCGTCATGGTCGATGATCAACGTGTCGCCGAGCGCGGTCGCGGTGCATCCGATCATCAGCGAGCTGGGGAAGGGCCACGGCTGGCTGGCGAGGTACCGCACATCGGTCACCGCGATCCCGGCTTCCTCGCCCAATTCGCGCGCCACCGCCGCCTCGATCGTCTCGCCCGGCTCGACGAAGCCGGCCAGCGCCGAATAGCGACCCGGCGGATATTGCGGCTGGTGGCCGAGCAGCAGCCGGTCGTCGTAGGTGGCCAACATGATCACCACCGGGTCGACCCGTGGATAATGTTCGCCGCCGCAACGCTCGCAACGCCGCGCCCATCCGCCACGGAAGATAATGCTCGGGTTTCCGCACACCGAGCAGAAGCGGTGCCGCTGGTGCCAGCTGGCGAGGCTTAGCGCAGCGGCGAACAATGGCGCATCGTTGGGCCCAAGCAGCGCCAATGCCGCTCGCGCATGCGGCCCCGCGGCCACCGCCGGGATTGCGGCGAATCGGGGTGCGCCCTGGTCGAGGCCGAGGAACACAGCTTCATCGCCCGTCACCGCACTCCATATCAGGCTGCCATTCGCGTTGAGCGCGGGGACCCCCCCGTCCCACACCAGCGTCTGCGCGTCTGGCGAGGCGAACAATTCGGCGATTTGCTCGGGTCGATTGCGCAACGCATCGGCGCGGTCGATCCCGGGGCCGGCGAAAAAGGCTTCAGGCGGCAAGTTTCATCCTCTGTGCGAGTATTGCCTGGACCGCGCGGGCGTACAGGGTGGGCAAGCCTGCTTCGGCCAGGCGGTCGATCGGCTGCCACCAGCCATCACCCTCCGCCACGCCCCCCGCGACCACCGCCAGCCGAAGCTCGAAATGGGTGAAGCCATGCACGATCTCGGCCAACACCGGCCCGGTCGTGGGTCCATGGCTCCATTCCGGCCCGGGCAGCGCCGCCATCCCGCCGAGCAGTCCTTTCGCCGGTCGCCGCACCAGCCAGACCGCGCCATCGCGCTCGATCCAGTGTGCTACCCCATGTCGGATCGGCCGGACCTTGCGCGGCGCCTTGACCGGAAACGCCTCGGGCATTCCCATCGCGTACGCGCGGCAATCGGCGCTTAGCGGACAGCGCCCGCAAACGGGGTTGCGCGGGCGGCAGATTGTCGCCCCCAAATCCATCATTGCCTGCGCGAAATCGCCCGCCTGCCCCGCCGGCACCATCGCCGCCGCAGCGGCACGGATCGCGGCCTTGTCCGATGTCGCGTTGAGCCGCGCGACCACCCGCTCGACATTGGTATCGACCGGCGCGGTGTCGCGCCCGAAAGCGATCGCGGCGATCGCGGCGGCGGTATAATCGCCGATCCCGGGAAGTGCGCGAAGCCCCGCCTCGGTGTCGGGAAAGCCGCCGCTCGCCGCCACCGCTCTCGCGCAGGCAATCAGGTTTCGCGCCCGGGCATAATAGCCCAGCCCCGCCCATTCCTGCAGTATCTCTTCATCTGCGGCCGCCGCCAAAGCCTCCACGCTCGGCCACCGCTCGACGAACCGCAGAAACCTCGGCACCACCGTCGCCACCGTGGTCTGCTGAAGCATCACCTCGCTCAGCCACACGCGATACGGTTCGGTCCTCGGCGAACCCGGCATTGCCCGCCACGGCAATGCGCGCGCGAACGTGCGATAATGGTTCAGCAGGCGAGTGGCGGCACTGGCGGGCATGAAAATGCTATGGCATGACCGACGCGATGTCGAAACCGCCCAAAAAAGATCTTGATGCCCCGCGCCGCAATCGCGCCCGCGCCACGGGCGAGATCATCGGCGATATCGGCGGGCTCGCCTTCAAGCGCTTCGGCTTCGTCCAGAGCGCGGTGGTCAGCCGCTGGAAGGAAATCGTCGGCGAGCGCTACGCCAAGGTCTCGTCGCCCGAATCGATCCGCTTTCCGACCGGCAAGAAATCGGGCGGCACGCTGACCCTTTTGGTCGAAGGCGCGCACGCTCCTTTGGTCCAGCATCTCGGGCCGATGATCATCGAGCGGGTCAATCGCTTCTTCGGCTATCAGGCGATCGTCCAGATCGCCTTCCGCCAGGGCCGCATCCCCGCCGCCGCCCCGCGCCGTGCACAGCCGGTCAAGGGCCCGGTCCCGGCCGAACTTGGCGAGGGCCTTCGCGCGATTGCCGATCCCGAGCTTCGGGCTTGCCTCGAATCGCTCGCCGGGCATATCGCCGGAAGCAAGGGCGCCCCCGTCCTCGACTCAACCGACAATCGACCGATCCCAATCATCCGGAGCAAGCTCAAGTGATCCATAAGTCCATCCTGTTCGGCGTCGCTGCCGCCGCCCTCACACTGACCGCCTGCAATAATGATAACAGCGGCAACAGCGGCGTTGCCGCGCCGTCCGAGCCGGTCAAGGCGGTGCCCGCGCCCAACGGTGGCGACTGGTCGACGATCGTCGCGCAAAGCCCCGAGGGTGGCTTCGTAATGGGCAATCCCAACGCCGGGGTGAAGCTGATCGAATTCGGCTCGATGACCTGCCCGCATTGCCGCGAATTCGACGAGACAGGCGTCAAGCCGCTGATCGACAATTATGTGAAGACCGGCCGTGTTTCGTTCGAATTCCGCAACTATGTCATGAACCCGTACGACATGGCGGCCTCGGTCATGGCGCGCTGCGCCGGGCCGAGCGGTTTCTTCGGCCTCACGCGCCAGCTATATGCCGACCAGCCCGAGTGGGTTGCCAAGGCGCAAGGTGCGGATCCGGCGACGCTGCAGGCGCTGTCGACCATGGCGCCGAACCAGCAGCTGGCCGAAGTCGCCAAGCTGGCCGGTTTCCCCGAATATGCGGCGATGCGCGGCATTCCCTCGGCCAAGCTCAATGCCTGTCTCGCCGATCCTGAAGCGCCGACCAAAATGGTGCAGATGCAGACCGACGCGAACGACACCTATCCCAAGCTCGCGGGCACGCCGGCGTTCGTGGTCAACGGCCAGCTGATCGAGATCAAGCCGGGTTCGAGCACGTGGAGCCAGGTCGAGGCCGCGCTCAAGACTGCCATCGGCGGATAGCGAGCAACGCTTGAAGATCCGGAGGCTCAAGCTCGGCGGCTTCAAGAGCTTCGTCGATTCGGCCGAGCTGAGGATCGAGCCGGGCCTGACCGGGGTGGTCGGGCCGAACGGTTGCGGCAAGTCCAATTTGCTCGAAGCAATCCGCTGGGTGATGGGTGAGGCCAGCGCCAAGTCGCTTCGCGGCGGGGGCATGGAAGACGTCATCTTCGCCGGCACTGCGACCCGTCCGGCGCGCGACTTCGCCGAAGTGTCGCTGCTGATCGAGCGAGCCGGCGAAGACGAACTGGTCGGCGAGAGCGAGATCACGCGGCGGATCGAGCGTGGCGCGGGATCGGCCTATCGGATCGACGGGCGCGATGTCCGCCAGAAGGACGTGTCTTTGCTGTTCGCCGACGCCGCGACCGGTGCCCATTCGCCCGCGCTCGTCAGCCAGGGGCGGATCGGATCGGTGATCGCCGCCAAGCCGGTCGAACGACGAATGATGCTCGAAGAAGCCGCAGGCATTTCGGGCCTCCACGCGCGGCGCAAGGATGCCGAACAGAAACTCCGCGCGGCCGAGGCCAACATCACCCGGCTCGACGAATTGCTCGGCGACCAGGAAGCGCGCGCGGGCGTGCTCCGACGCCAGGCGCGGGCGGCCGAACGCTACCGCTCGCTGACCGACCGAATCCGCGCCGCCGAAGCCAAATTGCTGTTCGCGCGGTGGGACGAGGCACAGGCCGCGGCGACGAAGGCAAACGAGGAAGCGAAGACGGCCGCGGTCTCGGTCGGGCGGCTGCAACAGGCGATGACCGACGCGCAAAATCTGCAGGAGGTTGCGGCGGCGGCGCTCGCCCAGCGGCGCGAGGCCGCAGTCGAAAAGCGCGACGCCGGGCGCACCATCGCCCATGCGCTGGCGACTGCGCGGGCGCAGCGTGACACGGTGGTTCGCCGACTGGCCGAGCTGGAACGGCTGGTCAACGCCATCGCCGCCGAAACCGCGCGCGAGAAAGCGCTCAAGGCCGATGCCGGGGGGGCGATCGCCGCGCTGGACGAGGAACGGTGCCTGATCGAGGAACGGCTGGCCGATGCCGAGACGATCGGCGCGCGCATCGCGGGCGAATTGACCGCCGCCGAAGCTGCATCGCGAGAGGCCGAGGCGAGCCTCGCCGGGCTGCTCGCGCGCGATGCGGCGATGCGGGCCGAACGACGCGTCGCCGAGGCGGCGCTGGAGTCCGCGCTGACCCAGGCCAATCGTTTCACCGACGAGGCTGCCCGGCTCGCGGCGCAGGTCGATGCACTCGGTGACGGCAGCGATTTTGGCTTCGCCATCGAGTCGTCACGGTCAGCGGGCGAAGCGGCGGCAGCGTCCCTGGCCCAGGCCGAGCTTGCGCTGGTCGCCGCCGAACAGGGCCGGACCGAGGCCGCCCAAGCGCGCGACGAGCAGGAAAGTCGCCTCGCGTCGGAACGCGCCGCGCTGAGCGCCGCGCGTGCCGAACGCGATGCGTTGGCCCGGGCCTTGGCCCATGGCGCTGGCGGCGCGGCGCTGGCGAGCCTGAAGGCAGAGGCCGGTTATGAGCGCGCGCTGGCCGCAGCGCTTGGCGACGATATCGAGGCCCCGCTCGGAAGCGAAGGCGCACGGCGGTGGGAAGGAAGTGCCACGGCGGCGGGCGATCCCAAGCTTGCATCGGGGCTCGAGCGGCTGCTCGACCATGTCGAGGCACCGCCCGCGCTACATCGCCGACTGGCGCAGGTAGGGGTCGCCGATCGCGACGACGGACAGGCACTCGGCGTCGGACAGCGGCTCGTCACCCGTGACGGTATCATGCGGCGCTGGGACGGGTTCGTCAGCGTCGGCGGCGGGGCTGCCGCCGCGGAACGCCTGCTGCGTGCCAATCGCCTGGCCGAAATCGACCGCCAGCTTCCCGGTCTCGATCAGTCCGTCGCTGCCGCACAGGAAGCGCGCGATGCCGCCGCGACGGCGGTCGAAACCCAGCGCGCTACCGCCGAACAGGCCCGCGCCGCAGCCGCCGCCGCCGAACGGGCCGCGCGTGACGCAGCGCGAGAAGGCGATTCAGCCGCCGCCGCGCTGGAGCGGCTCGACGGCCAGCGCTCGGCTTTGGTCGAGCGGCAGGCCGATATCGCGACGCTCGTCGAGGAAGGAACGCGCTCGGTCGAGGTTGCGGCGCAGGCCTTGGCCAGCCTGCCCGATCCCGCTGCCTTGGGGGTCGAGATCGATACCGCACGTGCTGCGGCGATGGCGGCGGGGGAGGCGGTCGCCGACTGCCGCGCCCGTTCCGCCACCCGCGCGCGCGAAACCGCGTCGGATCGCGAACGCCATTCCGCTGCGGGCCGCGAAGCGGGCGAATGGCGCACCCGAGCGCTGATGGCCGACAAGCGCCTCGCCGAAACCACTACCCGCGCCATGGCGATGGAGGATGAGCAGGAGGAGCTTGCGGGCGAACCCGAGCGGCTGGGGACCGAGATCGAGCGGCTGGAGCGCGAGGCATCGGCGAGCGAGGCCGAGGTATCGGGCGCGGCGGAGGCGGAACGCGACGCGCAGGAGGCGGTGGCGGTCGCCGCGCGCGCTTTGGCCGATGTCGGGGAAGGCTTTGCCGCCGCGCGCGAGGCGCGCGCCGGGGCGGTCGCTCGGGCTGAGGCGCAGGAGGCACGGCGCTTCGAGCTGAGCCGTGAATGCGGCGAGAAATTCGAATGCCCGCCGCCGCTGCTGCCAGCCAAGTTCGGGTTCGATTCGGCGGCGCTCGACCCCGCCGAGACCGAACGCGAGACGTTCGAGCGATTGTCCGCCGAGCGTGAGCGGATCGGGCCGGTCAACCTCGTCGCCGAAAGCGAGTTGGCCGAACTCGAAGCCAGTCGCGCCTCGGGGGCCGCCGAGCGCGACGAGTTGCAGGAAGCGATCAATCGCCTGCGCGGCTCGATCGGCAGCCTCAATCGCGAGGGCCGGGTGCGCCTGCTCGCCGCGTTCGAGCAGGTCGACGGTCATTTCCGAAGCCTGTTCACCACCCTGTTCGACGGCGGCCAGGCGCATCTCGAACTGGTCGAGAGCGACGATCCCTTGGAAGCGGGGCTGGAGATCATGGCCCAGCCTCCGGGCAAGCGCCTGTCCGCACTGACTTTGCTGTCGGGCGGCGAGCAGGCGCTGACCGCGGTCGCCTTGATCTTCGGCCTGTTCCTGACCAACCCCGCGCCGATCTGCGTGCTCGATGAGGTCGACGCGCCGCTCGACGATGCCAATGTCGACCGCTTCTGCGACCTGCTTGACCGGATGACCGCGCAGACCGACACGCGCTACCTGATCGTGACCCACAATGCCGTGACCATGGCGCGGATGCACCGGCTCTATGGCGTGACCATGATCGAGCAGGGGGTCAGCCGGCTGGTGTCGGTCGACCTGGGCGGGGCCGAGCGGTTACTGGCCGCCGAATGACCGAGCGCTTCATTCCGCCTCATCCCCCGCGCGGCGCGGGTCCGGTCGCGGTGTGGCGCGGTTTCTTCGGCGAGCGCGCGCACACCGCCGTCTACGGCTGGTCGCAAGCGGCGTTCGAGATCGATTACATGCAGCGCCGGGTGATGGGCTATAACGTCCACATCCCGCTCACCCCCGCCGCGGTCCAGCATGTGCTGCTCGACCAGGCCGCGCTCTACGAGAAGCCGACGATCGTCAAAAGCCTGCTTGCGCCGGTGATCGGTCGCGGGCTGCTGACCTCGGACGGAGCCTTGTGGCGCGAGCAACGGCGGATCGTCGCCGCCAGCTTCGTGCCGCCAGCGGTCGATGCGCAGGTCCCGACCTTTGCCGATGCGGCGCAGGCGATCATGGCCCGCTGGCGGCCAGGCACGCTCGACATGGCGGTCCAGTCGACCGCGGCGACGATGCGGATCATCGCCGACAGCCTGTTCGGCGGCGACCCGCGGCTGACCAGCGACGCCGCGTCCGAGCATATCACGGCCGCGCTCGAGGCGTTTGGCGGGCGTCGGATCCAGGCGATACTTGGTCTTCCTGCCTTTACCATCACCCCCAAGGCGCGGGCCGGGCTGCGCGGCCAGAATTACCTTCGCCAGTCGCTGGCCGAGGTGGTCGGCGACCGGTTTCGCGCGGGGCAGGAGGGTGACGATTTCCTCGGCAAGCTGGTCGCGGCGTTGCGCGGCAAGTTCGACCGCGCGGAGGCCGAGGCGCTGGCGATCGACAATGCCGCCACCTTCTACCTCGCCGGGCATGAGACCACCGCCAATGCCATGACCTGGGCGCTGTTCCTGTTGTCCGAGCAG
>JBBQTM010000004.1:0-50164 GCA_038234545.1 Sphingomonadales bacterium
ATACTGGAGGAACATGCCATATTCGCTCTCGGGCATGCCGATCGTGTCGAGCAAATGGCTGTAGGCGGCGATGTGCACCGTCTCCATGTTGCTGAACGCGGCGAGCATCATCTTGATCTCGACCGGCTTGAAGATGCGGCCGTATTTCTCGTGGTAGCAATCCTGCACCTCGATATCGGCCTGGGTGAAGAAGCGGAAGATTTGCGTGAGCAGGTTGCGCTCATGGTCGCTGAGCTTCTGCGCCCAGTCGCGGCAATCCTCGCCGAGCGGCACTTCCTCCGGCATCCAGTGGATCTGCTGCTGGCGCTTCCAGAAATCGAACGCCCAGGGGTATTCGAACGGCTTATACTGGTGGCGGACTTCCATGAGGGGCATGTCGGTTACTCCTTGGCGTCGCGGACGGTGATGAAACGCTCGCGGGTGATAGTGCGGGATTTGCGGGCGCCGACACCGAGGAAGACGATGCCGACGAAATAGCCGAAGTCGTACCAGCCGCCGTTGTTGGGGACGGCGTAGATGGCGATGTCGGAAACGAACAAGGAGATCACCCAGGCGACCGGGAAGATGAAGCCGTGCCACACGCCGAGCAGGAAGCCGGGGGTGGTCGCGGCGGTGGCGACCGCGGCGTCGGTCTGGGTCGCGGCGCAGGCCGAGAGCGCGAGGGAGGCGGCGGCGAGGAGGGCGTGGCGCGCGGTCATGGGCGCACATCCTTCAGCCCGAAGGCGAAGATCGAGAGGAAGATGCCGAGCGCCAGCGCCATGATCCCGGCGAGGCGGCGGGCGTGGATCGCGGGTTCGGAGCCGCCGCGGCGGACGAGCAAGGCCACGCCGACCGCGAAGGCGAGGAGGCCGAGGCCGAGCATGATGAGGGCGGCGGGGCTCATTGCGGCCACGAAGAGGCCCTCACCCCGCTCAGATCCGCTGAGTCGCCCTCTCCCGCCTGCGGGAGAGGGAAGGAGGTGCGAAGCGCCGGGAGGGTGAGGGCCTTCCTGCCTACTGGCACGCCAAGCACTCGTCGTAATCGGTCGTCGGAAGCTCGTACTTGGCCGGCTCGGCGGTGTTGTCGGCTTCGACCCCGCCCGCGAAACCGGCGCGCTGGACCGATTTGGAGCGGAGGTAATAGAGCGACTTGATGCCCAATTCCCAGGCGCGGAAGTGGAGCATGAGGAGGTCCCACTTGTCGACGTCGGCGGGGATGAACAGGTTGAGCGATGTCGCCTGGTCGATGAACGGGGTGCGGTCGGCGGCGAGCTCGATCAGCCAGCGCTGGTCGATCTCGAAGCTGGTCTTGTAGACGTCCTTTTCCTCGGGGGTGAGGAAGTCGAGGTGCTGGACGCTGCCGCCCTGCTCGAGGATCGAATTCCACACCGCGTCGCTGTTCTTGGACTTTTCGGCGAGCAGTTTCTCGAGATACGGATTCTTGATCGAGAAGCTGCCCGACAGCGTCTTGTGGGTGTAGATGTTGGCCGGGATCGGCTCGATGCAGGCCGAGGTGCCGCCGGCGATGATCGAAATCGAGGCGGTCGGCGCGATCGCCATCTTGCAGGAGAAGCGCTCCATCACGCCCATGTCGGCGGCGTCGGGGCACGGCCCGCGCTCCTGCGCCAGCATCATCGACGCCTCGTCGACCTGGGCGCGGACATGCTTGAAGATCTTCATGTTCCACGATTTGGCCATCGCGCCCTCGAACGGCAGGCTGCGCGCCTGGAGGAAGCTGTGGAAGCCCATCACGCCGAGGCCGACCGAACGTTCGCGCTCGGCGCTATACTTCGCGCGCGCCATCTCGTCGGGCGCGCGGGCGATGTAATCGCTCAGCACGTTGTCGAGGAAGCGCATGACGTCCTCGATGAACAATTTGTCGCCGTTCCATTCGTCCCACGTCTCGAGGCTCAATGACGACAGGCAGCAGACTGCGGTGCGGTCGGCGCCGAGATGGTCCTTGCCGGTGGGAAGCGTGATTTCGCTGCACAGGTTGGAGGTCGAGACCTTCAGCCCCAGGTCGCGGTGATGCTTGGGCATCGAGCGGTTCACCTGATCGATGAAGATGATGTACGGCTCGCCGGTCGCAAGGCGGGTTTCGACCAGTTTCTGGAATAGGCTGCGTGCATCGACCTGGCCGCGGACGCTTCCGTCCTTGGGCGAGCGAAGATCGAATTCGGCGCCGGCGCGAACCGCCTCCATGAATTCGTCGGTGATCAGCACGCCGTGGTGCAGGTTCAATGCCTTGCGGTTGAAGTCGCCCGACGGTTTGCGGATCTCGAGGAACTCCTCAATCTCGGGGTGCGACACGTCGAGATAGACCGCCGCCGAGCCGCGCCGCAGCGAGCCCTGGCTGATGGCGAGGGTCAGTGAATCCATGACGCGCACGAACGGGATGATGCCGCTGGTCTTGCCGTTGAGGCCGACCGGTTCACCAATACCGCGCACCGCGCCCCAGTACGTGCCGATACCGCCGCCCTTGGAGGCGAGCCAGACATTCTCGTTCCAGGTGTCGACGATGCCATTGAGGCTGTCGCTGACCGAGTTGAGGTAGCAGCTGATCGGAAGCCCGCGGCCGGTGCCGCCGTTAGACAGCACCGGGGTCGCCGGCATGAACCAAAGCTTCGAGATGTAATCGTAGATCCGCTGGGCGTGCGCCTGGTCGTCGGCATAGGCCGAGGCGACGCGGGCGAACAGATCCTGGTTGGTCTCGCCGGGCAGCAGATAGCGATCGCGCAGCGTGTCCTTGCCGAATTCGGTCAGCAGGGCATCGCGCGATTCGTCCGTCACGATGTTGAACGCCGCAACGTCGATCGTCTTGCTGGTGCGGGTCGGCGCCGACGTGGTGACGTCGTCCTCGGTGACCTTGCTATCGCTCAAAAAATCCATGTCATCACCCCGTACGCTGGGCAGCTCGGCGGCCGCCTGTTCGCTAAATGTTCGACTCGGTGTCATCGGCCCGAGCCTACCCTAAAACCACGCGCCGGTGCGGGTTATTATCGCGCCGTCCCCGATATCCACAGGGCGCGCGCGGGCTCATGCCGAAGATAGTCATCTTCAGCCCCAACCACAATAGATTGAGAGCGGCCCCCACCGGAACACCGCATATTGTGTCTAATCGCGATTGGAACACAAGAGACAAAATTAACAATGGATGAAAAAAATCGCGCCCACAGAGGAAGCTGTGGCGATTGCGCCACGCATAGCCCGTGTCGGCGATCGGCGTAGCGATGGACGCGCGGTGGCCCCGGTCCGGACTGGGTGAAACAATGCGTCGAGCGGCGCCTATCCGGCGGCGGGCGTTCCTTCGGCCGGGCAGTCGCCAAGCCGCTTGCCCTTGATGTTCTGGGTCAGTGCATAATCGCCCGAACCGGTGAAATAGGTGCCGGTCTCGGCCACCACTTCGAACGTCGTCTCGTCATATTTGCCGTCGAGGGTCAGTGCCACCTGCCCGCGGCCCGGGCGCTGGCACTGCATCGACATGTTGATCCGCCCTTTCTTGGCATAATCGCTGTCCAGTTTGCAGTCGTCGCCCTGGTCGGCGAACAGGGTCGGTGATGGCTTGGGACCGGCTGGCGAGCAGATCTTCCTGGTCTCGGCGACCCCGATCTCATGCTTGGTGGCGGGGGTGGTCTGGTCGGCGCTGCGCAATTTCTCGGTCAGCGACGTGACTTCCCATTCGCCGGCCGGGAAGGCGGCTGGCGGGGCTTTCTTCTCGACCGGTTTCGGCGCTTCACTGCAGGCGGCGAACAGCATGAGCGATGCTGCGACGATTATGGGTCGGACAATCACTGAACATTCCCCTGGGTCGTCGGTGCGGTGGGTACGGCGGGCGGTCTGGTCTCGGTCCCGTCACATTCCCCGAGGCGTTTGGAATCGATCTTCATCTTCATCGACATCGACCCGGCCGGCTGGCCGGCGACCGCGCCCGCCGGGGCGCTGGTCTTGTTGTCGATGATGAGGCTGTACTGGTCGTCGGAATAGGTCCCCGCGACGGACATCTCCTGCTTCATGCCGTTGACGTCGCAGCGCAATTTGCCGTCCATCTTGCCACTGCCCATGGTGTAGCGGTCATATTTGCAGCTCGCCGGGATCTGCCCCAGCATGCGCTCGGGATTGTCGACTTGCTCCGCGGTCAGGCACGCCTCGACGGTCTGCGGCTTGCCGATGCGCTGCTTCATCATCGCCTGCATTTCGGCCGGCATGCCGGGGCTGTTCATCTCAAGGATGGCGACGGTCGACGACCATTTGCCCGGCCGGACCATGCTGCGCGTGGCGCCGCTGTCCTTCATCGCCTTGGCGACCTCGGCCGGGGTGGCATTGGTCAGATCGACCTCGGGCCCCTTGTTGCAGGCGGCGAGCATGAGGCCGCAAGCGGCGAGCAAGATCAAGCGCATCAAATTCTCCTGGAATGGCCAGGCCACCATAAGGGGTCACGTGAATGGCGCAATGCTGGCGTTGGGGCCTAGCGTTGCGGGCATTTGCCAGTGCCCGGCCCGCGGACGGCGCGACCGGGGCGGGCTTTGGTCATCGCGCCGTCGAGCAACACGGGGACGCCATTGACCAGCACGTGGCGCATCCCGACCGCGAACTGCTGTGGCTTGTCGAAGGTGGCGGTGTCGGCGATCGTGGCGGCGTCGAACATCGCGACGTCGGCCGTCATGCCGGGCTTGAGCAGCCCGCGATCGGTGATTCCGAGATTGGATGCGGGGTAAGCGGTCAAGCGGCGGATCGCGTCGGGCAGGGTCAGGCGCTTCTCCTCGCGGACGTATTTGCCGAGCAGCCGCGTGAAATTGCCATAAGCGCGGGGGTGGACGCTCGACTTGAGGAAATTGCCGGTCGGCGCCTGCGCCTCGGCGTCGCTGCCGAAGCTCATCCACGGAAGCGCCACCTGCCGCGCGACATTGCCCTCGTCCATCAGGAAATAGGCGGTGCCGACTCGGCTGCCGTCCTCGATGACGAGGTTGATCGCGGTGTCCTCGGGGCTGGTGCCGCGCATCTTGGCGACCTCGGCCAGGGTCTTGCCGGTGAGCGGTTTCAGTTTCTCGTTCTTGAACCCGATGAGGATCAATTTGTCGGCGCTTCCCGCCTGATAATAGAGATTGTCCCAGCCGACCGGCTTGGCGCGCATTTCGGCCAGCACGCGCGCGCGGATTACGGGATCCTGCAGCCGTTTCTTCCATTCCTCATATCCGCCGGCCTGGACCCACGGCGGCATCGCCGCGTCGAGCCCGGTCGCGCCGGCGACGTAATTATACATGTCGGCGGTGATCCGCAGGCCCGACGCGCGCGCCGCTTCGACCCGGGCGATGACCGCGTCGAGCTTACCCCAATTGTCCTTGCCGGCCTGCTTGAGGTGATAGATTTCCGCAGGGCCGCCCGATGCGCGGGCGATGGCGATCAGTTCGTCGACTGCCTCGAGCAAATTGTCGCTCTCGTTGCGCATATGGCTGATGTACATCCCGCCGCACTGGGCCGAGGCGGTGGCGAGCGCGATCAGCTCGGGCGTTTCGGCGTAGAAGGCCGGCGCGTAGATCAGCGAGCTTCCGACCCCCATCGCGCCTTCGTTCATGGCCAAGCGGACAATGTTTTGCATCGCCGCGAGCTGGGCCGGGGTCGGGTCGACATCGCCCTCTCCGAGTGCATGGACGCGGACCGTGGTCGCGCCGACGAAGCTGGCGATGTTGGGCGCGATTCCGCGCTTCTCCATCTTGGCGAAATATTGGCCGAGGGTGCGCCAGTCGACGGCATATTTGATGTCGCCTTGCCGCTCTGTTTCGAGCTTCGCCATCACGTCGGTGTAGGGGCCCATCGAATTGCCCTCGCCCATCACCTCGAGCGTAACGCCCTGTCGAATGTCGCTCTCCCCCGCGCCATCCTCGATCAGGCTTTCAGTCGCCCAGCTGAGCATGTTGATGAAGCCGGGGGCGACGGTCAGGCCGGTGGCGTCGATCGTCTCCCTTGAGGCGCCGGGAAGCCGCGGGGCGACGGCGACGATCCTGTCGTTCACGATTCCGACATCGCCGACAAACGGCGTGCCGCCGCTGCCATCGACGATCGTGCCGCCGCGGATGACGACGTCGTAGATTGGCGCGGGCGGAAGGCTGGCGCTGGTGGCGAGAAGAAAGGCGATCGGGGCGAGGAAGCGGCGGGTCATTGCACGGTCGCCGTTTGAGTGGCTGCATCGCACGCACCGACGCGCTTGCCTTCGACGCTGAGTTTCATGGTCATGCCTTCCATCCCCGTGGCGCTGCTCTGGGCGGGATTTTCCATCGCGGTGGTCATCGCCATGCGGTAATTTTCCGGGCCGTAGGTGCCGGTCATGGTGGTCAGCTGCGTGCCCCCGCCCGCGCCGCAGCGCATGCGGGCGTCGATCTTGCCATTACCCATCGTGAAATGGTCGTATTTGCAGCTCTTGTTGCCGGTGAAGAAATCGGCCGCTGGTTTCTTCACATCGGCCTCGGTGACGCAGCTTTCCGTGCCGTCCATGCCCGCCCCCGCCTGCTTGATCCGGTCGGCGAGTTCGGCGGGCATGCCGGGCACCTGGATGTCTTCGATCTGGCCCTTTACGGTCCATTTGCCGGCGCGGAAAAATGTCTCGTCCAGCCGCGCCGCCTCGACCTTCGCCGCGACTTCGGCGACCGAGGCATTGGTGGCGCTGACCTCCGGCCCCGAGTCGCACCCGGCGAGGATGATCAATGGCAACAGGATGATGGTTCTGGTCATGGCGTCCCCCCGGTTCGCATCGGGCGATTGCGCCGCCCCGACCCGAGCACCATATGCCGATCCGATGGCAATTCAAATCCGCACCTCTTTGGCCGAGCCCGACACCGGCGACAGCTTCGTCCCCCATCGTCCTGCGCGCCCCGACAAGAGCGAGGGGGGGCGGCCGTTTGTCCTGAAGTCGGATTATGAACCGGCCGGCGACCAGCCGTCGGCGATCAAGGAATTAGTCGAGGGGATTTCCGAAAATGGCGAGGTCAACCAGGTGCTGCTCGGCGTCACCGGCTCGGGCAAGACCTTCACCATGGCCAAGATCATCGAGGCGACCCAGCGGCCGGCGCTGATCCTGGCACCGAACAAGATCCTCGCCGCGCAATTATATGGCGAAATGCGGCGATTGTTCCCCGACAATGCGGTCGAATTCTTCGTCAGCTACTACGATTATTACCAGCCCGAAGCCTATGTCCCGCGGTCCGACACCTACATCGAGAAAGAAAGCTCGGTGAACGAGGGGATCGACCGGATGCGGCATAGTGCCACCCGGTCGCTGCTGGAGCGCGACGACGTAATCATCGTCGCCTCGGTGTCGTGCCTGTACGGCATCGGCTCGGTCGAGACTTACTCGGCGATGATCTTCGATCTGAAGAAGGGCGCGCACGCCGACCAGAGCGAGATCATCCGCAAATTGGTGGCGCTGCAATACAGGCGCAACGATGCGGCGTTTGCGCGCGGCAATTTCCGGGTGAAGGGCGACAATCTCGAGATCTTCCCGTCGCATTATGAGGATAGCGCGTGGCGCATTTCCTTCTTCGGCGACGAGGTCGAGGAGATCGTCGAATTCGACCCGCTGACGGGCAAGAAAAGCGCGTCGCTCGACACCGTCCGCGTATTCGCCAATTCGCATTATGTCACGCCGGGACCGACGCTCAAGCAGGCGACTGAAGCGATCAGGCATGAGCTGTCGGAGCGGCTGAAGGAGCTTGAGATCGAGGGCAAATTGCTCGAACTGCAGCGGCTCGAGCAGCGCACCAATTTCGACCTCGAGATGATCGCGGCGACCGGCAGCTGCGCGGGGATCGAGAATTACTCGCGTTTCCTCACCGGCCGCCTGCCGGGCGAACCGCCGCCGACCCTGTTTGAATATCTGCCCGACAATGCCTTGCTGTTCGTCGACGAAAGCCACCAGACGGTACCGCAGATCGGGGCAATGGCCAAGGGCGATCACCGGCGCAAGATCACGCTCGCCGAATATGGCTTTCGCCTGCCGAGCTGCATCGACAATCGCCCGCTAAGGTTCAACGAATGGGACGCGATGCGTCCGCAGACGACGTTCGTCTCGGCGACCCCGGGGACGTGGGAAATGGAGGCGACCGGCGGGGTGTTCGCCGAGCAGGTCATTCGGCCCACCGGGCTGATCGATCCGCCAGTCGAGATCAAGCCGGTCGAGGACCAGGTCGACGATCTGGTCAACGAGGCGAAGAAGGTCGCGGCGCAGGGCTATCGCACATTGGTCACGACCTTGACCAAGCGGATGGCCGAAGATCTGACCGAATATCTGCACGAGGCGGGGCTTCGCGTTCGCTACATGCATTCGGACGTCGAAACGCTGGAGCGGATCGAGCTGATCCGCGACTTGCGGCTCGGCGTCTATGACGTTTTGGTCGGGATCAATTTGCTGCGCGAGGGGCTCGATATCCCGGAGTGCGGGCTGGTCGCGATCCTCGATGCCGACAAGGAAGGATTTCTTCGGTCGGAAACGTCGCTGATCCAGACCATCGGGCGGGCCGCGCGCAATATCGACGGGCGGGTCATCCTGTACGCCGACCGGATCACCGGCAGCATGGAACGCGCGATGGGCGAGACCGATCGTCGGCGCGAGAAGCAGGTCGCGTATAACCTCGCGCACAATATCACGCCCGAGAGCATCAAGAGCCACATCAACGACATCATGAGCGACGTGACGATGCGCGACGGCGTGCTGGTCGAGACCGGCGACGACGAGCGGCCGCACTTGGTCGGGCATAATCTCAAGGCGTATATCGGCGACCTCGAAGCGCGGATGCGCAAGGCGGCGGGCGACCTGGAATTCGAGGAAGCGGGGCGACTGCGCGACGAAATCCGCCGGCTGGAGGAGAATGACCTCGGCATCCCGGTGCAGGAACGGCGGGCGCCACGGCCGAGTGGGAACTCGACTCAGGGCAAGGCGGGAACGCGGCGGACGGGGTTCGGGAAGACGCAGCGGAAGTGGGGTGGGAAGAAGTAAAATATTCTTTGATGTTTTTGAGTGCCAAGGCCGTCGATGATATCGCCGACGGATGAGCAAGCCCGAAAACCTTGACCTCCCGGCACCTGTCCTCTATGAAGGACAAGCCTTGCAATTGGCGGAAACCGACGTGTTCCACCGTTGGCTTGGATCGCTTGCCGATCGGCGCGCGGCAGTCCGCATCGTCGATCGGATCAAGCGAGCATCGAACGGCAATTTTGGTGACGCCAAGGCTGTAGGGTCGGGCGTTTCGGAAATGCGAATCGACACCGGGCCCGGTTATCGCGTCTATTTCTTCCGGCGGGGCAAGGAACTGGTCGTCCTGCTCTGCGGCGGTGCCAAGAAGTCGCAAACGGCCGATATCGCGAATGCGATTCGGATGAAGAAAGAGATAGAGAATGGTGCTGAAGGTCACACCTTTTGATCCCGCCGAGCACCTCGAGACTGAGGAGGACATTCTTCTTTATCTGGAGGCCGCTATGGAGGGTAATGACCCCAAGCATATTGCCAGCGCGCTTGGAGATGTCGCGCGGTCGAAGGGCATGAGCAAGATCGCGCGCCAAGCCGGTTTAGGCCGGCAGGCACTTTACAGCGCGCTATCCGAAAATGGTAATCCGACGCTTGAGACATTGGTGGGCGTGCTCAATGCACTTGGCCTCGAATTGTCGGTTCAAAAGCGCGCCGCTTGAGCGTTGCTCCTCTTCTACTTGTTTTGCTTCTCGCCCCCGATCCCGCGGCCGACGCCTCGCGTGAGGTTGCCCGGCAGGAGTGCAAGGCGGTCGACAAGGACGAGATTATTGTGTGCGCGGATCGCAACCAACGCAGTCGCTTCCGCTTGCCCGACCGCAGGAACGACCCCTTCGACCCGTTCGGCGACACGAATAGCGTGATGAACGAGCGCGTCGGCTGGGCGGCCGAGGGCGACGCGGGCACCCAATCGTGCAGCGCGGTCGGGCCGGGCGGATGGACCGGCTGCATGGTCAAGACTTGGAAAGAAAGCCGCGACCAAACGCAGTGGAAGGACAATATCCCCACGAAGCGCTGATGAACGCGCAGCCAGTAGCGTTCAGCCGCAGGCAACCCAAGCACGGTCAAGGCGTTAGTCCGGAAATGCTCAGGGCGAACCACATGAAAAAATTGACGATCTTCCTCGGCGCCATGGCTTTGGTTGCGACCACCCCCGCGCCGGCGCAGTTCCGCGGCGACGAGCCGGTGGCGGTACCGCGCGCGGTCCGACAGGGGATCGACTTCGTTTATGTCGATCCGCAGATGTCGAGCGTCGCGCGCAAGCGGCAGCGGCCGCAGAACTGGCTGGCGCGGATGTTCAGCGGTGGTGGCGACAGCGCACGCCAGGGCGCGCCCAACCCGATGTTCGTCGACCTGGCGCGCGGGCTGCAGCAATATCAGGCTCAGTGGGGCCGCTTGCCGCAGACCAAGATTCCGGCGGGCGCGGCGCTCAAGCGCGGCGCGACCGGCAAGCGCGTCACCCAGCTTCGTACCCGCCTCGGTCTCAGCCCGAGTGGCGGTTATGACGAGCAGCTCTTCGCCCGCGTCGCCGCTTACCAGCAGGTCCATGGCCTTGGCCCGGGCGACGGCATCGCCGGCAAGGCGACGATCGCCTCGCTCAACCGCGGCGCGGTACACTATCAGCAGCGGATCGCGATCAATATGGAGCGCGCCTTTCGCCTGCCCGCAGTGCGTGCGTTCAACCGCTACGTGGTGGTCGATTCGGGCGCCGCCGAAACCTATCTGTTCGACCGCGACCGGCGGGTCGATTCAATGCGCGTGATCGTCGGCTCGGCGAAGACCAAGACCCCGATGATGGCGGTGCTGATGAAAAACGCCAAGGCCAACCCTTATTGGCACGTCCCGCCCGACCTGGTGAAGAGTTTGACCGCGGCCAAGGTCAAGGAAATGGGCCTCGGCTACTTCGACCAGTTTCACTATGAAGTGATGTCCGACTGGTCGGTCAATCGTCGACCGGTCGAGCCGAAGAGTATCAACTGGCGCGCGGTCGCGGCCAACAAGAAACTGCCGACCTTCATGGTGCGTCAGCAGCCTGGGCCGTGGAATTCGATGGGCGCGATGAAGTTCGAAATGCCCAACGATTTCGGGATTTACCTCCACGACACGCCACTCAAGGAGAAGTTCGCCGGCGACCGCTGGATCAGCAACGGCTGCGTCCGGCTGGAGGATTATCGCCGCTTCGGATCGTGGGTGTTCGGCCGCATGCCCGAACCGAGCGGGACGCCCGAGCAGATCATCCCGCTGCCCCGGCCGGTGCCGGTCTACATGACCTATCTGACCGTCGCGGCGGGGCCGGGCGGGGTGACCTTCCGCCCCGACCCGTACGGCTTTGACGCGCTGGCAATGCCGCAGATGTTCGGGCCGGGGAACCGGATTGCTTCGGCCACCTGATCGTTCGACCAACGTTGCTGCCTGGTCGACCGGATATCTTGCCGCGCTATATCCCCTCGCCTAGCGTCAGCGGCGACCAAATGAGGGGCTGTGGCATGAAGAAATCGATCGGGTTGGTGCTGGCGTTGATGGCTACTGCGGGAATCGCGCAAACGCCGCCGCCCGCGCCCGCGCCCGCCCGCTCGCCTGCCCCTTCACCCGCGCCCGCCAAGGTCGAGACGCCCAAGCCGGTCGAGACCGTCATTCCGCAAAAGCGCACGACGCGGCTGTCGGGAACCTTCGGTGGACAGCGCGTCAATTATAGCGCGACCATCGGCGAGACGATCCTGAAGGGTGAGGACGGGACGCCGAAGGCGGCGGTCGTGACCACTGCCTACGTCAAGGAACCGCGCGATCCGGGTCGGCCGGTGACCTTCCTGTTCAATGGCGGCCCCGGCTCGGGATCGGTGTGGCTGCAGATGGGGGCGTTCGGGCCGAAGCGGGTCGCGATCCCGTCCAACGGCACCGACGACGGCGCACCGCCGTACCCGATCCTCGACAATCCGGATTCATTGCTCGACGTCACGGACCTGGTGTTCATCGACCCACCGGGGACGGGGTTCAGCCGCCTGATCGGCAAGACCGACGGTAAGGAATTTTACGGGGTGACCGCGGACGCCAAGGCGGTGGCCGAGGTGATCCGCCGCTGGCTGAACGACAATGGCCGCTGGAACAGCCCGAAATATCTTGGCGGCGAAAGCTATGGCACGTCGCGCAGCGCGGCGGTGGTCAACCAGCTTTCCAACAGCACCTACAACGACGTCGCCTTGAACGGCGTGATCCTGATCTCGACGATCCTCGATTTCGGCGCCGGCGCGGACCGCCCGGGCAACGAACTGTCGAATATCACCAATTTGCCGTCGATGGCCGCCGCGGCGCATTTTCACGGCAGGGCACCGCCAGGGCCGCTCGAACCGTTCCTCGACGAAGCCCGCGCCTGGGCGATCGGGCCTTATGCGACCGCCTTGCTCAAGGGCCAGAAACTGCAGGGCGAGGAGCGGAGCCAGATCCGCCGCCAGCTGGCGCGCTTCACGGGCCTTTCCGAGACCTATCTTGACCAGGCGGACCTGCGCGTGTCGGCGGACCGTTTCTACAAGCAATTGCTGCGCGACCGCGGGCTCAGCATCGGTCGCCTCGACGCGCGCTACACCGGCAAGGATTATGACAGCGCGGGCGAGAATTACGACAATGACCCCAGCTTCTACGGCATCGACGCCGGTTACACCGCCGCGATCAACGCTTGGTCGCGGGGAACGCTCGGCTTCGTCACCGACCGCGAATATGTCTCGATCGGCGGGCTTGGGCGCGACTGGGACTGGAAGATCGAGGGCGGGCGCGATGCCAACGCCTATCTCAACCTGACGCCCTATCTCGGCACCGCGTTGCGCGAGAATTCGGGGCTCAAGATCTTCGTCGGCCAGGGCTATTACGACTTCGCCACGCCATTCTTCGCCGCCGAATATGCACTGTCACGCAGCGGCATCCCGCAGGACCGGGTGGAATATCATTATTACCAGTCGGGCCACATGATGTACGTCCGCGATCAGGATCGGTCGAAACTGACCGCCGACATCCGCGCGTTCATCCGGCGGCGTTAGGCTAGCGCAGCACGCCCTTGATCCGCATCGCCCGCGCATAGACGAACAGGCCGATCGCGATCGCGATGATGACGTACGGCATGACCTGCGAGCTCGCGCTGGTGGTCATTTCCGACGGCATGTCGGGGCCGGCGACCAATTGCCAGCCCAGGCTCATCGCCACGCCGAGCAATGAAGCGCCAAGCACATGAACCGCATAGCGGCTGCGCGCGATGAGCAGGATCGACCCGATCAGCCCGCCCCACACGCCCAGCCCCCAGCCGATGTGCGACCAGATCGGCATGCTGTCGATGTACGAATAGACGACCTGCGGATCGACGCCCGGCATGCCCATCTCGATCCAGCTGTCCTGGCGCAGGCGGGTCATCAGATAATCGGTCGGCCCGATCAAATTCCACGCGGTCGCGGCGACGCCAACGATCCACAGATGGATCGGCGTTTTCGTGGTTCCAGTGTCCATGATCCCCTCCCCGTGCCCGATTGTCCCGGGTCGAAGCGAAGGAAATGCCGATCCGGCCCGCCTGTCAAGACGGGGCCGGAACGATCACCTTGCGTAACGCGCTTTAGAAGCTTGCCTTCAGTCCGACGTGGCCCGAGGTCTCGTTGCCTTGTTTCTTGCCCGCGGTCATCGAGATGCCGGCATCGAGGTGGATGCCGGTGAAGATCCGCGCCGAGGCGCCGACCGTGCCGCGGCCATAGACTTTCCGCGATACATTCTCGAAATCGAAATTGTTGACGATGGTCGGTGCCGAAGTCTGCGCGAAGCTGACATCGCGGCTTCCGCCCGACAATTCCTTTTCCGCTACCAGCGCCAGGAATGGGCGAAGCTGGATCCCGCCACCCGCGAAGTCGCCGCGGATCTCGGCGCCGACATTGCCGCGCAGGCTGTTGTAGCGGGTCGAGCCGACGTTGAGCGTCAGCGCGCTATCGCCGTCTTCGGTATAGCCGTCGACCCGCACGCGGGCATAATCCACGCCGATCACGGGGCCGACGCGAACCGCGCCGACGCCCATCAGATAGCCGGCCTTGGCGCCCGCGACCCAGTGATTGCCGTCGGGCGAGGCCGACATATTCTCGACCACGCCGCGGCGGTCGATGTCATGGCTGTCCCAGCCGTAACCGAGATAGCCTTGCGCAAAGGCACCGGCGACCCCGAAGCCGGCATAGACGCCGACTTGGGCCGACTTCGACTTCACATCGGCGGCGCCGGTGTCGAAATCGCTCTTCGGCTTGCTGTAATTGCCGGCCACGCCGATCACGCCGCTGCCGAAGCCATATTCCAGCCCGACGGTGACGCCGACGCTGTCGCTGTCGAACGGCTGGTTGCCGCGGCTGCCGTCGATGGTGCGCGAGTAGCTGTCACCGACGATGTAGGCGGCGAGGCCTTCGGGCATGTCGCCGTCGCGCGGGGCGCCGAGGTCGAGCCGGCCGGTCATGGTGCGGCCGAATTGCTGGCCGACGTTCATGCCCGCCTCGCTCGGCGCCTGCAGCGTCAGCGGCGCATCGAGCTGCGCCGCGACATAACGCGCAACGATCGCGAAGCCGTCGGAGGTCAGGTGCAGCTGATCGGCGTAGAACAGAAAGCCGGTCGAATTGACCACGCAGGTGGGATTGGGCAGCGCCGGGCACACCAGGCCGCTGGTAATGCCGAACGCGTTCGGAGTGGCGGCGATATTGTCCAGCACCCGGCTGAGATCGAGGTAATGGACGATGACACCGTTGGCGGCATAGCCCGAAAGCGTGCCCTGGACCGCTGTGTTGAACGCAGTCGAAAAAGCCGTGCGGACCGCCGCGCCGCTCGGGTTGGCGGCGATTTCGGGAAGCCGGCCGGTGTCGCCGGCAAGGAAGCTGATGGTCGGCGCGCCGGCCGCCACCAGCCGGTTGAGGTTGGAGGTGGCGAAGCCGGCAGCGGTCGCCGCGGCGGCCGGTGCGCCGGCCAGCAGTCCGCCGCCAAGCTGATAGGCGCGCGCGTCATTGCCGCCGATCGACACCGCCAGCAGATCGCCCTCGGCAAACGAGCTGATGGTCGGGAACACCGCCGACTGGGCGCCGACCCCGAGGAACTGGTCGACCTCGTAGGTGAAGCCCCAGCTAAACGGATTATTCTGGTTGCCGATGTCGGTTCGCGCCCCGCCGATCGCGAAATTCTCGACCGGGGCATCCAGGATATCACTCAGCGTATCGATGTAGTTGGTCCCGCCCGAAAAGCGGCCGCTGGTATATACTCCCGACGTTCCGGTCAGCGGGTTGATCCCCGCCAGCTGGAAGAAATTGTTGTCGTCGGCATAGCTGTCGCCGAACACGACGATGCGGTCGACCTCCTGCGCCGCGGCGGGCGCGGCGAAACAAGTCAGTGCGGTGGCGGCGACGAGCGCATTGCGCAGCGTACGAGTGATCATGGACATCCTCCCCAATTGAGCCATCTGGTCGTGGCCCGTTGCGAAGGAGACTAAGGCGCGGGCGCGAGCCAAGACAAGCCGGGGCCGCCGCCAGATGCATGCTTCGCGCACACAGTGACACGCATCGGCAACAGTTGACGCTACGGAAAAGGACTAACGCCTCGCGGACGGCCTGGCCGACGATAGTCGGCTCATCAAAATCGCCGCGCGCTTCGCCTGCGTCCAGATCGACGGGATGTCGACCGCTTCGCCCGGCGCATGGTCGCCGGTCGAATACGCGCCCAGCCCGGCGAGTGCGTCGACGTCGGCGGCGACGAAGCTGACGTCGCCCGCGCCGCGCTTGACCGGATCCAGCTCACCCATGGGTGGGAGGCCGAGGTCGCGGTTGGCGCCCTGCAGCGAGGCGAACAAGGCGCGATTGCCCGCCGTCGGCGCCATCGGCGGATACCCATCGGGGTGGAATATGATGCTTGCGCTCGCGCCGCCGAGCGACTGGCCGACGATCGCCTGCATCCGGGATTTGGCGCGGGCGATCTGCTCAGGCGACAGCGCGCGCAGATCGCCGCGTGCGATCGCGGTCGAGGCGATGATGTTGGTCTTGCCGGTGGCCGAGATGCGAACCTTGCCCGCGTCGAGCGTGGCTCCGTCGCCGCCGCCGATCAGCCCGACGTTGAAGGTCAGGTTGGGCTCGCGCAATTCGCGGCGGAAGGCGTCGACGATCCGCGCTGTCTCGTAGATCGCGCCATGGCCCGATCCGGCGGAGAAAATGCCGCTCGAATGGCCCGGGCGCGCCTTGACGGTCAGCGTCCATTCGTCGCTGCTTCGCCGGGCGACCGAGCCCATGTCTTTTCCGCCGTCCCGCACCAGCCCTTCGAAATCGAGCGCCGCATCGGCCTTGCGCCCTTCCTCAATCAGCGCCTTTCGGCTGATTGCGACCGGCCCGCTATCCTCCTCGTCGCCGGTCAGGAACACGGTGATGTCGGCATTTTTGAGCGTCCCAGCGGCGTGCATCGCGCGCAGGGCGGACAGCATCACCACCATCCCGCCCTTGTCGTCGCCGGCGCCGGGGCCTTCGCCCTTCTCGCCTTTCAGCGTCCACTTCTGGAACGGACTGTCCGGCTCGAACACCGTGTCGAGGTGGCCGATCAGCAGCAATTTCTTTCCCGCCCCCGATTTGCGCGCGACGATATGGCCGGCGCGATTGGCGGCGCTCATGTCCAGCCATTCGACTTTGAAGCCCAAAGGCTCCAGCTCCGCCCGCATCAGCTCGCCGACTGCCTTCACGCCAGCCGCGTTGAGCGTCCCGCTATTCTGGTTGACCAGTTTCTCGAGCAACGCGAGGTGCCGCGCCTGCTCGGCATCGACGGTCCGGACCATGCGCGTTTCGGCAGGGGAAAGCGCCGCGGTGGCAGGGGCGGCAAGCAGCAAGGCAGAGAGGGCGGTCAGGGCATGTCTCATTCCGCCAGCCTAGCGGCGCGTGGCGCCAATTCAATGACAATTACCAAATTTTCGCTGTCCTATTTATCACCGGATAGGTTATTTCATGCGACTCGGAGGATCGCATGCTGGAACAATCACAAACAGAACTTGATATCGTCCACCTGGTCGATGCGCTGATCGAGCGCGAGGGCGGCTACGTCAATCATCCCGCCGACCGCGGCGGGGCGACCAACTTCGGGATAACTGAAGCGGTGGCGCGGGCGCATGGCTTCGGCGGCGCGATGCGCGATCTGCCGCGGCGCGAGGCGGTGGCGATCTACCGCCGTCTCTACTGGCTCCGGCCGCGGTTCGACCAGGTCGCGATTCGATCGGCGCGGCTGGCGGCGGAATTGTTCGACAGCGGGGTCAACATGGGCCCCGCGGTTGCCGCCACCTTCCTTCAGCGGGCGCTCACGGCACTCAATCGCAGCGGCAAGGATTATTCCGACCTGGTTCCCGACGGCCGGATCGGGTCGGCCACGCTGGATGCGCTCGATGCATTCCTGAAAGTGCGCGGCAAGTCGAGCGCGGAAACCGTGCTGATGCGCGCTTTGGAAGCGCTGCAGGGTGAACGCTACCTCCGCCTGGCCGAGCGCCGCCCTGCCAATGAGGCGTTCCTCTATGGTTGGCTAGCGAACCGAATCGGTGATCGATATGAATAAGGACTCGGAAATCGCGAAAGTAAGTCAACCGAGTCAACTTCGTCTCCGCAGACCGGCCGCCAATTGGCCGCCGCGCGACTGGCGCGCGTTGATCGCGCTGACCGCGTCAATCCTTGGAGCCGCTGTGCTGACCGGCTTCTCGATCTGGCTGGTCACCCTGCTGGTGAGCTTCGCCCGGAGTGACGCGAGCGTGCGGATGGAGGTGGTCCGCGCGCTCGCAACCAGCAATTACGGGCTGCTGGCAATCATCGGCGCGGTGCTGCTGAGCCTTGGGCTCGCGATCAACCGGCGCAGCGTCAAGGGCAGCGCGTTCGGCGCCAGCTTCGAGGCCGCGGGCGGGGAGGGGGATGACGATGCTGATCCTCGCTGACCTCGCCCGCCGCTTTGCGCCGTGGATCGCGCTGGCAATGCTGGTTCTGATCGTCGCGCTGGTCGGCCCCGCCACGTGCCGCAAGCTCGGTCAGGAACAGGCGCGCGCCCGGCTGGGTGAGGAAACCGCCCGATCCGCTGGCCGGAGCGGTCAGGATGCGGTCGCCACGGTTGGCGCCGCCGCCCGGCGCGAGGCCGAGGCCGCCGAGCTCACCCGAACCAATGAACTGGAGATTCGCAATGCCCAAGGTGCCGATGCCCCGGTCGATCCTGCCGTGCGCGATGCTGGCCTTGGCGGGCTGTGTCGGCGGCCCGCCTATCGTGACCATGAACGGTGCCGGCTGCGCCGCGCTGCTGCCCAATGAGTGGCGCGCCGGGGTCGTGCCAGCGCCGCTGCCCGACGGGGTAACGGTCGGCGACTGGATTTCCTTTGCCGACGCCCAGACCGGCAAGCTCGACGAAGCCAATGGCCGCACTCGCGACGCGATCGGCATCGTCGAGCGCTGCGAAGCGCGGGACGCGGACGCGGTTCGTCGCGCAAGTCGAGGCTGGGTGCGGCGCCTGGTGGGCTAGGATTGGACCCATCGCGCCGCGCGGGGCATTGTGCCGGAATGACCAAGCTCGTCCCCAGGCTCGCCCGCCGCATCGCCCGCCGATCCCTCCTGCTTGGCGGGGCCGGACTCGCGCTCGTCGGCTGCTCGCCCGCCGGATTGCTCAACGGGGTCAGCCGACTGACCGGTGACGGCGGGGTGCGGACCGCGGTTCGCGGTGCGGCCTACGGATCCGATCCACGGCAAAAGCTCGACGTCTATGTCCCCGCCGGACGGGCGCAAGCCAATCTCCCGGTGGTGATCTTCTTTTACGGTGGCGGATGGGTCGACGGGGACCGCGGCGATTATGCCTTCGCCGGCCGCGCCTTCGCCGCGCAAGGTTTCGTCGCGGTGGTCGCCGACTACCGCCTGGTGCCGCAAGTGCGCTTCCCGGCGTTTGTCGAGGATGGCGCGCTGGCGGTGAAATGGGTGCGCGACAATATCGCCCGCAACGGCGGCGACCCGGGCCGGATCGCACTGTCGGGCCATTCGGCAGGCGCCTACATCGCCGCAATGCTCAGCCTAGACACGCGTTTCCTGACCAAGGTCGGGGTCGATCCGGCAATCGTTCGCGGCGCGGCCCTGCTGTCCGGCCCGTATGATTTCTATCCCTTCACCGAACAGCGTGGCCGCGATGCCCTGGGCCAATGGCCGCGCCCGCTTGAGACCCAGCCGATCAGTTTCGCCCGCGCCGACGCCCCGCCGATGCTGCTGATGCATGGCACCGCCGACACTATCGTGCGCCCCTACAACAGTCAGAATCTGGCGGCGAAACTGGCCGCGCTCGGTGCCCCGGTCGACCTGAAGCTCTATCCCGGCAAGAGCCACACTGACACCATCAAGTCGCTGTCCCCGGCGTTTCGCGGATCGACCCCGGCGCTGGCGGATGCGATCGCCTTCTTGCGTCGCCTGACCCCGCTTCCCACATCCCGCCGATGAACGAAGCGGGAGCGAACATGCAAAGCTGGCACGGAACGACGATCCTCGGGGTCAAGGTCGGGGGGCGCACGGTGATTGCCGGAGACGGCCAGGTCAGCCTTGGCAATACGGTGATCAAGCCCAACGCCAAGAAGGTGCGGCGGCTGGGCAAGGATGGCAGCGTGATCGGCGGATTCGCCGGCGCGACCGCCGATGCATTCACGTTGTTCGAGCGGCTGGAGAAGAAGCTCGAAGCCTCTCGCGGCCAGTTGCTGCGCGCCGCGGTCGAGCTGGCCAAGGATTGGCGGACCGACAAATATCTCCGCAATTTGGAAGCGATGATGATCGTCGCCGATGCGGAGGTGATGCTGATCCTGACCGGCAATGGCGACGTACTCGAGCCCGAGGGCAATGACGGCAATGCCATTGCTGCGATCGGATCGGGCGGCAATTATGCGCTCGCCGCCGCGAAAGCGCTGGCGGATTATGAACCCGACCCCGAAAAACTCGCCCGCCGCGCCATGGCGATCGCCGCCGAAGTGTGCGTGTTCACCAACGACCGGCTGACGGTCGAAGAGGTTGGCAGCGCGGGCTGACCCGCTAAGGTGCGGTGATGCTGATCGATCGCCGCGGTTTCGCTTTATCCGCTTCCGCCGCCGCCGGCCTGGCGTTGAGCGGCTGCGCCACGACCCGCCGCCCGTCGCTTCGCTGCAGCCCGCTGCCCAAGCCGCTGGTCGATGAAGGACGGATCATCCGCACCGTCGCGGGCTTGCGCCCCTATCGCTCGGCGGGATTCGTCGTCCGCCGCGAGGCACTCGGCGACCAGGCGCTGATCCACAATTACGGCCATGGCGGCGCAGGGATCACGCTCAGTTGGGGAAGCTCGCGGCTCGCCACCGGGCTCGGGCTCCCCGGCCATTCGGGGCCGGTCGCGGTGATCGGCAGCGGGGTCATGGGGCTGACCACCGCGCGGCTGGTCCAGGAAGCGGGATTCCCGGTCCGCATCTACACCGCAGCGCTGCCGCCGCAGACGACATCGGCGGCGGCCGGCGGGCAGGTTTCGCCATTCGGCCATTACAGCAAGGATGCGGTGACGCCCGAATGGATGGCGCAGTTCCAGGCGGCCATGGCCTATAGCTGGATGCGCTTCCAGGCGCTGGTCGGCGAGCGTTACGGGATCCGCTGGCAGCGGACCTATGAGGAAACACGGCGGACGGCGATCGAAAGCGACTGGATGGATCCCTATTATCCGAACGCGCGTCTCCTCCGCCGCGACGAGCATCCGTTCCCGCTCGACGGTGTGATGGTGTTCGACACCATGTATGTCGAGACACCGCGCTTCATGGCGCAAATGACGAGCGAAGTGCTGAATGCGGGCGGCAGTATCCGGATTCGCCGGTTCGAGACACTTGCCGACGTCGCGTCCCTGCCCGAACGGCTGGTATTCAACTGTACGGGCATCGGCGCGAAGGCGCTGATCGGCGACGATCTGCTGACCCCGGTGCGTGGCCAACTCGCGGTGATCCAGCCGCAAAGCGAGGTGCGCTACGCGGTGTCGGGTAATTTCGGCTACATGTTTCCGCGCGGAGACGGCCTTCTGCTCGGCGGGACGTTCGAGCGGGGCGAATGGGATGCGACGCCGCAGCCCGCAGACATCGCCCGAATCGTGGAATCCCACAAACGCTTCGTCGCCGGTTTCCGATGCGGCGCTTGATTTGGCGGCGCCGCGCCCAATCTAGCGGACCATGAACGACAATCTTACCCCCAAGGCGATCGTCGCCGCGTTGGACGAACATATCGTCGGCCAGACCGACGCCAAGAAAGCGGTCGCGGTGGCGATGCGCAATCGCTGGCGGCGGCAGCGCCTCTCGCCCGAACTGCGCGAGGAAGTGACGCCCAAGAATATCCTGATGATCGGGCCGACGGGGTGCGGCAAGACCGAGATTTCACGGCGCTTGGCGAAGCTCGCCGATGCGCCGTTCGTCAAGGTCGAGGCGACCAAGTTCACCGAGGTCGGCTATGTCGGCCGCGACGTCGAGCAGATTGCGCGAGATTTGGTCGAGGAAGCGGTGCGGCTGGAGCGCGAGCGGCGCAAGGACAAGGTCAAGGCGGCAAGCGACGAGGCGGCGATGGAGCGCCTGCTCGACTCGCTGACCGGCAAGGGCTCAAGCGTCGCCACCCGCGACAGCTTCAAGCAGCGTTATGCCGACGGATCATTGAACGACGCCGAGATCGAAATCGAGGTCAGCGAGGCGCCGCAAATGCCGTTCGACATGCCGGGCAACGGCGTCGGCATGATCAACCTGTCCGAAATGATGTCCAAGATCGGCGGCGGCGCACCCAAGAAACGCCGCAAGCTCAAGGTGCCCGATGCCTTCGCCAAACTGGCCGAGGAGGAAGCCGACAAGCGCGTCGATGGCGACGATGTGAACCGCGTCGCGCTGGCCGATGCCGAGGCCAATGGCATCGTGTTCCTCGACGAGATCGACAAGATTGCGGTGTCGGACGTGCGCGGCGGATCGGTCAGCCGCGAGGGCGTCCAGCGCGACCTGCTGCCGCTGATCGAGGGGACCACGGTGGCGACCAAATATGGACCGATCAAGACCGACCATATATTGTTCATCGCTTCGGGCGCGTTTCATGTCGCCAAGCCGGCCGACCTGCTGCCCGAGCTTCAGGGCCGCTTGCCGATCCGAGTCGAGCTTGCCGCGCTGACCGAGGAGGATTTCGTCCGCATCCTCTCCTCGACCCGCGCCAGCCTGACCGAACAATATCGCGCTCTGCTCAAGACCGAGGATGTGACGATCGAGTTCGCCGAAGACGGCATCGCCGCGCTCGCCCGGATCGCTGCGGAAGTGAACGAGAGCCTCGAGAATATCGGCGCCAGGCGGCTGTCGACGGTGATGGAAAAATTGCTCGAGGAAATCAGCTTCACCGCCGAGGACCGCGGCGGGGAGACGCTGGTGATCGACGCGGCGTTCGTGGAGGGCCAGCTAGCGGGGATTGCACGCGACACCGATTTGTCGCGCTATGTGCTGTGATCTGCCTCGCGATAGCGCCACACCAGCCCTTCGACGAACGGGCTCCACAATGGCGCCTTGACCCCGGCGAGGCGGAGGCGGGTGGCGAGCCATTGGTTGCAGGTGTTGATCGCGCTCGCCCGCCCGCTGCCGTCGTAGAAAGCATCGGCGGGGCCGTAGCCGGGGTGGTCGATCTTTCGTGGCCGCCCGTGCCGATCGAGGGCGAATGAGGCGCGGACCGCGGCCCACAGGCGGCGATATTGCTCGGGCGTGACGCGGATCTCGCGCGCCGTCCACGTCGGGTCGACGACATATTCGACGTGCATCACGCGTTCCCCGCCGGCAATCCCCGCCCAGGCGGTGCGCGGGGTGAGGTCGGCCCAGGTCGGGGTGTCGAGATATACCCGCCGCTCGCCCGCCCCGAAGGCGATGAACCGCGCGCCGGCTGGCGGGTTGGCGAAATCGGATCGGGGCACCAGCGGCGCCCAGTCGAGCGTGCCCACGCGGACCGGCAGGACGAGGTCGGCATGCACCCCATTGTCGGCGATGTAGATGGTGATACCCCGGTCCGGCTCGGTCCAATTGCGATTGACCGGGATCAGCGCGCCGAGGATCGCGGCGACGAAGTACAGGCCGGGGATCGCCGCCAGAACGAGCACCGCCCTGCGCCAACCGCGCCACCTGAACCTCCGTCTACGCCGACGCGCCAATCGCCTTCCCCTTGCCATGCCCGATGCGCGCCACTAGATGCGCCGTCACCGCTTAGACCGATGTTTCATCGATCACCAAAGCGGCCTTGGTCGGGGCGTAGCGCAGCCTGGTAGCGCATCACACTGGGGGTGTGGGGGTCGCAGGTTCGAATCCTGTCGCCCCGACCATCTTCGGCCTGGTTGGCTGAAGGAAGCGCCTTCGAAAGGATCAGTTTCACCATCATGTCCATCGCTTCGCTTCAATTGTCGCTCGCCGCTGCCGCTGGCGCCGCCCCCGATGGGCCGGCCGCCTTCTTCGTCAGCATGTTCCCTTTGGTCCTGATCTTCGCGATCTTCTATTTCCTGATGATCCGACCGCAGGCGCGGAAAATGAAGGCGCATCAGGCCGAATTGATGGCGATCAAGAAGGGCGATGACATCATCACCGGCGGCGGCATTCGCGGCCGCGTGACCAAGGTCACCGATGACGAGGCCGAGGTCGAGATCGCCCCGAACGTCAAGATTCGCGTGATCAAGTCGACCATCAGCACGGTCGTCAAACCCAAGACCAAGCCGGCCAACGACTGATGCTCGAATATTCGCGTTGGAAGATCTGGTCGATCTGGGCCGTAATCGCGTTCGGGATCATCTTTTCGATCCCCAGCTTCTTTCCAAAGGCCGAGGTTGCGACCTGGCCGAGTTACGTCCCGCGCACCCAGATCAATCTCGGGCTCGACCTTGCCGGCGGCAGCCAGCTGTTGCTCGAGGCCGACCTTGCCGACGCCACCAAGAAGCGGCTCGCCAAAAAGGAAGAGGAGGTCATCACCGACCTCCGCCGGGCCCCGCGAATCGGGATCAGCGATGTCTCGACCCAGGGCGGCCGCCTGTCCTTCCTGGTGCGCGATCCCACCCAGCTCGACGATGCGGTCGACCGGATGCGCAATCTGGCCCAGCCGGTCGGGCTGACCGCGACCCGCGATTGGGACGTGCAGGTAGTCGATTCGACCCGCGTCGTGCTGACCCCCTCGGCGGCGGGCGCCAGCCAGGCACTCAAGGATTCGATGGTCGTGGCGCGCGACGTGGTTCGGCGCCGGATCGATCCCAGCGGCACCAAGGAAGTGACCGTCGTCAACCAGGGTGCCCGGCGCATCCTGGTCGCGGTGCCGGGGGTCGAGGACCCCGATGCGCTCATAAAGCTGATCGGCCAGACCGCGCGGCTCGAATTCAAGCTGGTCGACCTGACCGCCGACCAGGCACAGGTCGCGGCCGGGCGCGCCCCGGCCGGAAGTCAGGTGCTGCCGATGGCTGACGGAAGCGGCAACATCGCCGTCTCGCGTCGGGTGATCGTGTCGGGCGAGCAGTTGACCAAGGCCAACCAGACCTTCGACCAGAATGGCCAGCCGGTGGTGTCGATTACCTTCAACACCGCGGGCTCCAAGCGGTTCGGCCGGGTGACGCAGGAAAATGCCGGCAAGCCGTTCGCGATGATCCTCGACGACCAGGTGCTGTCGGCGCCCAACATCAACGAGCCGATCCTCGGCGGCCAGGCGCAGATCAGCGGCAATTTCACCGTCGAAAGCGCCACGCAGTTGGCGACCGCGCTGTCCTCGGGCAGCTTGCCGGTCAAGCTCGACGTGATCGAGGAACGCACGGTCAGCGCCGAACTGGGCAAGGACTCGATCGACAAGGGGCTCGTCGCCTCGATCGCCGCGACCCTGATAGTGATCGTGTTCATGCTGGTGACCTATGGCCGGTTCGGCGTCTATGCGACCGCGGCCCTGATCGCCAACGCCTTCCTGATCCTCGCCGGCCTGGCCATTTTCGGTGCCTCGCTAACGCTTCCGGGCATCGCCGGCTTCGTGCTGACGATCGGCGCGGCGGTCGACGCCAATGTGCTGATCAACGAGCGGATCCGAGAGGAACAACGACGCGGGCGCAAGATCCTCGACGCGATCGACACCGGCTACAAGGAAGCCTCGACCGCGATTTTCGACGCCAACATCACCAACGTCATCGCCGCGACGATCATGTACATGTTCGGTTCCGGCCCGGTGCGCGGCTTTGCCGTGGTGCTGATGATCGGGATCGTCACCTCGGTATTCACCGCGGTCAATTTCACCCGCATGCTGGTTGCGCTCTGGGTTCGCGCCAAGCGCCCGCGCGTCCTGTACATTTGAGGGTCGATCGATGAAACTGCTCAAGCTCGTCCCCGACAATACCAACATCGACTTCATGAAGTGGCGCAACCTCGCCCTCATCCTGTCGATCCTCGCCACGGTCGCGTCGCTGACCTTGGTCGGGGTGCGCGGCCTCAACCTGGGCATCGATTTCGTCGGCGGGCAGGTGGTGCGGACCAATTTCGCGCAAGCCGTCGATATCGAGGATCTGCGTGGTCGGGTCAGTTCGCTCGGGCTTGGCGATGCCAGCATCCAGCAACTGAGCGATGCCAAGACCTACCAGGTGCGCCTGCCCAAGCCCGAGGGTTCGGACGCGGCAGCGAGCGCGGCCGTGACCAAGCTTCGCACCATGATCCAGCAGCAATATCCCGGTTCCCGGGTCGATGCCGGCGAGTCGGTGTCGGGCAAGGTCAGCGGCGAATTGGCATGGGACGGCGCTTTGGCGATCGCTCTGTCGATGCTTGGGATCGCGATCTACATCTGGATCCGCTTCGAATGGCAATTCGGGGTCGGAGCGTTGGTCACCCTGTTTCACGACGTCTCGATGATCTTCGGCTTCTTTGCCGTGACCCAGTTGCAGGTCGACCTCAATATCGTCGCCGCGTTCCTCGCGGTGGTCGGCTATTCGCTCAACGACACGGTCGTGATCTATGACCGGATCCGCGAGAACTTGCGCAAATATCGCAAGATGGCGATCGTGCCGCTGATCAATCTGTCGTTGAACGAAACGCTGAGCCGGACGATCGTCACCTCGCTGTCGATCATGCTCGCGCTGACGGTGCTGTTCCTGCTTGGCCCTGACGTAATTTTCGGGCTGACGCTGGCGATCCTGCTGGGCACGTTCATCGGCACCTATTCGTCGATCTACATCAGCGCGCCGATGCTGGTCTGGCTCGGGGTCCAGCCCGATAGCTTCCTCAAGGTCGATGAGCCGGGCGGCACGCGACCGCAGGAAGCGTGAGCCGAGCCATTCACCGTTCATCCGGGCCGAGCATAGTGCGGACCGCAATCTCCGCGCTTGGCCTCCACCGGGCACCACGCTAGAAGGTCCGTCATGTTCATCACGCCCCGCATCGCTTTCCCGCTCATCGTCGCCGCTCTGGTCGTCCCCACCGTCGGCTGCGCCCGCAACAAGGGTAAGGTGGGCGACACCGAATATGTCGCCCGTGACGTCAACACGCTTTACAGCCAGGCGAAGAAATATCTCGACCAGGGCAATTACATCCTCGCCGCCAAGTTTTTCGATGAGGTGGAACGCCAGCATCCCTATTCAGTGTGGGCCCGCCGCGCGCAGCTGATGAGCGCGTTCAGCTATTACATGGCGCAAAGCTATACCGAAGCGATCAGCTCGTCGCGGCGCTTCCTGACGATCCATCCCGGCAACAAGGATGCGCCTTACGCCAATTATCTCATCGCGATGAGCTATTACCAGCAGATCGAGGATGTGAACCGCGACCAGAAGATCACCCAGCAGGCGGCTGATTCGTTCGGCGAACTGACCCGCCGCTATCCCGGCAGCCGCTATGCCAGCGACGCCCGGCTTAAGCTCGACCTGATCAACGACCATCTCGCCGGCAAGGAGATGGAGGTTGGCCGCTTCTACCAGCGCTCGGGCAACTGGCTCGCGGCGACGTTGCGCTTCCGCACCGTGGTCGACAAATATCAGACCACCAGCCACACGCCCGAGGCGCTCGAGCGGCTGGTCGAATCCTATCTCGCGCTCGGCATTCCCGCCGAAGCGCGTCGATCGGCGGCGGTGCTCGGCGCCAACTACCCCGGCAGCGAATGGTATGAGCGCAGCTACAAGCTGATCCAGCGCCACGTGCCGGCGGCGCCGCAGAGCTGACGACCGCGAGCTCGGCCTCGACATGCTGAGGCAGCTCGTCATTCATGACGTAGTGCTGATCGACCGGCTCGAACTGGAGTTCGAGGCCGGGCTCGGCGCGCTCACCGGGGAGACCGGGGCGGGCAAATCGATCCTGCTCGATTCGCTCGGCCTTGCGCTCGGCATCCGCGCCGACGCGGGGCTGGTCCGCGCCGGTCAGCCTTTGGCGAGCGTCAGTGCCGAGATCGAACTTCCCACCGGCCATCCCGCCTTGGACGCACTTGCCGAGCAGGGGATCGAATGCGAGCCGGGCGAGCCCTTGCTATTGCGGCGAACATTGAAGGCCGATGGTGGAAGCCGGGCGTTTGCGGGCGGGGCCGCGGTTCCCGCGACCTTGCTGCGCGACATCGCCGGGTCGCTGATCGAGATCCACGGCCAGCACGACGATCGCGGGCTGCTCAACCCCAAGGGCCACCGCGCCCTGCTCGATGCGTTCGGAAGGCTCGACACTGGGGTGGTCGAGACGGCCTGGGCCAGTCGCAGCGCGCTGGAGGCCGAGTTGGCCGCGCAACGGCAAGCACTGGCCGACGCGGACCGCGATCGCGAGTGGCTCGACTTCGCGATCGACGAAATTGCCGCGCTGGAGGTCGAAGAGGGCGAGGAGGAACGGCTGGCCGATGCTCGCGGCCAGATGAAGGCGGCGGCGCGGATCGAGGATGATCTGCAGGCGCTCGACCAGCATTATACCGGATCGGACGGCGGATTGTCGCAATTGCGTCAGGCAGCGCGGCGACTGGAACGGATCGCCGACGCGCATCCGTTGCTGGCCGAGGCACTGGCAGCGACCGACCGTGCGATCATCGATGCCGACGAGGCCGAGGCCAAGATCGCCGCCGCCAAGGCCGCGCTGGCCCATTCGCCGATCGACCTGGAATCGGCCGAAGCGCGCCTGTTCGAAATCCGCGGGCTGGCACGCAAGCATCGGGTCGAGGCCGACCAGCTTCCCGTGCTGCTCGACGACATGCGCGCGCGCCGTGCCGCGATCGACCAGGGAAGCGAACGGATCGAGCAATTGGAGCGCGACCTGGCGGCAGCAAAGGCGCAGTTCGAAATTACCTCCAGGGAGCTGTCCGAAGCGCGCAGGATCTCGGCGGAGCAACTCGATCACGCCGTGGCCGGCGAGCTTGCCCCGCTCAAGCTCGATTCGGCGCGGTTCCGAACCGCCATCGCTCCGGCCGAACCCGGACCGTCAGGCAGCGACCGGGTGGAATTTGAAGTCTCGACCAACCCCGGCGCACCGTTCGGGGCGCTGACCCGGATTGCGTCGGGCGGCGAGATGTCGCGCTTCATCCTGGCGCTGAAGGTCGCGCTGGCGGAAGCCGGGGGGGCGCGGACGATGATCTTCGACGAGGTCGATCGCGGGGTCGGCGGCGCGGTGGCGAGCGCGATCGGCGAGCGTTTGGCGCGGCTCGCGGTCGATGCGCAGGTGCTGGTGGTGACCCACAGCCCCCAAGTCGCGGCCCGCGCGGCGCATCATTACCGGATCGAAAAGGCCCACGGCCCCGACGGCACCCGCACCACGGTGCGCAAGTTGACCCAGGACGAGCGGCGCGAGGAAGTGGCGCGGATGTTGTCCGGCGCGGCGATCACCGACGAGGCAAGAGCGCAGGCGACGAAATTGCTGGAGGCGGCGTGATGTATAGCGTGATGATGATGGCGGCGGCACTGGCGGCCCCTGCTCCCACCAACGAGATATTCAAGGCCTTGGCCGACGAGGTCGAGGGCCCGTGCCACATCAACATCGAGGGCAAGCCGACCGAAGCCCCGCCGCCGGCCTGCGCCGCCGCCATCGCCGCCGCGACGACCGCCAGGAAGCAGGCAATTCTCTATTACGCCTGGGCCTACAGCCTCAACGAGAAGCGGGCGGGGATCGAGGCGCTGCCCAGTCTGGACAAGGCGATCGCGCTGGCGCCCAATTTCATCACCGCGATCCACGAGCGCGGCTATACCTATAACGATCTCGGCTTTTACGATCGCGGTCTGGCGGACGGCAATCGCGAGATCCAGCTCGCCCCCGAACATGCGGCCGCCTACACCGAGCGGTCGTTCGCGCGGCACTATCTGGCCGACTTCGAGGGCGCGATGGCCGACCGGCTGAAAGCCATCGCCTTGCTTGGCACGCATCCCGACCGCGAGACGGGGGTGGCCGAGGAATTGATGTGGCTCGGCCGCTATCGCGAGGCGGCGGACCGACTGGAGGGGCTGCCGCCGTCGGAGGCTCGCGCGGCATTTAGTGCGACGATCAATCGGCGCCTGAAGTACAGGCCGGACGGCGGCGAGGCGACGCGCTGCACCCTGGGCAATTCCGGCGACCGCGCGGCGGCGCAAAAGATGATCGACGATTGCAGCTGGGCCTTCGACCATGAAAAAGGCTCCGCCAAGCGCGCCGATTATCTGACCGTGCGGGCGGTGATGTCGGTGATCGCCGAACAGGACCGCGGAGCGAGCGGCGACGACTTTCGGATCGCGGTCGCGCTCGATCCGCGCAACCCCCAGCGCCACATCAATTATGGCAACGCTTTGGTCGATAACCGGCGAAGCTGGGCGGGACGCAACGCCTTCGACTTGGCGCTCACCCTTCCGGGCATTAGCAAGCGCGACAAGGCGATGGCGCTGGCGGGGCGGAGCCAGGCGAATTTCAACCGTGGCGATCATGCCGCCGCCCGCAAGGATGCCGAAGAATCGCTGCGCACCGAGCCTTCGTTTGCGGGCGCATTGATTGCCGGCGACATCGCCGAGCACGAGGGCAATAAGCAGGCGGCGAAGGATTTCTGGATGACCGCTTATCGGTCCGGAGTCCGCGACGATGGGCTGATCAAGCGGCTCAAGTCGGTCGGCGTCACCGATCCGGACAAGCTCGCCAAATGAGCGAGATCGCACAGGAATGGCGCGGCAAGGCGCTGGTGCATGAATGGTTTCCGGCGGAGAACGCACGGACCGCGATCCTGCTGTGCCCGACGGTGATGGGGGTGACCGACCTGGAGCGCGGGTTCGCCGTCGATCTCAATGCCAAGGGGCATGCGGTGATGATCGCCGATCTGTACGGCTCACGCTTCTCGCCCGAGCAGCGGGGGCAAGCATTCGAGGCAATGGATTTGCTTCGCAATGACCGGGCGGGCTTGCGCGACTTGCTGGGCGCGGTGCTCGACACGCTCCGGCCGCTGGCTGGCGGTGCACCGATCGTCGCGGTTGGCTTCTGCTTCGGCGGGCAATGCGTGCTCGATCTCGCGCGCTCAGGGGCGGACATGGCGGGCGTCGCGAGCTTTCATGGGTTGCTCGATCCGCCCGGTCTCGACCGACGGCCAATCACGGCGCGCGTGATTGCGTTCCACGGCTGGGACGATCCTTTGGCCAAGCCCGACAGCGTGGTCGCGCTGGGCGAGGAGCTGACCGCCGCCGGCTGCGACTGGCAAATGCACGGCTACGGCGGGGTCGGCCACGCCTTCACCAACCAGGGCGCGACCGGGGCGATGCCGGGGATCCAGTATGACGAAGCGGCGGCGCGGCGCAGCTGGGCGGCGCTCGACCAGTTTCTTGGCGAAATTGCATGACCGCCTATGTCGCCTTGCTGCGCGCGATGAACGTCGCCGGGACCGGCAAATTGCCGATGGCCGACTTGCGGCGGATCGGCGAGACATGCGGCTTCACCAACGTCCGCACCTTCATCGCCAGCGGCAATCTGTTGTTCGATAGCGACCTTGCCGAAGCCGAGGCGCAGGCACGGATCGAGGCGGAGCTGGAGCGTTTCTTTGGCAAGCCCGTCCCGGTGTTCGTCCGCTCGGCTGCCGAAATGGCCGCGACCGCCGCCGCCAATCCGTTTGACGACGACAAGCCGAGCAGGGTGATGGTCCATTTCATCGCCGAACCGCCGGTGGCGTCGATGCTGGCCGAAGCGCGCGACGTAGCCGGCGAGCGGATGGCGCTGGGGCCGCGGAGCATCATCGTCAGCTATGGCGAGGGCATCGGCAAGACCAGGCTCAAGCTCCCCGCGGTCAAGGCCGGCACCGCGCGCAACATGAATAGCGTCGCGAAAATGGCGGCGATGCTGGCATGAAGACGGAGGCCGAAGCCGCCAACCGCCTGATGCGGCTGGCGAAGGAAATCGCGCGGCACGATCGCGCCTATCACGACCGCGACGAGCCCGAAATTTCGGACGCCGCTTACGACGCGCTGATCGCCGAGAATCGCGAACTCGAAGTGCAATATCCGCATCTTGTCCGCGCCGATTCGCCGTCGAAGCGGCTCGGCGCGGTACCGACGTCGAGCCTTGCGAAGGTCGCCCACGCGCGACCGATGCTCAGCCTCGACAACGCCTTTTCGGACGAGGAAGTCGCGGAGTTTGTGGGTCGTGTGCGGCGGTTCCTGTCGCTGCCCGCCGATGCTGCGATTGCGCTGACCGCCGAACCCAAGATTGACGGCCTGTCCTGCTCGTTGCGTTACGAGGACGGCGCCCTGGTGATGGCCGCGACCCGTGGCGACGGGGCGGTGGGGGAGGATGTCACCGCCAATGTACGGACCATCGACGACATTCCACAACAGCTGACAGGCGCGCCTGCGCTGCTCGAAGTGCGCGGCGAGGTGTATATGTCGAAGACCGATTTCGCGGCGCTCAACGAGCGGCAGGAAGCGGCGGGGGGCAAGATCTTCGCCAACCCCCGCAACGCTGCGGCGGGGTCGCTCAGGCAAAAGGATCCGGCTGTGACCGCGGCGCGGCCGCTCAGATTCCTCGCGCATGGCTGGGGGGAATTGTCCGAGCCATTGGGCAAGAGCCAGAACGAGGCGATGGCGCGGCTCAGGGGGTTGGGCTTTCCGGTCAGCGACCTGCTCCTGCGTACCGAGACGATCGACCAGGCGCTGGCCCATTACGCCGCGATCGAACAGGCCCGCGCCGACCTGCCGTTCGATATCGACGGGGTGGTGTACAAGGTCGACCGGCTCGATTGGCAGGAGCGGCTGGGCCAGGTCGGGCGGGCGCCGCGCTGGGGGCTGGCGCACAAATTCCCCGCCGAGCAGGCCGAGACCGAGCTGCTGGCGATCGACATCCAGGTCGGGCGGACCGGCAAGCTGACCCCGGTCGGGCGGTTGAAGCCGGTCGGGGTGGGGGGCGTGATCGTCGCCAATGTCACGCTCCACAATCGCGACGAGATCGCGCGGCTCGGGTTGCGGGTCGGGGATCGGGTGCGGATCCAGCGGGCGGGGGATGTCATCCCGCAGGTGGTGGAGAACCTCACTCGCGTCGCACTGCGAGCATCATATGAATTTCCTGACCATTGTCCCGAATGCGGGAGCGAGGCGGTGGCGGAGGAAGGGGAGGTCGACGTGCGCTGCACCGGCGGCCTGATCTGCCCTGCGCAACGTATTGAAAGACTGAAACATTTCGTCAGCCGCGGTGCGATGGACATCGACGGGCTGGGGGAAAAGAGCATCGTTGAATTCGTCGAATTGGGATGGCTCCACGGGCCGGCCGACATCTTCCGCCTGAAGGCGCACCGCGGCGAACTCATCGGGCGAGAGGGGTGGAAGGAGAAATCGGTCGACAATCTCCTGACCGCGATCGAGGCGAGGAAGGGCTTCGATCCGGCGCGCTTCCTGTTCGGCCTTGGTGTCCGCCATGTCGGCGCGATTACCGCCAAGGATCTGATGAAAGCCTTTGGAACCGTCGAGGCGCTGCAGGCGGCGGCGACCGGTGACGGCGCGGCGGCCGAATTGTCGTCGGTCGAGGGTGTCGGGCCGGTGGTCGCCGAGGCCTTGGTCGATTTCTTCCACGAGCCGCACAATCGCGAGCAACTCGCCGAATTGCTCCCGCTCGCGAAACCCGCCGCGTTCGTTTCGACCGCCCGCATGACCGAGTGGTCGGGCAAGACGATCGTGTTCACCGGCACGCTGGAAACGATGAGTCGCGACGAGGCGAAGGCGCAGGCCGAACGGCTCGGCGCGCGGTCGGCGGGATCGGTCAGCGCCAAGACCGACCTGGTGGTGGCCGGACCGGGCGCGGGGTCGAAGCTGAAGAAAGCGGAAGAGCTTGGCATTCGGGTGATTGGCGAGGCAGAGTGGGCCGGGATTGTTGCCGACTCCGGCGCGTAGGGGGAGAAATAACATGAAGCCGATGGTTTTTGGCGGGGCGCTGATCGCCCTGTCCGCCCCCTTGTCCGTGGCCCTGGCGCAGGCGCAAAGCGCGCCGGTGCCGCCGGTCACGGTCGAGAAGCCCTACATGGTCAAGGGTCCGGTCGACCGTAGCGACTCCTATTATTGGCTGCGCGACGACAGCCGCAAAAACCCCGAGATGCTGGCCCATTTGAAGGCCGAAAATGCCTATGCCGACGCGATGCTGGCATCGACCAAGCCGCTGCAGGAGACGTTGTTCACCGAGATTGTCGGGCGCATCAAGCAGGACGACGCTTCCGTCCCGGTGCGCGACCGTGGCTATTATTATTATTCGCGGTTCGCGACCGGTGCCGATTATCCGCTGATCGCGCGCAAACGCGGATCGCTGAGCGCCCCGGAACAGGTGCTGCTCGACCAGCCCGCGATGGCCAAGGGCCTCGGCTATTTTGCGGTCGGCGACACGTCGGTCAGCCAGGACAATCGCCTGCTGGCCTATGCGCTCGATACCGTCGGGCGGCGGCAATATGTGATGAAGGTCAAGGATCTCGGCACCGGCAAGACGCTGGAGGACAATGTCCCCAATGCCGAACCGAACCTGGTCTGGGCGGACGACAACCGGACCATTTATTATATCGAGAAAGACCCGGTCACGTTGCTCAGCAAGCGGGTCAAGGCGCATGTGCTGGGCACGCCGGCGTCGGCCGATCGCCTTGTCTATGAGGAAAAAGACGACAGTTTCTACATGGGCATCGGGCGGACCAGCGACGACAAATATATCTGCATCTTCCTCCAGAGCACGGTGAGCAACGAGCAGCGCTGCACCAGCGCCGCGCGCCCCGGCGAATGGGCGGTGGTCGCGCCGCGCCAGCGCGACCTGCTCTATTCGGCGGATCATGTGGCAAGTCGCTGGATCATCCGCACCAACGCCAATGGCGCGAGCAATTACAAACTAGTCACCCTCGCTGACACCGATGCCGCGCAGGGACAAGGCGGCTGGCGCGACCTGGTGCCGCACGATGCCAATGTGTTCATCCAGAATTTCAAGCCGTTCGACCGTTTCATCGCGATCGAACAGCGCAGCGGCGGCAACAAGCGCATTCGCCTGCTTGGCAATGACGGACGCTCGAGCGAGGTCGCCGCAGACGAACCAGCCTATGCGATGGCGCTCGACGCCAATCGGGAGGTGAGCGCGTCGAGCGTGCGCTACACCTATGATTCGCTGACCACGCCCAAGATTACCTATGAAGTCGATTCGGCCACCGGCGCACGGATCGTCCTCAAACGGACCCCGGCGCCGACCTACGACCCCGCGCTGTACGTTACCGAGCGGGTGTGGGCCCCGGCGCGCGACGGAACGCGGATCCCGGTCAGCCTGGTCTATCGCAAGGGTTACAAGCGCGACGGCAGCGCGGCGATGCTGCAATATGCCTATGGCAGTTATGGCTCCTCAACCGACCCGGCGTGGTCGGCTTACCTGCCGAGCATGCTCGACCGCGGGATGGTCTATGCAATCGCGCACATCCGCGGCGGGCAGGAAATGGGCCGCGCCTGGTACGATGATGGCAAGCTGCTCAACAAGAAGAACAGCTTCACCGACTTCATCGACGTGACCCGCTATCTCACCACGCAGGGTTATGCCGCCAAAGACCGGGTCGCGGCGATGGGCGGAAGCGCCGGCGGGCTGCTGATGGGCGCAATCGCCAACATGGCGCCGCAGGATTATCGCGTGATCGTCAGCCAGGTTCCGTTCGTCGATGTCGTGACGACCATGCTCGACGCGACGATCCCGCTGACCACCAACGAATATGACGAGTGGGGCAATCCGGCGAACCGCGAATATTACGACTATATGCTGAGCTATTCGCCGTACGACCAGATCGAGCGCAAGGCCTATCCGGCGATGTTCGTCGGCACCGGCCTGTGGGACAGCCAGGTGCAATATTACGAGCCGGCCAAATATGTCGCCCGGCTGCGCGCGATGAAGACCGACAGCAACCCGTTGATCTTCCGGGTCGAGATGGAAGCGGGGCATGGCGGTAAGTCGGGCCGCTTCGTCCAATATCGCTCCCGCGCCGAATATTATGCCTTCATGATGCAACAGCTTGGTGTGGACGGCGGCGGAACTCCTCCGCCATCCACGCCTGCGACGAAGGGCGAACGGGGCTAGTTCGCCCGATCAAATCAATCGGGGGATAGTTGGATGCACATCAGCGATGCCCAGGCAGACCTGCGCCGCGCTTATGTTGGCGGTGGGCCGGGCGCGATCGTCAGCGGACTGGTGTGGTTCGCCGCCGCGTGGGTGGAGGCCAATCACGGCATCCGTGTCGCCTTCATCGCGCTCTTTTTCGGCGGAATGCTGATTTATCCGCTTGGCCTGGCTGCGTCGCGTCTGCTGTTCCGCCGGACAAGCGAATCGAAGGACAATCCGATGGGGCCGGTCGCGCTGGAGAGCACGATTGCGATGATCGGCTGCCTGCTCGCCGCGTGGCTGATCCTGCCATTCAAGCCCGAGCTGGTGTTCCCGATCGCGGCGATCGCGGTGGGCACGCATTATTTCGTGTTCAAGACCGCTTATGGCGACCGCAGCTACTGGCTGTTGGCGGCGTTGATTACGGCAGTCGGGTTGGCCGAGATTTTCGCAGTGGCGCGGCTGGGTGGCGCAATGATCCTTGCCGTCGGTGCGATCGAAGTCGCGTTCGGGGCGGTGCTGACCATGCGCGCGGTCAAGGCCGCGCGCTGACCGCTCAGCAGTCGCCGACCCGGCTGCCGATCACGGTAAACGTGCCCGTTTCCGGCCCGGTGCCGTCGCGGCGGTCCTTGACCTGGCCCTTGATGACGAACCGTTCCTCGGCGATCACCACTTCATAGGTCGAGACGGTCTCATCCTGATCGAGATGGCCCGACGTGCAGCGCTGGCGCCCGAGCACCAGATTGCCTTTGCGTGGCTCGACCGTCTCGCTGCATTCGGGCAGTCTCCGTGTGCCGTGGAGCATCGGGAAACGCTCGAATTCGGACACGTCGAAGGCGGTGAGGCACTTCTTGTCGCGGGTGTTGCTGGGGCTGATCTCGACATAGCTCTCGCCCAGGGCCGAAATATCATAGAGGCCGGGCTTGAGCGCGACGGGCGTTTCCGATGCCGGATCGCCGCAGCCGCCGAGCAAGACGGTCAGCCCAAAGCACAGTGCAAGACGCATCGCCCACCCCCGATAAAAAAGGGCGCGAACGCCCGATGCCCGGTGGATAGAATAGAATTGCTGATTTTAGCTTAAGCGGCGGACCGGTTGGTCAGCGCCGATGCAGAAGGCTTAGCCCTGCCGAGCCCGGTCGGCCAAGCTGCCCCGCAGCTTTGCCTTGGCGGGCTCGGTAACTAAGCTCCCCCGGAGCTTAGCCCTGCCTCGCCTTGAAGCGGCGATTCGTCTTGTTGATGACGTAGGTCCGCCCACGGCGGCGAATCACCCGGCAATCGCGATGGCGCGACTTCAGCGACTTCAGGGAATTGCGAATCTTCATGGCCGGGACGCCTGCTTTGCTGTTCTAAACGTGATTGGAAGGTCAGTGATGACCGGCGGCTCAACTAGAGGGGGAGGCCGGGTTAGTCAAGGCGTGCGGGTCGGGGCTTTGCAGTCGCGGTAGAGGCCACTATCAGGCTCGCCACACCAAGGCAGCGACAAAGGTCCCCATGTCCATTTCGATTTCCAGCGCGTTCGACGCCGGCAATATCCGCGTCGTCTCCACTAAAGGCGACACCGCCGAACTGGAGATCGTCACCGATCACCTCAGCGATTTCTATCAATGGTTCCACTTCAAGCTGGCCGGCGCGGGCGGGCGCGAGGTCACCCTGCGCATCACCAACTGCGGCAAGGCGGCTTATCCCGACGGCTGGCCGGGCTATCAGGCGTGCATGTCATTGGACCGTGAGGATTGGGTGCGGGTGCCCGGCACATCGTACGAGAATGGCGTGCTGACGATTCGCTTCACCCCCGAGACCGATTGCGTGTGGCTGGCTTATTTCGCGCCTTACTCAATGGAGCGGCACCACGACCTGGTGTCGACCGTCGCGGCCTTGCCGGGCGTGGATTATCGGGTGCTTGGCAAGACACTCGACGGGCAGGACATCGATTGCCTGACGATCGGCGAGGGGCCGCTGACCGTGTGGCTTTATGCCCGCCAGCATCCCGGCGAGAGCATGGCCGAATGGTGGATGGAAGGCGCGCTCGAGAAACTGGTCGACAGCGACGACCCGGTGGCGCGAGTTCTGCGCCGCGACTGCACCTTCCACATCGTCCCCAACATGAACCCCGACGGATCGCGCCGCGGCCACCTTCGGACCAACGCCGCGGGCACCAACCTCAACCGCGAATGGCATAATCCGACCGCGGAAAAGAGCCCGGAAGTGCTGTGCGTGCGCAACGCGATGGATGCCGAGCCGCCCGACTTCGCGATGGACATCCACGGCGACGAGGCGATCCCGGCCAATTTCCTCGCCGGCTTCGAGGGCATCCCCTCGTTGACCGCGCGCCAGTCGGAATTGTTCAAGCTGTTTTCCCACACGCTCGAGCGCGTGTCGCCCGATTTCCAGACCCGGCAAGGCTATGAGATTCCGCCCGCGGGCCAGGCCAACATGTCGATGTCGACCACGCAATTGGCCGAACGGTTCGGCTGCGTGTCGATGACGCTGGAAATGCCGTTCAAGGACAATGCCGACCTGCCCGACGAGATTTACGGCTGGTCGCCGGAACGCTCCAAATATCTCGCCGCCTCGTGCCTCGACGCGCTCCACGCAATTCTGCCAGAACTTGGCGAAACCCAGTCGGTCAAGGCTGGCCACGAAGAGACGGTCGGCTGATGCCGAGCCTGGTCCTGCTGCGCCACGGCCAGTCGCAGTGGAATCTTGAGAATCGCTTCACCGGCTGGTGGGACGTCGGGCTTACGGAGAAGGGTGTCGAGGAAGCGCGGGCGGCGGGTCGCTTGCTGGCGGCGAGCGGCTTCGATTTCGACCATTGCTTCACCTCGCTTCAGTCCCGGGCGATCCGCACCTTGCATTTGGTGCTGATGGAAATGGACCGATTGTGGCTTCCGGTGACCAAGGACTGGCGCTTGAACGAGCGCCATTATGGCGGGCTGACCGGGCTCGACAAGGCCGAGACGATCGCGCGGGTCGGCGAGGAGCAGGTCAAGATCTGGCGCCGCAGTTTCGACATTCCGCCGCCGCCGCTGGAGGCGGACAGTCCGTACCAGGTTGGCAATGACCGGCGGTATGACGGGATCGCGGTGCCCTCGTCGGAGAGTTTGAAGGATACTATTGCGCGCGTCCTGCCTTATTATCAGGCGGAGATTGAACCGCGGTTGCGCAGCGGTCAGCGAGTGATCGTCGCGGCGCACGGCAATAGCCTTCGCGCGCTCGAAAAATATCTGTCGAACATTGCCGACGACGAGATTGTCGGTCTCGAAATCCCGACCGGCAAGCCGATCGTGTACGAGTTGGGCGACGATCTGACGGTGCGGGAGCGCTATTATCTGGGGGAGCGGTAGGGCCCTCTTCGCCCCATTTCCGCTTGTCTCGAGCGGCTTGATTTACGCCGCAGCCACCGCATAACGAAAGCCCCCCGGGCTTTCTATGCGGCGGCTTTGTCCCGGTACATTTCCTGGTCGGCGCGATCGAGGACGGCTTCGGCGGTGTCGCCCTGCTCGATGACGGTGAAGCCGACCGCGATGCTGAGCGGCAGCGGCCGGCCGTCGTGGATGAAGTCGCTCCCCGCAACCGCGTCGACCAACCGCCGGGCGGTCTCGGTCGCGGCCGATGCGTCGGCATAGTCGAGCAGCACCACGAATTCGTCGCCGCCGAGGCGCGCGACCAGATCGGTCTGGCGGACCGCGCGGGCCATCAGCTGCGCGAGATAGACCAATGCCGCGTCGCCCGCGGCGTGGCCGAACGAATCGTTGAGCGCCTTCAGCCCGTCGACGTCGACAAACAGCAAGGACGCGGGCGTGTTGTGGCGGGCACGGCGGGCGATCAGCAGGTCGAGATGGCGCACCAGGCCGCGGCGGTTGGCAACCGGGGCCAGGGCATCGCGATGCGCTTCCCGGTCGAGCTCGTCGCACCGCGATTCAAGCCGCGCGACTTCCCCGCGTAACCGCGCAATTTCTTCCATCAGCGCCTCGGTATCGACGCTGTGCACGACTCGATCCATGTTCGGTACGCCCACTGTTGAAGTAAAAATCATAACCTGCATCAAGCATAAAGGGAAATTGCTTTCGTGGGCCTGTACCAATTGCGCACAGGCCTCACACTTTCTACACCGCCCACACGTCGGGAGCAGGGAATTTTTTGATGGCGGGCGGTTCGATGGTGGACGGGGCGATTGTCGGGATCATCATGGGCAGCCGCTCCGACTGGGAGACCATGCGCCATGCCGCCGAGACCCTGGACGCGCTCGGCGTGCCCCATGAAGTCAAGGTCGTGTCGGCCCATCGCACCCCGCAGCGGCTGTATGATTATGCCACGACCGCCAAGGCGCGCGGGCTGAAGCTGATCATCGCCGGGGCCGGCGGTGCGGCCCATCTGCCCGGCATGGCGGCGTCGATGACGCAATTGCCGGTGCTTGGCGTGCCGGTCGAAAGCAAGGCATTGAAAGGCATGGATAGCCTGCTGTCGATCGTCCAGATGCCCGCCGGGATTCCGGTCGGGACGCTGGCGATCGGGCAACCGGGCGCGGTCAATGCCGCGCTGCTGGCGGCGGCGATGCTGGCGACCAATGATGAGGCGCTGGCCGGGCGACTGGCCGACTGGCGAGCGGCCCAGACCGAGGCTGTGCCCGAGGCGCCTGAATGAGCTTGCCGCCTGGTTCCACGATCGGCATCGTCGGCGGCGGGCAACTCGGCCGGATGATGGCACTTGCGGCGGCGCGGCTGGGCTACAAATGCCATATTTACGATCCGCATTACCGGCCGTGCGCGGCGGAAGTGGCGGGCAGCTTTACCCGCGCGGCGTTCGATGACGAGGGCGCGCTGGCGTCCTTCGCCGAGCAGTGTGACGTGGTGACCTACGAATTCGAGAATTTGCCGGTCGGGCCGTTGGCGGCGCTGGGCGACAAGCTTCGCCCCGGCACCCGCAGCCTGGAAATTGCGCAGGATCGCGCGGTCGAGAAACGCTTCCTCGAGGCCAATGGCGCGACCGTCGCCACGTGGCGCGAGGTCGGGTCGGAAGCGGAACTGGACGCTGCGGTCGCGGCGCTGGGCTTGCCATTGGTGCTCAAGAGCCGTCGGCTGGGCTATGATGGCAAGGGCCAGGCCTGGGTGCGCGAGGCGGGTGAGGCGCGCGCGGCCTGGGCGAGCATAAGCGATGCGCCGGCGGTGGCCGAGGCGGCGATCGATTTCGAGGCCGAGTTTTCGGTGCTGATCGCGCGCGGCGTCGATGGCGAGACCCGCGCCTTTCCCTGTCCGCGCAACGAGCATCGCGAGGGCATATTGCGCCGCTCGACCGTTCCAGCGGGCCCGCCGATCGCGGCCCTGACTGACGGCGCGGTGGAAACCGCCGCCAAGCTCGCCGAGGCGCTCGGCCATGTCGGCATGTTCACCGTCGAATTCTTCGCCACTGCCGACGGCGCGCTGGTCAACGAGATCGCGCCGCGCGTCCATAACAGCGGCCACTGGACCATCGAGGGCGCTGCGACCTCGCAATTCGAGCAGCATATTCGCGCCATTTGCGGCCTTCCGCTGGGCAGCGCGGACTTGGTCGCGGGCGGGGCGGTGATGGACAACCTCATCGGCGCAGACGTTGATCGGTGGGCAGATATCGTGGCCGATCCGGGCGCGGCGCTTCACCTCTACAACAAGGGTGAAGCACGCCCCGGGCGCAAGATGGGCCACGTCACCCGCTTGACCTAGCTCCTCCTTGCCGACTTCGGCGGGGAGGTGGCAGCCGCAGGCTGACGGAGGGTTCTTTGATGCGGACGGAAGGACCCCTCCGTCCGCTTCGCGTCCACCTCCCCGCCGAAGTCGGCAGGGAGGTGCTAATCCTTACTTTGCCGCCATCACCTCGACCGGCATGCCGAGCTTGTCGAGCTGCGGCTTCACCTTGGCGGCGTCGCCGACGACCACCCACACGAACCCCTTGGGGTCGAGCGCGACACGCAACGCCTGGTCGGCCGCGGTCCGGGTCAGCCCGCGATAGCGGTCGCCGAGCAATTCGAAGTAATTGTCCGGGCGGCCATAGAGGTCGTTGCTCATCATCGCGCCCAATACCGCGCCCGAGGTCTCGAACCGCCCTGGCAGCGCCTGGACATTGTTCGACACAGCGCGCGACAATTCCTCGGCGGTGACGCCCTTCTTGCCGAGGAACAAAGCGATCTGCTCGTTGAGCGCCTTGATCGAGTCGCCCGTGCGGTCGGCCTGGACCGGCGCGTTGACGATGTAGGGCGCGGCGTTGAGCGCGTAGCTCACGTTGCTGCGCACGCCGTACGACCAGCCCTTGGTCTCGCGCAGGTCCATGTTGATCCGCGACAGGAAGTTGCCGCCCAATACTTCGCTCGCGCCGCTCACCGGAATGATGTCGCTGCGCGGGTCGATCGGGGTCAGCTGCCCGCCGAGGATGATTGACTGCGGCGAGGACGGTCGGTCGATCAGCACGATCCGCGGAGACGTGGGGCGCGGCGGGAGCGCGGTGAAATTCTTCACCCCCTTGGCCGCAGCCGGCGCCGCCCATTTGCCGAACCGCGCTTCAAGCTTGGGCATCAATTCCGCCATCGGCAGGCTGGAGACGACGTAGATCTCCATATTGTCGGGCCGTAGCCAGCGCTGCTGGAAGCCGACCAGATCGTCGCGGGTCAGCGCGGTCACCGCCGCGACATCGCCCTGGCCGGTCGAGGCATAAGGATGGTTCTCGCCATAGATCAGCCCGGGTAGCGCGCGCGCCGCCATCGAATTGGGCTCTTTCTGGGCTTGCGCGATTCCGGTCAGCGTCTGGGTGCGGATGCGGTCGAGCTCGCCCTGCGTGAAGTCGGGCCGCTGGACGATATTCGCCAGCAGATCGAGCGACGGATCGATATTGGCCGACAGCGCCGACATGCTGACGTTGCTCCGGTCGAGCGACGCACTGGTGCCGATTCCGGCGCCCAGGCGCTCGCTGGCCTCGGCGAGTTGCTGGCTGGTCAAGCCACCCGCGCCCTCGTCGAGCATCGCCAGTGTCACGCTCTGCAACCCTCGCTGGGCCGGCGCATCGGACGAGGCACCCGCGTCGAACGACAAGGCGATCTGCGTCGTCGGCACCGCGCCGCGCTGCGCGTAATTGACCACGACGCCATTCGACAGCGTCGCATGTTCGACCGTCGGGAAGTCGAGCGGCGGGGTCTGGGCCACCGCGGGGACCGGTCGCACCGTCTTGGTGCTCGGCAGATCGACCTTGGCCGCCTTCGACCCCTTGGCGTCGACATAAGCGGGGCGATCGCCCGGCTCGAGCGTAACCTTGAACACCGGGCGGCTGAGCCACTGGTTCATCGCGCCCTTGATCTGGTCCGGCGTCGCGGCGGCGTACAGCGCCAGGCTGCGCTTGTAAAAATCACTGTTGCCGGTGAACACCTGCCCCTCGGCCAGCGCCACCGCCTTGCCGCCGAAGCCGCCGACCTGCTCGAGCCCGCGAACGCGGCCCGCGACGTCGCTGGTCGCGGCGCGCCGGACTTCATCCTCGGTCGGGCCGTTGGCAAGATACTCGGCCATGATCTCGTCAAGGCGGCGATCGACCAGCGCCGGATCGACCCCCGGTTTTACCGTCGCATTGATCTCGAACATGCCGACGCGCTGGAATGCCTGCACCCCGGCCGACACCGACACGGCAAGCTTTTCCTCGCGGACCAGGATGCGGTCGAGCCGCGAGCTGGCAAGCCCGCCGAGGATCGACGCGCCAAGATCGATCGCGGGCAATTGCGCGCTGTTCAGCCCCGGCACGGCCCAGTGGCGCTGCAACTGGGTCGCGGCGACGCGGTCCTTCATCACGATCGACTTGGACGCGGCCAGTGTCGGCACATCGGCCGCGGCCGGCGTGTTGACCGTGCCTGCAGGGATCGCGCCGAAATATTTCTCGACCAACGGCCGCGCCTCGGCGGCGTTGATGTCGCCGGCCAGCACCAGCACGCTGTTGTTGGGGCCATATTTGTCGATGAACCACTGCTTCACATCGGCCAGGCTGGCCCCGTCGAGGTCGGCCATCGAACCGATCGTGTCGTGGTGATAGGGGTGGCCTTCGGGAAACAGGTTGGCGAGCACTTCATAATCGACCAGCCCGCCCGGCGCATTGTCACCCTGGCGCTTCTCGTTCTGGACGACGCCGATCTGGTTGGTCAGTTTCTTCTGGTCGATCGCGGCGAGCAGATAGCCCATCCGGTCGCTTTCCATGAACAACGCCCGTTCCAGCGCGCCGGTCGGCACGGTCTGGAAATAATTGGTCCGGTCGAACCAGGTGGTGCCGTTATAATCGGTCGCGCCGATCTGCTGCAAATAGGTGAAGAAATCCTCCGGCAAATTCTCCGATCCGTTGAACATCAGATGCTCGAACAGATGCGCAAAACCAGTTTTCCCCGTGGGCTCGTCCTTCGACCCGACATTATACCAGGTGCTGACCGCGACGACGGGCGCCTTGCGATCCTCATGGACGATGACGGTCAGGCCATTGTCGAGCTTGAAGGTCTGGTGCGGAATGTCGACCTGGCTGACCAGCGAGGAAAGAGCGGCGGGCTCGGCGGCGAGCGCCTCGGCCTGCGATTGCATCTCGCCCGGCTGGGGCGCTGCAACGGTCTGGACCGGCGGGGTAGTGGCGCAGGCGGCGAGCAACGAGGCGCTGGCGAGCAGGACGGAAGAGCGAAGGGCGATGCGCATGGGATGGGGTCTCTCAAAGGAATGACAGCGTTGCTGTGCACCCTAAGACGGCGTCATTGATCCGCAACAAGATTCAGGAGGAGACGGCGCGCTTATTCGACGAAGGGCGGGCCCCGCTCCTTCCCGCTCATGCAATAACGATCATGGCAATACCGACCGAAAAAACGCCCGGCCATTGCTGACCGGGCGCAAAGTTCAGGACATTTTGTGAAAGGTCAGGCGGCTTGAAGAAGCCCCTGCAACTTTTTCCGGCGGCGCATGCTTACGCCTACCGCGCCAAAACCAATCAGCATCATCGCCCAGGTCGCGGGTTCAGGCACTGCGCCATTCACACCCGCGACCGCCGATGCCTGCGTCTGGGCAAAAATGATGTTGCCGTTTTGCAATCCGGTGCCGATCGGGAAGTTCGTGAACCCGATGTTGATTGCGTTGGTCGTGATACCGCTGGCCGACAGGATCTGTTCATTGAGGATGATCGACAGACCGCCACCGCTGAACAATATCGTGTTGGGCGCGGGGTTGACGAGCAGGTTGCCGTCGAAAACCAGCGCCCCCAAAGCCGATCCGCTCAGCACAAGTCCTTCGATCGTGGTGGTTCCGCTCGCGTCAAACCCGCCGATGGTATTGGCCTGCGAGAATGACTGGATGGTTGTTGCGCTGATGTTGAACAGCGAAGGAAGAAACGAACCGGACCCGATATCGAGCGCAAGGTTGTTGATGGTCGCAGTCGCCTGAGCGCCGTCGGCGGTGCCAGTGGAATTCGAAGTGAGCAAGCCAGTGCTGATCTGTTCGGAGACCGGGAGCAGGCCGCCGGTGAGGCTAATCGTCTGATTGACTGACGCCACCGAATTCGAAACATTGTAATCTGGTGGCGCGCTGCCGGAGGTCTGCGCAAGTGGCCCGATGTCCACCGTGACCGTCGTCGTGAGTGGTGCCGTGACGGTCTGATTTACATCAAGCGCAAATCCAGAACTCGACGCTGTTTGCGCGGATGCCGAAGAGCCCCACAAGCCAATGCAAATGGCAGCCAACCCGATGGTAAGATTTTTCATAATCCGTCCCTTTCCTTGCCGGCGGACCCATACAAAGCATCAGCCGCCCGCCACACGGCCAAGTTGCGTTTTTTAATCACTTGTTAATGATACCTAACGCCCAGAAGAGCCGAATAGATTATAACTAATTTAACGATCAGTCCCGAAATGACACATAAGGTCTATTTCACTACTTTGATTGCTGAAGATTGAAGGCGGGGCTAATGTAGTTCAACTTTACATAGGTAAAGATGAGCTCGCGATCAGCGGGTCGTGTGGCCATGGAAATTTCGGGAAATATTGGTCTTTGGGAGACAAAAATGGAGATGGCGATGGCCGATCGTCGGGGCGGTCGCGAGGGAACCGCAAACGGGAAGTAAAGGCTCGCAGGCGCAATTCAGCAGTCAGCCCGTTATCGGGCGAGGAAGGCGGCCATTGCCTTGTCCGTATTGCGCTGGCAGACTTCGTGACGGGGGGAAGCAAATGGACCGCCTGAATATTCGCAACCTCACGCTGATGGCGTTGATCGTAAGTTGCTTCCTACAGATCGGTGCGCAGCTGTTCGCGATCTCGGTCGTGGCAAGCACGATCGCGGAAGCTCCGCCGCGTTCCCTTGCGATCCTGCAAGGGGATTATCGATACGACAGTTCTTCGTTTTGGGAAACGGTTCCGCCGATCACGGGGCTTTTGTACATCGTCGCCCTGATCGCGAACTGGACGACTCCGCGACGAATCTTGCTGATCGCATCGTTCGCGTTGTTCGTGACCTGCGGGTTGGTTGCGGGCATTGTTCTTGAACCGGAGTTCACAGCGATAACCGCCAGCGGGTACAGCCAAGCGGTTGATCCAGCGCTGCAAAGCCGGGCTGCGCGTTGGCTCGCCTATGACTGGGTGGTGTGGGGCACAAGCATGGCCGCGGGGATCGCTTTGTTGCTGGCGCTTATTCGCCCGATTTCATCCAGGCCTGAAGACGGACAATAGCAATCGAGCCGTCGACCGAATCTCATTCTTCCCATACCTCGCCCTCGGGTGCCCCGCGTCCAAGCTTGTCGGGCAGCGGCTCGTCCGCCGCGGTGAACCCCAATGACACGCTGTTGATGCAGTAACGTTCGCCGGTCGGGGGCGGGCCGTCGGGGAAGACGTGGCCCTGGTGCCCGCCGCAGCGCGCGCAGACGATCTCGTCGCGGACCATGCCATAGCTGGTGTCGCGGATTGTGGTCAGGTGACCTTCGGCAACCGGCGTAGTGAAGCTCGGCCAGCCGGTCCCGCTATCGAACTTTTCCCCCGCCTGGAACAACGGCAGCCCGCACAGGCGGCAGGTATAGATTCCCTGCCCCTTGTGATCGGTGAACACGCCGCAGAACGGCGCTTCGGTGCCATGCTGGAGGAGGACGTGGCGTTCCTCGGTCGAGAGGTCGGCGGCGAGGGTTTCGAATTCGGTTTCTGTGGGCGGTGTGAGGTCGAAGTTGGTCATGGGAAAGCCTCCGGGGGTGAGGCGGAGATGGGGGGTCGGGTAGGAGATTTCCAGTTACCAAATACCTCCCCGACACCGGGAGGGGGACCATTCAACAAAGATTGAATGGTGGAGGGGTGGGCGCAACGAGAGCTTACGGCTCGTTGCACCCACCCCACCACCATGTTTCACTGGTCCCCCTCCCCGTGTCGGGGAGGATTAGGTTGCCCTACCGCGCCTGCGGGGCCGCCACCGCCGCATTGGCCGGTAATCCGCCAAGCTGAGTCACCAACCGGATATACGCATCCAGATAAGCCAGCACGATGACCTGCCCGATCTCGGTATTCTGGTAGCCGCTGGCCCCAGCCGCTGCAAAACCGCCCCACCAGCCGGCACCGCCGCCGGCGCCCCAGCTGACGTCCTTCTTGCGGGCATAGCCTTCGACCAGCGCCTCCTCTTCGGTGGTGCGAGCATTGACGACGCTGAGCGTCACACTCGCCTCGCCCTTCTTGACGTTGATCCCGCCGGCGATCGCGCCGACCGCGCCGCCCCAGCCGCCGAACAGGCCGCCCAATGCGCCCGCCGCCGCGCCGACATTGCTGCCGCCCGAATTGCGGTTGGCCGAGACGATGTTGGGCTCCAGGAAATAGTCGGCGGTCTTGACCTGGCCGCGTCCGACATTGCTGCCCTGCTGAAGCTCGCCATTATCGGCCATGGCGCGTTCCATCGCGCGGCTCTGCATCGATCGGCCGCGGTTGACGATGCCGAAGCAGCCCGAGCGCTGACGAAGATCTTGAGGATCGCTTCGGGGCTGCCGAGATTGAGCTCGCGCCACCATTGATTGTCGGGCTCGACGATTGCGATGGTGCCCAGCCGCTTGGTGCAGACCGGGATTTCGGACATGGCGTTGACCTGCATCTTGCGACTTTGGCTGGCGCGCGTGTTGCTGGTCTGAGCCGACGCGGCTGCGGCGACGAAGACGGTGCTGAAAAGTGCGGCGGATACGAAAAGACGACCGATCATTGGAAAAATGCCTCCCTGAAAGTGCGGGAGGCGACGGTCGCGGCCAGCGCCCCAGGGCCGCCGCAACCGTCAATACACTACCCCCACAGCGCAGAGACGCGCGCTGCACAGGGCTTTAACATATATCAGTTTTTGACGGAAGTCTTCGCCTTGTCGATTCCGCGGGCGGCATCATCGACCACGTCGCGATCTTCGATCCGGCGGTATCGCGCCATCATCAGGCTGGTCAGCCCGAACGCCATCAACCCCGCCGCGACCGCCAGGAACAGCCAGTCGTCGTCCGTGTGAAGCACCGCCAGCGCATCGCCGAAGTTCCGCACCCTTGTCCCGTCAAGCCCGGCCTTGAACAAGAACCAGCCGATCATTCCGATGACCAGCGCGCGTGCCGCATGGCCGATCCGGCCGACCGGGCGGGCAAAACCGGGGCAACGCGGCATCTGGTCCATGAAGCTGGCCTTCCACGCAATCACCAATTGCCCGACCGCGATTCCGATCACGATCCCCGCGCCAAGCATCAGCAGCCAGTCGCCGCCCGGTGTCTGCGCCACGTCCACCGCCACTTCTTGCGGTGCGCCGACCGATCCAGCGGCTCGGCCAGCCTTGCTGTCATCCTCGATCCCGAGCAGCACTTCGAGCGCGAACCAGCCGAGTCCGATATAAGCCAGCCCGCCGATCGCCCCGCCGATCCGCGCCAAGCGGCCCTTGGTGTCGTCGCCCTTATATTCGAGGTCGATCGCCGCGGCATACAATTTGAACAGGGCATAGCCGAACAGGCCGGCGGCGAGCAGGCCAAGCAGTAGCGGTGCCGCCGGAAGCCGCTCGACCTCGGCCACCGCATCGTCGGTCGACATCGCGCGCCCGGTGGTCAGCGCAATCCAGCCGAGGAACAAATAGACAAAGCCGCGCGCCGCAAATCCCAGCCGCGCCCACGGCTCGAGCCGCCTCAGATCGCGTACCGCCATTTGTTCTGCCTCCTGTTGCGGAGGGATACGGTCGGCGTGTCATACTGGTTCCGCTTGGCAGCGATGACAGCAGCCGGACGCTCTGCTAGCGGCGCGGCATGAGTGAACTTTCGCATATCCGTAATTTCTCGATCATCGCCCACATCGATCACGGGAAGAGCACGCTTGCCGACCGGCTGATCCAGACCACCGGCGGCCTCACCCAGCGCGAGATGACCCCGCAACTGCTCGACAATATGGAGATCGAGCAGGAACGCGGGATCACCATCAAGGCCCAGACCGTGCGGCTCAAGTGGCAGGCGGCGGACGGCGAGACGTACCAGCTCAACCTGATGGACACGCCCGGCCACGTCGATTTCGCCTATGAAGTCTCGCGCAGCCTGGCCGCGTGCGAGGGCGCGCTGCTCGTCGTCGACGCCGCGCAGGGGGTCGAGGCGCAGACGCTGGCCAATGTCTACCAGTCAATCGAGCATGACCATGAGATCGTGCCGGTGATCAACAAGATCGACCTGCCCGCCGCCGAGCCCGAGAAGGTCCGCGCCGAAATCGAGGACGTCATCGGCCTCGACGCGTCCGAAGCCGTACTCGCCAGCGCCAAAAGCGGCATCGGCATTGAGGAAATCCTGCAGGCGGTGGTGACTAAGATCCCCCCCCCAAAAGGCGACCGCGACGGCCCGCTGAAAGCCATGCTGGTCGACAGCTGGTACGACCCTTACCTCGGCGTGGTCATCCTGATCCGGGTCATCGACGGCGTGATCAAGAAGGGCCAATTGGTCAAATTCATGGCCACCGGCACCCAGCACCTGGTCGATCGCGTCGGCTGCTTCACCCCCAAGATCGAACAGCTCGATCAGCTCGCCGCGGGCGAAATCGGCTTCATCACCGCGCAGATCAAGGAAGTCAGCCAGACCGCGGTCGGCGACACCATCACCGACGTCAAACGCCCCACCGCCAACGCTTTGCCCGGCTTCAAGACCGTCCAGCCAGTGGTGTTCTGCGGCCTGTTCCCGACCGACGCGGCGGATTTCGACAAGCTCCGCGAGTCCCTCTACAAACTCCGCCTCAACGACGCGTCGTTCAGCTTCGAAACCGAGTCCAGCGCCGCGCTCGGCTTCGGCTTCCGCTGCGGCTTCCTCGGCCTGCTCCACCTCGAGATCATCCAGGAGCGGCTGACCCGCGAATATGACCTCGACCTGATCACCACCGCGCCAAGCGTGGTCTATCGAATCCAGCTGGGCCGCAGCAAACGCGGCGATCCCGGCGCAACCTCGGGACGGGTGCAGGTCGGCGAGGGCGAGGACGGGGGCAGCCTGATCGAGCTCCACAATCCGGCAGACATGCCCGACCCCAGCCGTATCGTCAGCATCGAGGAGCCGTGGATCGAGGCGGTGATCTACGTCCCCGACGAATATCTCGGCCCGATCCTGAAACTGTGCCAGGACCGCCGCGGAATCCAGAAGAATTTGACCTACGTCGGCGGCCGCGCGCAGCTGACCTACGAGCTTCCGCTCAAC
>JBBQTM010000005.1:0-48028 GCA_038234545.1 Sphingomonadales bacterium
GCTGTGGCCAAAGGTCGCGCGCCCGTCTTCATGGCTCCCCGATTGCGCGGCCGCCACCACGAACAGCCCCGCCTCGATCGCCCGGGCGCGCAGCAGGACATGCCAATGCGCCTTGCCGGTCGGCACGGTGAACGCCGCCGGCACCGCGATCACCTCCGCCCCCGCCTCGGACAATCGCTCGAAGATCGCCGGAAAGCGCAGATCGTAACAGATCGTCAGCCCAAGCGTGCCCACCGGCGTATCGCGCACCACCACCGGCGCGCTCCCGGCCTGATACACCGCCGACTCGCGCCAGCTTTCGCCGGTCGGCAGGTCGACATCGAACAAATGCATCTTGTCGTATCGGCCGACGATCTCGCCCTTGGAATCGATCACGAACCCGCGATTGACCCTTTTCCCGTCATCGCCGAGCAGCGCCAGCGATCCAAGGTGGACCCAAATGCCATGCGCCTTGGCCGCAGAACGTACTGCGGCCAGAACGACGTCGCCTGCTTCACCCCGCACCAAGCTGGCCGATCGCTCGCGATTGCCGTCGAGCAGCCCCGACATTTCAGGCGTGAACAGCATCGCCGCCCCGCGGTCCGCCGCCTCGCCGACCATCGCGGCCAGCGTCGCAGCATTGGCATCCGGATCGATCCCGGTGCGCGACTGGAAAATGGCGATCCGAACCATGATCAGGCCAGCAATTGGGCCAGCTTGCCCGACGACTGCAACGCGAACAATTCGTCGCACCCGCCGATATGTCGACCGTCGATGAAAATTTGCGGCACCGTCGTCCGCCCGCCTGCGCGCTGGATCATTTCGCTCTTCTTGTCGCCGCCCATATCAACCGGATATTCCACGATGTCGACGCCGCTTTCGGTCAGAAGCCGCTTGGCCCGCGCGCAATAGCCGCACCAGTCTTTGGTATAGATTTCCACCTTGGCCAACGAAACACTCCCTGATTTTCTTGCATTCTAACGCTCGAGCAGGGACGGCCGCACCACCCGCGCGAAACAAATCAGGTCCACCTGGGCTGCACCTGCGCGAAGCAACGTCCGGGCACAAGCCTCCGACGTGCTGCCCGTGGTCAGCACATCGTCGACCAGCAGGAAATGGCGACCCTTCACATCTGCCGATGGATCGAGCGCGAAGGCCGATTTCACCTCGGTTGCCCGCTGACGCGCGTTCATGTTCTTCAGCGCCCTGGTTCGGCGCACGCGAGTCAGCAACCCCGGTCGATGCGCCAGCCCGCTGATCTTGGCCAGACTGGCGGCAATCAGCCCCGACTGGTTGAATCCCCGCCACCACAAGCGGCTGCGGTGCAGCGGCACCGGCACCAATATCGTATCCGGCGTCGCCTCGACCAAGGGCCGCATATAGCGCGCCATGGTCGCCGCAAGCGCCACCTTGCGCGAATATTTCAGCCGCAGCACAAGCGATCGCGCAATGTCGCCATAGGCAATTGCGGCGCGGCTGCGCGCAATCAGCGGCGGTTGCACGAGGCAGCGGCCGCAATGCTCGATTTCGGTGGCTTCGAGCGGAAGTCCGCATTGCGCGCACCCGCCTTGCCCCAGCCATTCCACTTGCTGCCAGCAAGTCGCGCAAAATTGATGCGGCACATCGGTAATCGTCCCGCATCCCGCGCAGCGTGCCGGAAGCGCGAAATCGAGCGCGACCGACCCGAGCCATTTCATGCGCTGCGCAATCGCCATCATGGCCCCTTGTTGCCGCCCGCGCGGCCCTGCACAAGCATGCCGTGAAACCTCCCCTGTTCGACGACCATGCCCGCCTTCTCCGGCGCCACCGTGCCACCCGGCTCGGTGGCGACCGATTTCTCCAGACCCGCGCGTTCGACGATTGCCTGGATCGATTGGCGGACGTGCGAATCCGGTTCGACACGGCGGCGATCGTCGGCGCTGACGATCGGCGGTGGCACGATCGACTGACCGCGATCGTTCCGAATGTCCACGTCGGCGACGCGGCGGGCATGACGCCGGGAAGCGTCGACCTATGCCTGTCGATCGGCGAATTGGACTCCGTCAACGACGTCCAGGCGGCGGCGTTCGCGCTGCGCCAAATGCTGCGTCCCGGCGGCCTGTTGCTCGGCGCGATCGTCGGCGGCAGCAGCCTACCCCGGTTGCGCGATGCCATGCTAGCTGCCGACCGCGTCGACGGCGGTGCCGCGCCGCGCCTCCACCCCAGCATCGATGGCCCATCGCTCGCGGCGTTGCTGATTTCGGTCGGTTTCAGCGAGCCGGTGATCGATGTCGATCGCGTCGCGGTCCGCTACCCCACACTCGACCGGCTGGTCGGCGACCTGCGCGCGATGGGCTGCACCAACATCCTTGACCAGCGCTCGCGCCGTCCGATCGGGCGCCGTGGACTTGCCGCCGCCAGGGCCGTCTTCCTCGGCGGCGCGGATCAGGTCGAAGAACGTTTCGAACTGCTCCATTTCGCGGCCTGGGCACCCGATATTTAATTTAGGCGACGCGACCATTAACCGTGTCGTGGGAATATTCTCTTAACCACTCTCGCTTAATCCATGCATTGTGGACCAAGACCAGAGGAGGGTGGCGTGACAGCTATCCGTAAACATTTGCGCACCCTGCGTGTGTCTGAACGCGGCGCAACCGCGATCGAGTACGGGCTGATTGCCGCCCTGATTTGCGTCGCCATGATCGGGGGCCTCAAATCACTCGGCGGCGGTACCGGTGGAATGTGGGGCAAGGTCAGCAACCTCGTCCAGACCTACATGTAACGACGCGAGGCCGCTTCAGCTTCGCCGCGTCCCGTAAACCACGATCTTGACCTTCTGCCCGGGGGTCATTGTCGCATTGGCGGCAAGCCCGTTCAGTGAGCGGAACCGTTCATCCTTGAAATCACGATACGCCATGCGCTGGCCGAGCGACTGGACCGTGTCCCCGGGCGCGACGGTCACCACGTCGATCACCCGCGGACGGATCGAGCCCGCTTCCTGCGGAGTCAGTCGGCGCAACGAATCGACCATCGAACTGAACGGCCCCATCCCCGCTCCGGCCTGGGTCAGCATCACGAAATGATAGACCGTGTCGCGATCCCAGCGATACGCCACGATGCTGACATCGACCGCGCCCGACGATGTGTTGGCGCGACCGATGCTGTAGAGCGCGGGCAGGCCGTTGATGCTAGTCTGGCGTGGTTGCCCCATCGCGACCTGTTGTCGCCCGCCGGTCAGTTGGTACAACACGCGCTGCAAGTAGCTGTCGAGCGTCCCGGTATAGCCGCCGCCGCTGAATTGCGCCTTTCCGGCCGACCCTTCGATCGACACCGCGCTGGTGCTGTTCTGCATCAGATAGCCAGTCGGAACGACGAACTGCAGTCGAAGATCGGGATGGCTGAAGCTGCGCCCTTCGATCACGCCTTGCGCGGGATCGTCATCGACCGTCAGCCCTTCAATCTGGGCCAGGAAGGCTTCGCGATTGCGCAGTCCCTTGCCCGCGCGACCGCTCTGAATCGCCAACTGACGCTCGCGCTGGACGCGATTCTCGCTATTCGGATGCGTGCTCGCCCATTCGGGGAGCGAGCGATTGCCCTTGCCCTGGATCCGCAGCTGAAGGGCATCGGCGCGGCCCAGCGACGCCAATATGTTGGCCCCGCCAAGCGGATCGTAACCTGCCGCGACGACATATCGTGTTCCCAGCGTATCGGCCTGATATTCCTGATCGCGCGAGAAGCTCAACGTCCGCAACTGCGCACTTTGCGCCAGCAGGTTGCCGAAGGCATTGCCGCCGATCGTGCTGCCGATGATCGCGCCTAGCACGCCCAGGATCGAATTGCGCTGCGCTGCCGATCGCCGAGCCTGGGCATGGTTGGCGGCAATATGGCCGGTCTCGTGGCCAAGCACGAAGGCGAGTTCCGCCTCATCGTCCATCAGCCCCATCAGCTGGCGAGTGATATAGATATACCCGCCCGGCACCGCGAAAGCATTTTCGACCGCGCTGTTGAGCGTTGTGAAGCGATAGGTCTGGCCCGGATTGGCGACCCCGGAATAGGCTGCGACGCGTCGTCCGACGCCCTCGACATAGGCCGCCCGCGCACCGACCTCGGCGCCGCCATATTCCCTCACCAGTTCGGGGTGCTGGCGCTGTGCCTCGGCCACTTCACGCGGGTTCAGGTTGCGCACTTGGGCCCCGGCTGCGAATGGCGTCAGGGCAAGCGCGCTAGCGGCAAGCAGGAAGATTGGGCGACGCATATTCACTCCGTACGAATGGGGGGATTTCTCCCCAATGAACGGGTAAAAATGCAACTTGGTTCCGAAACGAAGCGCTGGGACCGGACCTAGCCGATAGCGAGAAATTTAGCGCGCCGCTGGGCCAGCAATTCCTCCGGCCCGAGCGACTGCAAGCCGGCGATTTCATCGATCACCGCATCCTTGAGCGAGGCGATCGCCGTCGCCGGATCGCGATGCGCTCCGCCGGTCGGCTCGGGGACGATCCGGTCGGCGACGCCCAGCGCCTGCAAGTCGGTCGCGGTGATCTTCATTGCCTCGGCCGCATCGGCCGCTTTGTCCGACGTCCGCCACAGGATCGACGCGCAACCCTCCGGCGAAATCACCGAATAGACCGCATGTTCGAACATCAGCACGCGGTTCGCCGCGGCCAGCGCCACCGCACCGCCAGATCCACCTTCGCCGACCACGACCGCGATCAGCGGCACTTTCAGTGCCAGGCATTGCTCGGTCGATCGGGCGATCGCTTCGGCCTGCCCGCGTTCCTCGGCCTGCACGCCGGGAAAGGCACCCGGCGTATCGACCATGGTCACCACCGGAAGCCCGAATCGGTCGGCCAAGCCCATCAACCTGATCGCCTTGCGATAGCCTTCGGGCTTGGCCATCCCGAAATTGTGACGCAGCCGCGACGCCGTATCGTCGCCTTTCTCATGGCCGATCAGCATCACGCGCGTGCCGCCGATCCTGGCCAGTCCGCCAATGATTGCAGGGTCGTCCCCGAACGCACGGTCACCTGCGAGCGGGACAAAGTCCTCCGCCATGCCGGCGACGAAATCCTTGAAATGCGGCCGGTCGGGATGGCGCGCCACCTGGCTCTTCTGCCACGGGGTCAGGCGCGCATAAGTATCCTTGAGCAATTTGGCCGATTTGGCCTCGAGCCGCTCGACATCGCTGTCGAGGTCGATCGACCCTTCGCTCGCGGTCTCGCGCAACTCGCTCAGGCGCCGTTCGAGTTCGGCGATCGGTTTTTCAAAATCGAGATAGGTCTGCATGGTCGGCGCGGGGGTTAAGGCGGGGATGGCCCATCGTCAACGCGCGGTTTGCGGGCCAGCGGATGTCGTTCGTTGACCAATTGCACCAGTCGCTCGCTGTCGACATGGGTGTAGATCTGCGTCGTCGCGATATCGGCATGGCCAAGCAAGGTCTGCAGCGCGCGCAAGTCTGCCCCGCCGGCCAGCAGGTGCGTCGCAAAGGCATGGCGCAGAACATGGGGACTGACCCGCTCCGGCGCGATCCCCGCCTGCCCCGCCATCGCCCGGACGATCTGGAACAGGCGCACCCGGCTGAGATGCCCGACGCGACTGGGGAACAACCATTGCCCTTCCATCAACGTCGCCGACCAGCGCTCGACCACCTCCGCTGCGCGCGAGGAAACCGGCACCAGCCGCTCCTTGCCGCTCTTGCCGCGCAGGATCAGGAACGGCTGGCCAGGCCGGAATGCGCGCCGCGGCAGCGTCACCAGTTCCGATGCGCGAAGCCCCGATCCGTACAGCAATTCCAGCAAGGCGAGGTTGCGCAGCGCCCCCGGCTCGTCGCTCGCCGCTTTGTCCTCGGCGGCGCGGAACATGGCGGTAATGTCATCCGTATCGAGGATTCGCGGCAGCGGTCGCACTTGCCTCGGCCGGGCCAGCGCCGTCGCCGGATTATCGTCGCGAAACCCCTCCTCCTGCAAAAATCCGTAAAACCGCCTGAGCGTCGCCGACCGCCGCGCAAGGGTAGAGGCGGCAAGATCGGACCAGGCCGGCGCAAGCGTTCCCAATTGCTCCATCGACGCCTCGCCGAGCGACGGCACGATGGCCCCCGCCGCCGCCAGATCGCTGCGATACGCCGATAAAGTATGCCGCGACGCCCCCGCTTCCGACGCCAGCATGTCGAGAAATCGATCGACCAACCCGGCGTCGTCCCCGGTCACGCCCAGCGCTTCATGCCAACCACGTCATGTTCGCGACAGCGCCTCGGCGGCGATCATCCGCGCCGCAAAGCCCTGCCCGTTGCGGTTGAGTGCGGTAATCAGATGAAACTGGTGAAAGCCCGGCACTGAATCGAACCCCGGCGCCTGCATGCCGACCGCGGCGAGAACCGCCACCGTCCCTGCCTGCCGCCGGACCGACGCGCCGTCGATCATCTTGGTCCACTCCGACCGGCCGCCGAGCCCGAGCCCGTGGCGCTGGCTCAACTGCCCCGCCGCTCCCGTGCTGATCCGCCCCAGTCCGGCGAGGCCCGCGACGAGCAAAGCGCTGCGTTGCTTGCCCTTGCTGATATCGCGATCGATGAAGTCGCCGACCCGGCTTCCGCCCAGGTCGAGCCCGCGCGTGGTCGGCGCCCCCAACGCCAGCATCGCCCAGCAACGATCGGAGAATTCATCGTCCATATCGTCAACCACCGTCGCCCAACGCGCCGCCTCGCGGTCGAACCCGCCGGCCAGCAACGCCGCGATCAGTTCGGGCGCGATTTCCTGGAGGTCGGCATCGGGCACAATCCGCACTGCGGCACGTGCCATCAGCGCCCGCGTCGCCTCGCGCTCGATCGATCCCTTGGCGCCATCGATCAGCTTGCGGATCGCGCCCAATTTGTCGTCCAGCTTTTTGCCGGTGACCGCCAGCCGCACTAGCCAGGCATCGCTCTTGGCCAGATCGCTCGGGTCGGTCTGGTCGTAAATTTCGGCATACAGGTCGATCAGCGCCTGCGACGAAAACACCCCCAGCCCGGCGGCGATCCGCGCCGAAGCCAGCCGTTGCTCGGCGCTCAGCACCGGTGCTCGCGCCTGCCACGCGCGCACTTGCGGGCTGGCGGCGTTGACCAGCGCCGCAGGCGGAACCATCCCGGTCGCAGTTGCAAGCCCGAAGCGCCAGGCGTTTAGCCGCTTCACCTGGTCCCACTCGACCGTCACCGCGCGCGCCGATTCCGCCCCGGCCCCGACTACCTTGTCGGCCAGCACAAGGTCGATCGGGTCGAACCGCCCGCGCCGCCGCGCCGCCTCGATATCGGCCGCGGCAACCGCACTATTGCCCGACAGCGACGCGCACATCGCCCGCGCCAAGGGGGCGATCGACCGCTCGACCTTGCCGATTCCACTCTCGATCGGACACATTGCAGCCGGGTCGGCATTGGCCAACGCGCTCTGCACCCCGATCTGGAACAGCTTGGGCGTGAAGTCATCGACGTCGACGCCCGACACCAGCATCCGCGCGCCGTCCGCCTCGCCCATCCGGATCAGCAGCCAGGCACGCTCGGCCACCCAGTCGGCGGGGTTCACGTCGGCCGGTGCCCGCGCCCTGGTCAGAAGTGCATTGCGGAGCAGGATGTGCCCCCAGCGCGACGCCAGCGGCGTGTCGGTCCGGCGCATCAGGATGGACAGGAATTTTCCGCTCGATCCGCCCCACGGCCGGTCGCCGAACCCGGTCTGAGCGGCGGGTAACGGCCCGACCTCGGCCGGGTCGCGGCGCGCGTCGTCGGGCATTTCGATCGGCGGCGCGATTTCGACCACCATCGCGTCGGCTGCCTCTTCCAGCGTCAGGCCGCTGGTCTCCACCACGCCGTTGCTCTCCGCGGGGCCGGCCGGGGCGGTCGTCGAACTATTGTTCGCGGGCGCGGGCGATTGCGTGTTTGTGGCCGGTGTCGGCTCCCCGAATCCGGGCGGCAGGATCGATTCGGGCCTGTCCTGCGCCAGCGCGGGGATGGCGATCGCCAATCCCGCCGCGGCGAGCAGCAGTCTATTGCGCGGTCGGTGCATTGCTGACGTCGGCCTCGATCTGGGTCAGCGGCACTTGTTCAGCGCTCGATGACAGGAAAAACGCGCCGCCGATCAGCAGCAGCACCAGGATGATGAGAAAAAGTACGCCGCGCGGCATGAGCTTCCAATGCGTCAAGAGAATGAGAATGCGGCCTTTTGCCCGACCATGCATCCCCATGTATAGCCCCCTTGCCCATGCCGCACCTGACCGAACGCCTTGATAAACCGATTGTCCTTGTCGGCCTGATGGGCGTCGGCAAGTCGACCGTTGGCCGGCGCCTCGCACGGCGGCTCGATTTGCCGTTCGTCGACAGCGATTCGGCGATCGAGGACGCCGCCGGCTACTCCGCCGCCGAAGTCTATGAGCGCTATGGTGAAAAGGATTTCCGCGATGGCGAGCGACGGCTGGTAGCGCGGCTGATCGAGGGCCATGTCAGGGTCATCGCCACCGGCGGCGGCGCCTTCATCGATCCGCGCACTCGCGAATTGCTCAATGCCCGCGCGATCACCGTCTGGCTCGATGCCGAGGTCGACGTGCTGACCGAGCGAACCGGGCGGCGCGACACCCGCCCGCTGCTTCGCAACGCCGACCCCAAGGGCACGCTCGAGCGTCTCGCCGACGAACGCCGCCCGTCCTATGCCGAGGCCCATATCCATATCCGAAGCGGTGCCGGCGGCCATTATGAAGTGGTCGAGGCGATCATCGTCGCGCTGGACCAGCATCTGTCCAAATGATCGCGGTCAGCGTCGGACGGGGCGACACCGCATATGACGTGCTGATCGGCGACCTGTCGTCAGCCCTAGACCGAATCGCTTCGCTCGCCGGGGGCCAACCACTCCCGCTGGTGACCGACGCACGTGTACTCGGCCTTCATGGCGACAAGCTCGCCCCGGTCACGCTCCAGCCCCCGATCCTCATCCCCGAAGGCGAAGCGGCCAAGGATTGGGCGACGCTGGCGGCGATCACCGATGGCCTCGCCAAGCGCGATGTCCGGCGCGGTTCCCCGATCCTGGCCTTCGGCGGCGGGTCGGTCGGCGACGTCACCGGCCTCGCTGCCAGCCTGTTCAAGCGAGGCTGCCCGGTGATCCATGTCCCCACTACCCTCCTCTCCCAGGCCGACAGTGCAATCGGCGGCAAGACCGCGATCGACGCCGCCGGCCAGAAGAACCTCGTCGGAAGCTTCCACATGCCGGCCCTGGTGATCGCCGACCCGTCGCTGCTCGACACGCTCGACCAGCGCCAGTTTCGCTCGGGCTATGCGGAGATCGTCAAATATGGGCTGATCGACGATCCCGCCTTCTTCGACTGGTGCGAGCAGCATGGGGAGGCGCTGATAGCCGGCGACCGCGACGCTCGCCGTCATGCCATCGCCACTTGCGTCCGTGCCAAGGCCCGCTTCGTCACCGCCGATCCGTTCGACCTGACCGGCCACCGCGCCTTGCTCAACCTCGGCCATAGCTTCGCCCACGCAATCGAGGCCGAAGCCGGGATCGGGCGCCTGCTGCACGGTGAAGCGGTCGCGATCGGGCTGGTGCTGGCCTTCCGTCTCTCGGTCCGGCTCGGGCTATGCCCCGAGGACGACGCGCTTCGCCTTGCCGCTCATTTGCGTAGCCTCGGCCTGCCCACCGGCCTCGATCAGGTCGGGCTTGCCCGTTCAGGCGATGCGCTGGTCGAGCTGATGCGCGGCGACAAGAAGAACCGGTCGGGCCAGTTCACCCTGATCCTCGCTCACGGAATCGGCCGCGCGACGTCCACGCCGGTGCCGGTCGAGGCGCTGAGCGCGCTCCTCGCCGCCTAAAGTCCGGTCTCGTCCTCGGGGTCGGCGAGCGCGCGGTTTTCAGCGAAAATCTGTTCCCGCCCGGCGCGATAGTCGCCCGCCTCCGTCTGCCGCTCCAGCCGCTCGCAATCGCGCAAGCGATAAGCTTCCTCGACGCGGTCGATCTCCGCCCCGTCGATCCCCAGCTGGGCAAGTGCCTTGCGGCCCATCTTGACCGCGCTTTCGAACAATTCGCGCTGGGCATAGTCAAGGTCGAGACCGCGCAAATCGATCAACTGCCGACGATCGAACACCCGTGCCATGACGCTCGCCTGCGGAAATGCCTCCAGCACGCGCTCAAGCGATGCGCGGTTCAGGCTGTCGCCGTCGTTGCAGAACAGGATCGACCTGGCTGTCTCCGCTCCGGCGATGCGGAGCAGGTCGATGCGCGTGCCATCGCCATAATAGACCTTCCACCCAAACTCGCTGCTGACGTCGATCATTTCGGCGTCCAGATCGATGATCGTCACCCCGATGCTCTTGGCCATCAGCATCTGTCCGACCGTCTGGCCGAAGCGGCCGTATCCAACGACGATAACCGGCGTGTCGGGTGACTTCTCCGGCCCGTCCAGGTCGGTGCGCTTTTCCTGATATCGGTCGAGGACGTCGGTCAGGCGCATCAGGAATGGCGTGGTCGCCATCGACAGCACCACCACCGCGCTGAACATCGCCGCCGATTCGGCCGTCAGCAACTGGCCCGCGGCCGCCTGCGCAAACAGCACGAAGCCGAATTCCCCCGCCTGGCTGAGCAACAGGCCGAGCCGGACCGAGCGCCGCCACGGCAGTTTGAAGGCGCGGCCAAGCAGCATCAGCATGCCCGCCTTGATCACCACCACCCCGAGCGCCAGCCCGATGACGGTGAATGGCTGGCGCGCGATCACCGTCAGGTCGAGCAGCATCCCGACCGACAGGAAGAACATGCCGAGCAGCAGCGACCGGAACGGCTCGATGTCGCTTTCCAGCTCGTGGCGATAGGGACTTTCGGCCAGCATCACCCCCGCGACGAACGCGCCGAGCGCCACCGACAGGCCGAAGTAATGCATCAGCGCCGACACGCCGATGACCACGAACAGACCGGCGAAGACGAACAATTCCTGGTCCGCGATCCGCCCTACCAGCCGGAACAACGGCCCGAGCAGGAAGCGACCGGCAATCACCAGCCCGACCACCGCAACCACGGTATAGATTGCCAGCATAAGGCCGGTCGGCGCCGAGGGATCGGGATTGACCAAGGAAAGGGCCGCGACGATCGTGATCAGCGGCACGATGCTCAGATCCTGGAACAGCAGGATCGAAAATGCCCGCTCGCCGCGCGGCGTATTGAGCAGCCCGCTCGACCGCAGCATCGGCAGCACCTGCGCGGTCGATGACAAGGCCAGCGGCAAGCCGATCGCCAGTGCCGTCTGCCACGACGGATCGAACACCACATAGATGAAGCCGCTCAGCGCCAGCCCGGTCAGCACCACCTGCGCCAGGCCGAGCCCGAAGATATTCTTGCGCAGCCGCCACAATCGGCCCGGGTCCAGCTCCAGCCCGACGATGAACAGCAGCAAAGCGATGCCGATTTCGGTCAGGCCCGATAATCGCTCGGGATCCTGCACCCATCCCAAGGCGTACGGGCCGATGACCGCGCCGCCGACGATATAACCAAGCGTCGCGCCCAGCTTCAGCTTGCGGAACAGCAAAACGAACACCAGCCCCGCGCCGAGCAGGATCGCGCTTGCCTCCAGCAAGGCCGTGGTGGCGTGGGCGGTGGTTTCGGGCTCAATCACTGCGCTTCCCCAATGGCTTGGACCAAGGCGCGAAACGGTAACAGGATCGCCCCATGCCGTCCGCGCCGTCCCCGCGCCGGATCGAGCAAGTGCAGGTCCGGCCACGGTTCGCCGCCCTCCCCGTCCAGCCAGCGCTCGACCTGGGCCAGCGCCGCAGCGGCCTCGCCATGGTTCGTGCCGACGGCGTGCCGACCGACCAATGCGGCCGCGGCCTGCCCAAAGGCGCAAGCTTCGATCGCCTGCTCGATCGCGGTCACCTGCCCGTCCGTATCGACCGAAACACGCATCGCCACCCGGCTGCCGCAGGTCGGCGAGCGAACCGACACCGCATCCCCTATCTCGGCAAACGACCGCTGCCCCGGAATCGACGCCGCGAGGCGCAGGATGTCGCGCGTGTAAAGCGGCTGGCTCAAGCCCGCCGCCACGTCGTCCCCCCGGGCCCGTCCTCGAGCAAGATACCTTCGGCTGCGAGTTCGTCGCGGATGCGATCTGATTCCGCAAAGTCCTTGTTTTGCTTGGCCTTTGTCCGCGCCGCGATCCGCTCCTCGATGCCGCTGCTGTCACCGTCGCCGTGAAACCATTCCACTTCCGAAACGGTCAACAGCCCGAGCAATTCACATGATGCTCGCAGTGCTGCTTGGTCCTCGATCTGGCCCAGCCGAGAGATCGCCAATGGCGTATTCAGGTCGTCATTCAGCGCCTCGACCACTCCCGCATCGATCGTCCCGCGATCGGCATCGCCAGCCTTGCGAAACAACCCGTCGAGGGTCGCCTTAGACTGCGCGATCAAGCTCTCGGTCCATGGCAGCGGCGACCGGTAATGCCCCGACAGCAACGCCATCCGCAGCACCTCCCCGCGATGCCCCGCGGCCAGCAGCCGATCCACCGTCACCACATTGCCCACGCTCTTCGACATCTTCTCCGCGCCCATGTCGACGAAGCCGTTGTGCACCCAATATCGCGCCAGCGGCGCTCCGCCATGGGCGCAGCGGCTTTGCGCGATCTCATTCTCATGATGCGGAAAGATCAGGTCGAGCCCGCCGCCGTGGATGTCGATCGTCTCGCCCAGATGCTCAGCGATCATCGCCGAGCATTCGATATGCCACCCCGGCCGCCCGCGACCCCACGGGCTATCCCAGCCGATCACCCCGTCGTCCGACGGCTTCCACAGCACGAAGTCCGCCGGATCGCGCTTGTACGGCGCCACCTCGACCCGCGCTCCGGCGATCATCGCGTCGCGGTCGCGGCGGCTGAGCTGGCCATAGTCGGGGTCGGATACGACAGAGAACAATACATGTCCCTCGGCGGCATAGGCATGCCCCTTCGCGACCAGCGCCTCGATCATTTTTACCATCGCCGGGATCTCGGCGGTGGCATGCGGCGCGATGTCGGGCGGGGCCACGCCCAGCGCGCCCATATCCTCGAGATAGAAACGCTCATACCGCTCGGTGATCACCGACGGCTCGACCCCTTCCGCCTCCGCCGCGGCAATGATCTTGTCGTCGACGTCGGTGACATTGCGGGCATAGATGACTTTGCGGTCGGGAAACTGATGTCTGAGCAACCGCCGCAGCGTGTCGAACACCACCGCCGGCCGGGCATTACCGATATGCGCGCGACCGTAGACCGTCGGCCCGCACACATACATCGTGACCTTGCCCGACTCTCCAGGCTCAAAATCCCGCTTCTCCCGCGCCAGCGTATCGTACAGACGGATCATTGCGGGCCATCGATCACTTCGGGCCGATGTTCGCTCTCGACCCAATCGACCACCGCCTTCGACGTCGCGTTGAGCAAGGGATAGGTGCGGCTGCTTGTCATCCACTCGGGCCGCTCGGCGGTCGGGCCGTAGACCATGTCGGTGGCGAGGTGGGCGAGCAGGAAGAACAGGGTCGCGCCGATCAGCCCCTTGACCATGCCGAAGCCGCCGCCGAGCACCCGGTCGAGCGGACCGACGATCGATCGCCGCGCCCTTCCGCCGACCGCGCGAGCGAACAGTTTGACCGCGATATAGGTTGGCAGGAACAGCAAGGCGAACGCCACTGCCGCCGCACCGGTCTCGGTCCCGACCGTTCCGACCAGCCGCTCGGCAAGCGGCGCATGAAGGAATTTGAGCGCCAGGATCGCTGCCACCCAGGCGAGCAGCGCCAGAACCTCATGCGCAAACCCGCGCACAAATCCCACCATGGCGCTTCCGCCGAGCAGCAGGATGACGAAGATATCGAGCGCGGTCATGGTCGTCAGCTAGCCGAGGCAGACCAAGCGGGCAACGGGCGGTGTTCGTCCGACCCCGACCCGCCTATCGCCCGAGCAGCCGGTTCACCAGCTGCCGCAAATTTCCATATCGCTCCAGCTTCAGCCCGCTTGCACTATCAGTGCCGCTCGGCACCCACGCACTTTCGAAGCCTAGTTTTGCGGCTTCCTTGATCCTCAAGGCGGCATGCGCGATCGGCCTCACCTCGCCCGACAAGGCGATTTCGCCCATCACGATGGCATCCTGCGGCACCGGTCGCTCGCTCATCGCCGACACCAATGCTGCCGCAACCGCAAGGTCGGCCGCCGGATCGGTCAGGCGATAGCCACCCGCGACGTTCAGATAGACTTCGACCGATGCGAAGCTCACCCCGCAGCGCGCTTCCAGCACCGCCAGAATCATCGCCAGCCGCCCGCTGTCCCACCCGACCGCCGCACGGCGCGGGGTGGCGCCGCTCGCCAGCCGCACGGTCAGCGCCTGGATTTCGACCAATACCGGCCGCGTGCCCTCGAGCGCCGGGAAAATCGCGGTCCCGCTGACCGCTTCGGCGCGACTGGTCAGGAACAAAGACGAGGGATTGGCGACTTCGGCAAGCCCGCCTTCTTCCATCGCGAACACGCCAATCTCGTCGGTCCCGCCGAACCGGTTCTTCACCGCGCGCAGGATCCGATACTGGTGGCTCCGCTCGCCTTCGAAGCTAAGCACCGTATCGACCATATGCTCAAGCACGCGCGGGCCCGCGATCGTCCCGTCCTTGGTGACATGGCCCACGAGAACCACGGCGCTGTCGCTCTGCTTGGCAAAGCGCACCAGTTCCTGCGCCGAGGCGCGGACCTGGCTCACCGTGCCCGGCGCGCCGTCGATCAGGTCGCTGTGCATCGTCTGAATTGAATCGATCACCACCAGCGCGGGCGGCACCCCTTCGCTAAGCGTGGTCAAAATGTCGCGCACGCTGGTCGCCGCCGCCAGTTCGACCGGCGATCCGCCAAGTCCCAGCCGAAGCGCGCGCAGCCGCACTTGGTTTGCCGCTTCTTCGCCGGAGACATAGACCACCCGGCTACCCGCCTTGGCCAGCCGCGCCGCGACCTGCAGCAGCAGGGTCGACTTGCCGATCCCCGGATCGCCGCCGACCAGCATCGCCGATCCGGGCACGATCCCGCCGCCGATCGCGCGGTCGAATTCGGCGATCCCCGACGCCAGCCGCTCGGGCAAGGCAACCTCGTCATCGAGCGACGACAAGGTCACCGCCCTGCCGCCGGTCGACAGATCATGCTTGGCGGAGAAGATGCTGGTCACGGTCGCTTCTTCGACCAATGTATTCCACTCGGCGCAGTCGGCACATTGTCCCTGCCAGCGATGGCTCGATGTCCCGCAGGACTGGCAGACATAGATTTTCTTGGGCTTCGCCATACGCCGACAATGCCGTGAACGAACCAAGAACGCAAGTGCGCCGCTTGTCGATGCGATGTGTGCCCGCTACGCGGCCACCATGGCCATCCTCCCCGCGCCGCTGAGAATTGCCGACTTCCGCTACTATTGGGTCGCGCGTTTCGCGGCCGTGTTGGCGACGATGGGGATGGTCGTGATCATCGGCTATCAGGTCTACGACCTCGCCCGCACAGATTATGGCATGTCGATCCGCGAGGCTTCCTTCCAGCTCGGGCTGCTCGGCCTCGCCCAGTTCGTCCCCCTGGCCTTGCTCACCCCGGTCGCCGGCTGGGTCGCCGACCGGTTCGAGCGCCGGACCGTCGCCCGGCTCGCCAATGCAATCGACATGTGCGTCGCGCTGGCGCTCGGCTGGTTCACTGCCAACGATGCGCTGACCCTGCCGATCCTGTTCGCCTTTGCCGCGCTTCACGGCATCGCCCGGGTGTTCGTCAATCCGGCCATGTCGGCCATCGCCCCCAATATCGTGCCCAAGAAAATCCTGCCGGAGGCGATCGCGATGAGTTCGATCGCGTGGCAGGTCGGCTCGGTCGTCGGGCCGGCGCTCGGCGGCTTCCTGTATGCCGCCGATCCCGCTTTGCCCTATTGGGTCGCCGCCAGCCTGATGGCGCTCGCGATCGTCGCCTTGACCCCGGTCAAGCGTATCACCCCGCCGCCGATCGCCGGCCACGCCCATCCGTTTCGACAGATGGCCGAGGGGCTCACTTATGTGCGCCGCCACCGCTTCCTGTTCGGGGCGATCACGCTCGATCTGTTCGCGGTCTTGCTCGGCGGGGCGACGGCCATGCTGCCGGTGTTTGCGCGCGACATATTGCAGGTCGGCACCGAGGGCCTCGGCCTGCTCCGCGCCGCGCCCGCGGTCGGCGCCTCTTTGCTCGCGCTCTACTACGCCTGGGTCCCGCTCAAGAATAATGTCGGGGTCAAGATGCTGCTCGCGGTCGCCGCCTTCGGAGCGCTGACCATCGTCTTCGGCCTGTCGACCAGCATGACCTTGTCGCTGGCCGCGCTCGCCCTGCTCGGCATGGCCGACATGCTCTCGGTCTATGTCCGCTCGAGCCTGGTCCAGCTTCACACCCCCGACGCCATGCGCGGCCGCGTATCGGCGGTCTCGGGCCTCGCCATCTCCGCCTCCAACGAGCTGGGCGAGATGCAGTCGGGGCTCGCTGCCGGGCTCCTCGGTCCGGTCGTCGCCGTTCTCGCAGGCGGCGCGGCGGCCATTGCGATTGCCGCAGGCTGGGCCATATTCTTTCCTGAACTGAGGAACGCGCGGACCTTCGACCCCCCGCCGCTCCCCCCGCCCGACCGACTTCCAGGAGAAGCGACATGAAGGCCAATTCGATCCTCGATACCATCGGCGGAACGCCGCATATCCGCTTGTCGCGCCTGTTCGCCGATGCCGAGGTCTGGGTGAAATCCGAGCGGTCCAATCCCGGCGGCTCGATCAAGGACCGGATCGCGCTGGCGATGATCGAGGAGGCAGAAGCCTCGGGCAAGCTCAAGGCCGGCGGGACGATCGTCGAACCGACTAGCGGCAATACCGGAATCGGCCTCGCGATGGTCGCCGCGGTCAAGGGCTACAAGCTCATCCTGGTCATGCCCGACTCGATGTCGATCGAGCGCCGCAGGCTGATGCTGGCCTATGGCGCGACCTTCGACCTTACGCCCCGCGCGGAAGGGATGAAGGGCGCCATCGCCCGAGCCACCGCGATCGTTGGGTCGACCGCGAACAGCTGGATGCCGCAGCAGTTCGACAATCCAGCCAATATCGAGGTCCACGTGGCCACCACCGCCCGCGAAATCCTCGCCGACTTCGCCGATGCTCCGTTCGATGCATTGATCACCGGGGTCGGCACCGGTGGCCATATCACCGGCTGCGCCCGAGTCCTGAAACAGGCCTGGCCCTCGCTCAAGGTGTTTGCGGTCGAGCCCGAGCTGTCTCCGGTTATTTCCGGCGGTGTCCACTCGCCGCATCCGATCCAGGGCATCGGCGCGGGCTTCATCCCTGATAATCTCGACACTTCCATCCTCGATGGCACCATTCAAGTCGCCGCCGAAGATGCCAAGGAAATGGCCCGCCGCGCGGCCCGCGAAGAAGGCATGCTGGTCGGCATTTCATCGGGCGCCAGCCTCGCCGCCGTCACCAAGAAGCTCCCCGACCTCGGTCCCAACGCTCGCATCCTTACCTTCAATTATGACACCGGCGAACGCTATCTGTCGGTGCCGGATTTCCTGCCTGAGGAAAATGCTTAAATAGACAAAAACCTCGTTCGTTTGATGGGCTGTTAACACCTTGCGCCGATAAGCTTCCTCATTGGGGGATGAGGTGTAATGCGGCGTAGTCGATTTGCAGGCGCGGTGAAGGTCAACGAGCGGGACGATCGCGCCCGCTGGCTTGACACCCTGTCGTTCGACATTCGCACGCCCGTTTCGGGCGACGATTCGGCGATTGCGCAGCAACGTCTGGCACAGCTCACCTACGTCCCGATCCTGCTTGCCGTCGCCCATCTCATTTCATCGACCGCGATCCTTTTGCAGTTTGGCTTCGGAGCCGTCGCCAGTGTCGCGCCGATGCTGTTCGCCATGATGGCCGTCGCTTTCCTGATCGACTTCGCCGCATTTGGTTTCATGCGGTATCGCGAACGGCTCGAGCTTTCGCCGCGCAGCGTGACACTTGTCATGGCGCTGGTGGTGTTCCTGTCGTGCGGCCTGTGGTCCTTGTTCGGCTACAATGCGGCATTGCTCTCGGCGTCCAGCCATTCCGGCATTCTGCCGATCGTCATCGGCACGGTGATCGTCGCAACGTGCGTGGCGGTCAACAGTTCGCCGCCGTTGGCCGTGGTGCATTCGTTCGCCGCAACGATCGGCGCGGCAATGTTCAGCGGCGACCCGGGGGTCGTGGCTGGCATCGGCACGATGTCGATGGCCCTGACCGGTTACAGCGTGATCAGTTCGCGAAAAATGATCGAGATTGCACACGAGCGGCTTCAGCTTGACCATGAAGCGCACAAGGCCCTGCATTTCGTCGTCGAATTTGAAAATAGCGGCCGCGGCTGGTTTTGGGAAACCAACAGCCAAGGGACGTTGTCCTATGTCTCGCAGCAGCTCGCGGACGATTTCCAAACCGGCCCGGAGACCTTGCTCGGTCGTCAATTCACCACTTTGCTGTCGGTCGATGCCACGCCCGAAGGCGGCATCGGGGAGGAGCGCACGCTCGGTTTCCACCTCTCGGCGAGATTCCCCTTCGCCGACGTGATCGTTCGCGCCGCGACCAATGACGACGTTCACTGGTCGCTGTCGGGCAACCCGGTATTCGATGGCAATGGCCGCTTCATGGGCTTCCGCGGGATCGGTACCGACCTCACCGAGCAACGCCGCTCGGAACAGGAAATCACCCGCCTCGCGCGGTTCGATTCGCTGACCAGCCTGCCCAATCGCGCGATGATGCGCCAGACGCTTGACGAAGCGCTGCGCAACGCCGCCATCCGGCAAAAGGGGTGCGCCTTGTTCCTGATCGATCTCGATCGGTTCAAGAACGTCAACGATACGCTCGGCCATCCGATCGGCGACGCGCTGTTGCGCCAGGTCGCCGAGCGACTCAAATTGGTGATGGGCAATCACGGCCAGGTCGGCCGCCTGGGCGGCGACGAATTCAAGGCGGTGCTTCCGGGAACGACCGAAACCGGACTGCTCGAATCGCTTGCCAAAACGTTGATCGAGCAGGTTTCGCGGCCTTACATGATCGAAGGCCACAAAGTGACAATCGGCGCTTCGGTGGGTATTTCGATCGGCGATCCGGGCCGCGCCTGCGCCGATGCGCTGGTGCGCAATGCCGATCTCGCGCTGTACGCCGCCAAGGCCGCCGGGCGCGGGATTCACTGTTTTTACGAACAATCGATGCACAGCGAGGCGACCGATCGCCAGGCACTGGAGAACGATCTTCGCCAGGCGATCGACCGCGGCGAATTGTCGGTGGTTTATCAGCCGATCGTTCGCACCGCGGGCGAGGAAGTGTGCGGCTTCGAGGCGCTGGTTCGCTGGGCCCATCCGGCGCGCGGCGCGATCGGCCCCGACAAGTTCATTCCGCTCGCCGAGGAATGCGGAATGATCGAAAAGATCGGCACGTTCGTGCTCCGCGCCGCGGTCGAGGAAGCCAGCCACTGGCCGGACCATGTCCGGATCGCGGTCAATTTGTCGCCAATCCAGTTCAACAATCCGGGGATCGTCGCAACCGTTTCCGCCGCACTGTCGGATTACAAGCTGCGCGCCGAGCGGCTCGAGCTCGAGATTACCGAAGGCGTGTTCCTTGCCGACAATGACGCCACCGACGAAACCTTTGCCAATTTGAAAGCGCTCGGGGTGCGCCTTGCGCTCGACGATTTCGGCACCGGTTACTCGTCGCTCGGCTATCTCAAGAAAGCGCCGTTCGACAAGATCAAGATCGACCAGAGTTTCGTTCGTGGCGCCGCCTCGCGCGACAACCGCAACTCGGCAATCATCCGCGCCATCGTCACGCTCGCCGAAAGCCTCAAGATGGATACCACGGCGGAGGGGGTCGAGACCCATGACGATCTGCAATTGATCCGAAGCCTCGGCGTCAGCCAGGTCCAGGGCTATATTTTCGGGCGACCGGCCGATGGCGCGTCGGCGCGCGAGATGATCTCCAAACAAACCGTCGAAGCCGATGGCTTTGCCTGCGTTCGCGAACCACGCCAGAGCCTGATGCGGCGAGCCATCACCTCGATCGACGGCGAGCGCATCGAAATCCGGCTGCGCAATATTTCGGCCAAGGGCTCGCTGGTCGAATGCGATACGCCGATCGCGCCGGGAACCCAGCTGACGATCGATATTGTCGGCGTCGGCCCGGTCGTCGGCACCGTGCGCTGGTCGCAGGCAAGCCGGTTCGGAATGCAGTTCGACGAGGAGTTCGACCTTAGGCGCCTGGCGATCAGGCGCGAAAAGCTGGGCGACGCCCCGGTGATGAACCAATGGTATGTCAACGACCGCAGCAAGCTTGCGAGCTAGGCTACCTAAAACCTCCCCGGAACGGGGAGGGGGACCATTCAACGCAGATTGAATGGTGGAGGGGGCGAGCGAAACAAGAGCCAATGGATCTCGTCGCCCGCCCCCTCCGTCAGCTTCGCTGCCACCTCCCCGCCCCCGGAGGAATTAGCTAGAATGCCTCGAAGTCACCTGTTTCGAGCAACCGACCATCCGCCAACTCTAATGTGCGCCTTCGACCCATTGCGGACATTGGCGGCACCTCCATGGGCGCAGCGCGGCGCTTCCTTGATGTACTCCTGCGAAGGCAGGAGCCTAGTCCGAGCGCATCGCGCGAGCGCCTCCTCACCAGCAGGAGGCGCTGCGCGCGTCTGGGCCCCTACCTCCGCCGACATTCCATCGGGCTTTGCCCGACGGAGCCTTTAAGTCGGCTCCGCCTTCGCAGGGGTGCAGTCGAGGCTGCGGTTCGTGAGAACCTTGCGTGAATAGGCAATGTCAGCTTTCGACCCAAAGCGGACATTAGCTGACGCACTGGCTGTCTTTCCTAGAGCCGCTCATGGATCAGCGCCGCACTAAGCTTCGGCTTGCACGGACCGTCACGCCACTTGCTATGCTTCAGTTTCAAAGGCGATCGCCGTCTCCTCGCATTATCTGGACGTGGTGCCTTAACGCCGTCGGCAGCGTAACTATTTGACTTCCTGGGGTGTAGTCCTTCACTCTCTAATTCACGACTCGGTGGATAACCGTTGTTACAGGGGGACTTAAATATGATCTCGCGTATTCTGGTTTGCGCGCTTGCGCTCGCATCAACTTCTGCTTTTTCCCAAACTACAATGGTGCCGATCACGGCTCCGGCGACAACGAATGCAATCCTTCGCACAGGGACCGAGGTTCCACTGCGATTATCGGAGGAATTGACCACGGGCGGAAAGAAACTGCGCGTCGGACAGCGGTTTCGCATGGAGGTGTCCGAGCCTGTATTGGTTCAGGGCGTGACCGTAATCCCGGTAGGCAGCCCCGCCGTCGGTGAAATTACAGACGTGCGTAATAAGGGAATGTGGGGCAAGTCGGGCCGCCTAGGTGCGCGTATTCTGTATGTCACGGTGAATGGTCGACAGATCCGACTCTCCGGCGCCTTCGATGATAAGGGCGTCGCGGGCGGGATTGGCGCTGCAGCTGTCTCGGCGCTGGTTTTTTTACCAGCAGGCTTCTTTATGACGGGGACAAGCGCCAAGGTGGCATCAGGCGCCTCTGTTAAGGGATTCGTGGACGAGGATGTGCCGCTAGCATTCGCCGCCCTAGCGCCGGTTCCGCTGAACGTAAGTGCGCCTACCTCTGCCCCTGCTTTGCAAGTGCCGGTGTCAGCGGCTGCGCCTGTTGCGCAAAGTGCTTCTCGTCTTCCAGATACACCGACTCAAACTCAATCGATTCCGGCGACGCATCAGCCGCAGAAAGTTCGTGGTCAGCAAAGTCGAAGCAAAACGGACCTATGCAGGAGGCAGCCCTATTCTCCCTCGTGCTAACGAGCCGAACTCAGTGCAAAGCGGCGTGCTAATTGGGTCCCGCCAATCGTTAAGGCCGCTTTGCCTAGTCGAGCCATCGAGTTCTTCATCTCATCCATCTGAATAGGACGAGCGGTAGGACCCACTGCGTGAAGAACGGCAAGTGCCATGTCGGCAAGCGTCCGCTTTCCACCCATTCCTGCCGTTAGCGGTAAAATGTCACTTTTCGACCCATTGCGGACGTTCGAGCAGCATTAACTTCCTTCGCCTGCTGCCAAGACGATGCCCAGTTCTGCCGCGCGCTCCCGAACGGCATAGGTCGGGCGGCCGAGCCTTAGTGCGATAGTAAGCGCGCGCGAACCGCCATTCCCCATCGCTCTGAGGATGCTGTTCTCATACTCTGTCCAAGGCTTTCCTGCCCGGCCCTTTAATTCGCCAACCATTTAAGCTTCTCCGACCTACGGTTCGCACACCATATCGCTAAGTTGCTAATGTCCGATTTCCACCTCATTGCGGACTCTAGCGCGTTCGGTAATGCTCTCCTCATGAGGAACATGACAATCGCCGTCTTGCTGCTGTTCATGGCTGGTTGCAGCGAGCAGATGGACGAAACCTACTCAACCTATGCCGATGCACAACGTGCAGGGGCGGTCGAGAGGGGATGGATTCCGGCATTCGTGCCTTCGAGCGCTCGCGACATTGCTGACTCGCACGACCTCGACACAAATCGGCAGACGCTTCAGTTCACAATATCACCGTCAGAGGTAGGCGAGATGGTGGCGGCTCTTCGCTCGGTTTCGGCCAAAGACCAGAGAGCCGCCACCAAGCTATCCAAAAAGCATAGCTTTGGAGCCGCCTCCGAAGCCTACATAGTATGCTCCAAGCCTTTGAACGGCGCACTCGCGGTGGACCGTGAAAGTGGTCGTGCGGTCTATGACACGACCGTTGATTGGGCAGACGACGATTGTTCGTGAGGCCCGGTGAAGGCAATCGCCTAACGTCCGCTTTCCACCCATAGCGGACATTAGATGCCGGATTAATCTGCTACTCAATCCTGCCCGCAAATGATGGAAGACCGTCGAAGTTGATGCTCAGATTGAGTTAAAACCGCAGACATCCACCGATCGCGCCTCCAAGCCGCTGCATGCAGTCAAGGTGTCCCCTTTCAGAAGGCCTCGATCGGCAGCGCCATCACGCTCTCCGCGCCTGCTTCGACCTTCTTGCGCAGCATCGACGCGGCGACCAGTTCGCGCTGGGCGAAATAGCGTGCGGTGATGATCTTGGTCTCGTGGAAGCTTTTGTCCTCGCCGGCCTGATCCTTCAGCCGGTCCGAGACACTGGCCATCTTGAGCCACATCCAGCCAAGGCTGGTGAGCCCCATCAGCTGCATATAGGCATAGGCGCCGGCCCCGGCATTGTTGGGATCGGCCATGCCGTTCTGGGCGAGCCACATGGTCGCGCCCTGCAGATGACCGAGCACCTGCTCCAGCGGTTCGGCAATCCCAGCCGGATCGCCAGCGACCTTGGCCTCGGCAATGTTGCGACCGACCACATCGAAAAAGGCGCGCACCCCGCGTCCACCATCTTTGGCCAGCTTGCGCCCGACCAGGTCCATCGCCTGGATGCCGTTGGTGCCTTCGTAGATCTGGGCAATGCGCGCGTCGCGGACGAATTGCTCCATCCCCCATTCGCGGATGTAACCGTGGCCGCCAAACACCTGCTGGGCATTGACCGCAGTCTCGAACCCGCGATCGGTGAGGTAGCCCTTGATCACCGGGGTCAGCACTGAGATGAGGTCATCCGCCGCGGTCCGCTCTTCCTCGGTTTGCGCCTTGCGTGACAGATCGACCTGCAGCGATCCCCACAGGATCAGCGCGCGTGCCGCCTCGTTGAACGCCTTGCCTTCCATCAGCATGCGGCGAACGTCGGGGTGAACGAACAGATTGTCGGCCTTGGCGTTCGGATCGCGATCTTCCGGCTTGAGCGCGCGGCCCTGGCGGCGATCCTTGGCGTACATCACGGCATTCTGATAGGCGACTTCGCCCATCGCCAGGCCCTGCATGCCAACGCCGAGGCGCGCCGCGTTCATCATGATGAACATCGCCGCCAGCCCCTTTTCAGGCTCGCCGACCAGCCAGCCCTTGGCGCCGTCATAATTCATCACGCAGGTCGAATTGCCGTGGATACCCATCTTGTGCTCGATCGAGCCGCAGGTGACCGGATTGCGCTCGCCGACGCTGCCGTCGTCGTTGACCAGGAACTTGGGCACCACGAACAGGCTGATGCCCTTCACATTGTCGGGCGCGCCGGCGATCTTGGCGAGCACCAGGTGGATGATATTCTCGGCCATGTCATGCTCGCCCGAGGAGATGAAGATCTTGGTCCCGCTGATCGCATAGCTGCCGTCGTCGTTGGGATCGGCCTTGGTCTTGATCAGGCCAAGGTCGGTCCCGCAATGCGGTTCGGTCAGGTTCATGGTTCCGGTCCAGGTGCCGGCGACCATTTTGGGCACGTACATTGCCTTCTGTTCGTCGGTGCCCTTGACCAATAGCGACGCGATCGCGCCGGCGGTCAGGCCGTGATACATTTCGAACGCCTGGTTGGCCGACAGAACATATTCGCTGACTGCACTCGCAAGCACGTGCGGCAGGCCCTGCCCGCCATATTCTTCGGGTGCGGCCAAGGTGGTCCAACCGCCCTCACAGAACCGTTTGTAAGCATCCTTGAACCCCGTCGGGGTGGTGACCGACCCGTCGGCGTGACGGGTGCAGCCTTCCTCGTCGCCGACCCGGTTCAACGGTGCCAGCACATCGCCCGCGAACCGTCCGCCCTCGGTCAGGATCGCCTCGACGACATCGCTCGACGCATTGGAGAAGCCCGGCAAATTGTCATATTTGCCAAGCTCGACGATATGCTCGAGGACATACTGCGTATCGCGTACCGGGGCGGAATAGACGGGCATTTAAGTCTCCTGGTCCTGCGCCTTTACCAGCGCGATGAAGTCTTTGAGTTCGTTGAGAGTCGCGTCGATGTCGATGCGCTGCTGCTCAAGCTTGTCAGCCTGCGCCTGGCAGCGCTCGACGGTCTTGATGCGCTGCGTCTTCCGTCCGTCGCCGATGTCGTAGAGGTCGAGCAATTCCTTGATGTCGGCCAGGCTGAGGCCAACGCGCTTGCCACGCAATATCCACGCCAGCCGCGACCGGTCGCGCTCCGAATAGAGCCGGGTCGTGCCGCGCCGCTCGGGTGAAATCAGCGCTTCATCCTCGTAGAACCGAAGCGCGCGCGCCGTCACGCCGAACTCGTCGCACAATTCGCCGATCGAAAAATGGGTTCGCGTCGTGAGCATGATTCGTCAATATCTTACGTTTCCGTAAAGGTCAAATCTAGGGTGAGGGGCGACAAGTCCTTCGCTCGGTCCTATATGATGCTCGCACCGTGACCCGAAGAGATTCGAACCGATGATGATCACAAATCCCTTCGACGACGACAAGCTCCGCGAGGAGTGCGGCGTCTTCGGAATCTGGGGCGCCGACAACGCCTCCAGCTTCGTCGCCCTCGGCCTCCACGCGCTGCAGCATCGCGGGCAGGAAGCGGCGGGCATCGTCAGCTTCGACGGTCAGCACTATCACGCCCACCGCGCAATGGGTCAGGTCGCGGGCAATTTCGACCGCGATGACATCATCCGCAAATTGTCCGGCAATGTCGGGATCGGCCACGTCCGCTACTCGACCACCGGCGAAACCGCGCTGCGCAATGTCCAGCCCTTGTTCGCCGAACTTGCCTCGGGTGGGTTTGCAGTCGCGCACAACGGCAATCTGTCCAACGCGATGACCTTGCGCTCGGCGTTGATCCACCGCGGTTCGATCTTCCAGTCTACCAGCGACACCGAAGTCATCATCCACCTCGTCGCCACGTCATCCTTCACCTCGCCGATCGACCGTTTCACCGACGCGCTCAAGCAGGTCGAGGGTGCCTATTCCTTGCTCTGCCTGACGCCCGAAGGCTTGGTCGCCTGCCGCGACCCGCTCGGCATCCGGCCGCTGGTGATGGGCAAGCTCGGCGAAGCAACGATCTTCGCATCGGAAACCGTGGCACTCGACGTGATCGGGGCAACCTATTTGCGCGATGTCGAGCCCGGCGAGGTGATCATCGTCAACGAAAAAGGCATCCGCTCCTTCCATCCGTTCGCGCCGGCCCGTCCGCGCCCGTGCATTTTCGAGCATGTCTATTTCTCGCGCCCGGACAGCATCGCCGATGGCAAATCGGTGTACGAGGTGCGCAAGAACATCGGCGCGGAACTGTCGCGCGAGTCGCCGGTCGAGGCGGATTATGTCGTGCCCGTCCCCGATTCCGGCGTGCCCGCCGCATTGGGGTTCAGCCAGGCGAGCGGAATCCCGTTCGAGCTCGGAATCATCCGCTCGCATTATGTCGGGCGGACCTTCATCCAGCCGAGCCAGGACGTCCGTCACCTCGGCGTAAAGCTGAAGCATAATGCCAATTCAGCGCTGATCCGCGGCAAGAAGATCGTGCTGGTCGACGACAGCATCGTACGCGGCACCACCAGCCTGAAGATCGTCCAGATGATGCGCGATGCCGGCGCGATCGAAGTCCATATGCGGATCGCCTCGCCGCCGACCAAGCACAGCTGCTTCTATGGGGTCGATACCCCCGAACGGTCGAAATTGCTCGCCGCGCAAATGGACGTCGCCAGGATGACCAAATACATCAACGCCGACAGCCTCGCCTTCGTCTCGATCGAAGGGTTGTATCGGGCGATGGGCGACACTCGAGACGCCGCCGCCCCGCAGCGCTGCGATGCCTGCTTCACCGGCGATTATCCGACCACGCTGACCGATTGCGACAGCGACGGCAAACCCAAGCCGCTATCGCTCGTCGCCAGCCGCTAAAAGGATATCGAATGTCTGAGGAAAATCCGTTCGACGGCAAGCTCGCGCTCGTCACCGGCGCCAGCCGCGGCATCGGCGCCGCTACGGCCGAAGCGCTCGCCGCCGCCGGCGCCCACGTCATCCTGACCGCGCGCACCGCCAAGGGTCTGGAGGAGGTCGAAGACCGGATTCACGAAATCGGGGGAAGCGCGACGATCGCGCCGCTCGACCTGACCGAAGGCGACCATATCAAGAAACTGGCCGAAGCCGTCGCCGAGCGATGGGGCAGCCTCAACGTGATGGTGCTCAATGCGGCGATGCTCGGCAGCCTCAGCCCGGTCGAGCATCTCGAGCCGAAGGAACTGGCCCGGGTCTTCGCCACCAATGTCCTCGCCAACCAGGCGCTGATCGCGGCGTTCGATCCCTTGCTTCGCCGCGCGCACAAGGCCGAAGTGATCGGCATCACCTCCTCCGTCGGAAGCGAGCCGCGCGCCTTTTGGGGCGGTTACGCCGCGTCGAAGGCGGCGTTCGAGAATTTGCTTGGCACCTATGCCGACGAAACCGCGCACGCCGGCAAATTGCGGATCCAGATCGTCGATCCCGGCGCGACCCGGACGCGGATGCGGCAACTGGCGTTTCCGGGCGAAGAGCCGCAGCAGCTCAAGGGACCCGAAGTCGTCGCTGCGACAATTCTCGAGCGATTGGCAGGCGATGCCGCGACCGGGAGCCGGTTCAGGATCGACTGAGGGTTACTTGCGCTACGTCGATGCCGCCGCCGCGAAAGCCGCCTTCGCAATACATCAGATAGTAGCGCCAGAGCTTGTGGAACGACTCGTCGAAGCCTGTGAGTCGGCCTTCGCGGACCGCTATGTCATACTCCGAGCACCATATGCGTAGAGTCTCGGCATAATCGAGGCCGAAGCCATCGCGGTCGGCCCAGCTAAGCCCTCGATCCTCCGCAAGCGCTTGAAATCGCGGCTCATTCAGCAGCATGCCGCCGGGAAAGATATAGGTCTGGATGAAGTCGGCGCTGCTCGCATAAGCGTCGAACAGGCGGTGATCGATGCTGATATACTGCAGCGCTGCTTTGCCCCCTGGGACCAGGTTGCGAGCGATGCAATCGAGATAGACGGGCCACCAGCGCTCACCCACCGCCTCGACCATTTCGACCGAGGCGATGGCGTCGAACGGCTCGTCGACGGCGCGATAATCCTGCAGGCGGATCTCGATCTTGTCGGCCAGCCCGGCGTCAGCAATCTTCGCGTCGGCCCACGCCTTTTGCTCTTCCGACAAGGTCAGGCCAACCACCGACACGCCGCGCCTCGCCGCTTCGATCGCCAGCGTCCCCCAGCCGCAGCCGATTTCGAGCAATCGGTCGCCGGGTTTGAGGTCGAGCCGATCGAGTAACAACGTGATCTTGCGTTGCTGCGCTTGTTCAAGCGTGTCGCCGGGTACGAAGCGCGCGCTCGAATAGGTCATGCCGGGGTCGAGCCAGGCGGCGTAGAAGTCATTGCCGAGGTCGTAATGGGCGGCGATGTTGCGGCGGGCGCGGGCCGGGCCATTGTCGCGCATCCGGTGGGCGAGCGAATTGAGCCAGCGCATCGGCCCCTTGGCGCGGGCGACATCGCCCAGCGCAACGGCATTGGCCATGAACAAGGCGCATAAAGGGACCGGGTCGGGCGAGGTCCACTCGCCCGCGGCCCAGGCCTTGTACCAGCCGACCGAGCCCGAGGTGGCGAGGCGGACCAATGGCATCCAGCTATGGAGCCGAACAACCGCTACCGGGCCGTCGCTTCTGAAGCCGATGCGGCGATGCGAGCCATCGGGCAAGGTCGCTTCGATCCCGCCCAGTTCGAGCCGCTCGTCGAGCCGATCGAGCACGGTGGCGAAGGCCGGCGCGGCGATGCGGCCGACCATGCCGCCGCCAGTGGCAAAGCTTCGATCCGCTCGAACCAGATGAGAACCACGCGACGCCATGATCGCCCTATCCGCCGATCATCGGGTCGAGGCAAGCGCGGCGAGTGCTCGCTCCCGGGCTTCGCAATGTTCGATGATTTTCTGCGGATAATCGCCGCGCCGGTGGTCGGGGGGGTCGTGAATGTCGGTGTCGTCGAGATGGGCGAGCTCGGGCACCCAGTGGCGGATGTAATCAGCGGCGTCGAATTTCTCCGACTGGACCAATGGCGCCATGATCCGAACGAACATGTTGGCGTCGATCCCGCTGCCCGCGATCCATTGCCAGTTGACGCTGTTCGACCCGTAATCGGCATCGACCAGGCAATCCCAGAACCATTGCTCGCCAATTCGCCAGTCGATCATCAGATGCTTCACCAGAAAGCTGGCGGCGATCATCCGGACGCGATTGTGCATCCAGCCGGAGGTCCACAATTGGCGCATCCCGGCATCGACGATCGGATAGCCGGTCCGGCCTTGTTGCCAGGCGATCAGGTCTGCCTTGGAAGTGCGCCACTCGATCGAGTCGAGTTGCGGACGGCCGTTGGTCTTGCCGTAATCGGGCAGCTGCAGGATGACATTCTGGGCATAGTCGCGCCAGCCGAGTTCGCCGAGGAAGGTCTCGACCGAACCGCGCTTGCCAGCGACCGCATGCCATATCGTGGCGGGCGAGATCTCGCCGAAGTGAAGGTAAGGCGAAAGGCGCGAACTGCCCTCGATCGACGGCAGGTTGCGCTCCGCATCGTAGCGCGCGGCATGGTCAGCGAAATCGTCGAGGCGGTCGAGTGCCCCCGCTTCGCCCGGAGTCCATTCCTTGCCGAAACCGGTCACCCAGTCAGGGCTGGTCGGGAGCAGTCCCCAATCGGCGAGCGTGTTCGACTTGGGCCATTTGGCGGGTGGGTCGATGTGGCGCGGGACGGGCAAGGGATCGGCGGGTGGCAGGCGATCCCGCAGCGCGCGCCAGAAAGGCGTAAAAATCTTGTAGGGCTGCCCCGCGCCGGTGGTGACGCTGCCTGCGGGGGTGAGATAATTGCCGTCGTGGAGCACGAGGTCGAGCTTCTCGGCCACCGCGCGCTCGGCGTTAAGCCACCACGGTTCGTAATGATGGAGCGCGTGGACGCGGGTGGCGCCGACTTCCTTCGCCAGCGCCGCCAGCACTTCGTCCGACTTGCCTTTGCGAAGGATCAGCCGCGATCCCTTTGCCTCCAAAGCATTGCCGAGCGACGTCAGGCTGTAATGAAGCCACCAGCGCGAGGCGGCGCCCATCCGGCGGTGCTTCGGCGTCTCGTCGTCGAGGATGTAAACCGGGACCACCGCCCCCTCCCCCACCGCGGCGACCAGCGCGGCCTGATCGGCAAGGCGCAGGTCACGGCGTAGCCACAGGATGGTCGGCGCGCTCAACAGCCGGGTCCATCGAGCGGCACGATGACTTCCCTGCCAAGCCGCGAACGGCGCGAGCCAAAGCTATAGCGCGCGTCCCCGATCGCCACCTTGGCCCTGCAGCGGCCGCGTTCGACGTCGGCGATCGGAAGCACCGCCCAGCGCAGGAAGCTGTCGAATTCCGGATCCTGCTTGATCGCGCGGCGAACGAGGGGATCGTCCATTCCGTCGGCCTGGAGCGGCGAACCGGGAAGCAGGCCGCGCCCGAACGGCTCGTACTCGGCGTGCCCGATCAGCCGGCCCTCGCGCCAGCTCATCGAGCGGTTCCACGACCAGACGGGCGGCGGCGAGGCGAAGATGGCGGTGGCTAGCGGATGGCGACGCTGGACCGTCTCGGTCGCGGTCTGGCTAAGCCCCAAGTTGAAGGCGATGTAGGTCACCGTCGCGGCAATCGCGCCCTGAACCGGCCATCGCCATGTTCGGCCCCGCTTTTCGCGCCAACGGCTCCAGGCGATCGACCCGGCGATCAGGGTCCACAGCCAGACGTCGATGATGAACAGGCTGTCGGCATGGTACCAGGCGTTGCTGAACGGCGAGAGCAATTGGACGGAATAAGTGGTCTGCAGGTCGAGCAACGGATGGGTGATGGCGCCGATGTAGCACAGCGCGAGGAGCCAGCCGAAATGCATTTCCAGTCCGCTGCTAAAGTTCGCGCCGCGCTTCACCTGCCAGCGATCGACCAGCCACAGCAGGCCCGCGAGCACCGGCGGCATGATCAGCACCCCGCCGACCAGCCCGTGGGTGAAGCCGCGGTGAATCGCCAGCGGCTCCCACGGCACCCAGCCGAAGAACACGTCGATATCGGGCATGTTGGCGCCGAGGATCAGCGCGGCGAGGCCCTTGCGGCTCTTCGTCTTCAGGCCAGCCTGGCCGAGCGCCCAGCCCGCGAGACTGTGGGTGAAATTGTCCATCCCGCAACGCCAGACCTATTCGGCCCGCGGTTCCTTTTCGACCTGCCAGGTCTGGCCCTTGGCGACGAGGCTCTGGAGGTTGGCAGTCTTGCCGTGGGCGATGGCTTCATTCTGCTCGGTCACCGCGCTGTCGAAGGTCGGGCGGGGGTCGTCGTATAGAACCCCCAAGGCGACCGGGAAACCGGCCTCGGGCATTTCGACCAGCATGTGAGCGACACCGCGATTCTTGGGGTCGTGGGTGATGACTTCTTCGCTGTCGCCGTCGACCACCTTGAGTGTCAGATTGGCGACGTCGAGCGCGATCCCCTTGGCACCGCCGGCGAACAACATCTTCTCACCCGCCTTGAGCCACAATTGCTTGTCGGCGGCAACCGAACGATCGGTGAAGGCGGCAAACACGTCGTCATTGTAGACCACGCAATTCTGGAAGATCTCGACAAAGCTCGCGCCGCGGTGGGCGTGGGCGGCTTTCAGAACGTCGGGCAGCGACTTGTGTACATCGATCCCGCGGGCGACGAAGCGCGCGCCGGAGCCGAGGGCGAAGGCGCATGGACTGGCAGGGCGATCGACCGAGCCGAACGGGGTCGAGGGCGAGCGGGTGCCGATGCGGCTGGTCGGCGAATATTGGCCCTTGGTCAGGCCGTAAATCTCGTTGTTGAACAGCAGCAGCTGGCAATCGAGATTGCGGCGGAGCAAATGCATCGTGTGGTTGCCGCCGATCGAAAGCGCGTCGCCGTCGCCGGTGATGATCCACACGTCGAGTTCCGGGTTGGCGAGCTTGACCCCGGTGGCGACGGCGCAGGCGCGGCCGTGGATAGTGTGGAAGCCGTAGCTCGCCATGTAATAGGGGAAGCGGCTGGAGCAGCCGATGCCCGAAATGAACACGGTTTTTTCGCGGAGCGTGCCGAGGTCGGGCATGGTGCGCTGGACGGCCTTGAGCACGGCATAGTCGCCGCAGCCGGGACACCAGCGGACTTCCTGGTCGGACGCCCAATCCTTGGCGGTGGTGGTCGGGATCGCGGTGACTTCGTTCATTGAAAATATCCGCCGAACATGAGGATGAGCGTGACGACGATGACCAGCATCGCGATGTATGGAAAGGCGCTGATCGGCTTCATGATGCGGCCGAAGTTGACTCGGTTGACTTACTTTCGCGATCCACGATGCCGTCGATCGCGGCCGTTATTTCTGCAATCGTGAAGGGCTGGCCCGAGACCTTGTTGAGCGGCCTCGCGTCAACGAGAAACTGGTCGCGCAAGATGGTCTTCAATTGGCCGGTATTCATCTCCGGCACCAGGATATGCTCAAAGCCCTGCAATAGGACAGCCATATTTTTGGGCATCGGCGCGATGTGGCGGATGTGGATGTGGCTGACGTCCACGCCGCGCAGCCGGGCACGGCGCACCGCCTGGTGGATCGGGCCGTAGGTCGAGCCCCAGCCGACAATCGCGAGCTTGCCCGTGGCATTGCCGAGCGCGACCGCCTGATCGGGAATCGAGTCGGCGATTCCGGCCACTTTCGCCACGCGGATGCGGGTCATTTCGGCATGGGCTTCGGACGAATAATCGATGTTGCCGGTGCCGGGCTGCTTCTCGATCCCGCCGATACGGTGCTCAAGGCCGGGGGTGCCGGGACGGATCCACGGACGGGCAAGCTCGTCGTTGCGGGCGAACGGCAGCACCGGGGTGCCCGGCTCCTGGCTTGGCGCGAAGGTCACCGGGAATGGCGCGTAATCCGACATGTCGGGCACCTTCCACGGCTCGGCGGCATTGGCGATGTAACCGTCAGTGAGCAGCAGCACGGGGGTCATGTAGCGGGTTGCGATGCGCACCGCCTCAATCGCGCAGTCGAACGCGTCGGCTGGCGACGCGGCGGCGATCACCGGGATCGGCGCATCGCCGTTGCGGCCATAGACCGCCTGGTAAAGATCGCTCTGCTCGGTCTTGGTCGGAAGGCCGGTGGACGGTCCGCCGCGCTGCGAATTGACGATCACGAGCGGCATTTCGGTCATCACCGCAAGGCCCATCGCCTCGCCCTTGAGCGCGATCCCGGGACCCGAGGAGGAGGTCACGCCGAGCTGGCCGGCGTAACTTGCGCCAAGCGCGGCGCAGATGGCGGCGATCTCGTCCTCCGCCTGGAAGGTGGTGATGCCATATTCCTTGAGGCGGCTGAGGTGGTGCAAGATCGCGGAGGCGGGCGTGATCGGATAGCCACCGAAGAACATCTTGAGGCCGGCGAGCTGCGCCCCAGCGACCAGCCCGATCGAGAGCGATTCGGCGCCGGTGACGGTGCGGTACAGGCCCGGTTCCGCGGGGGCCGCGGCGATGTGATGCTGGCGCACCTGGCCGCCGATCTCGACCGTTTCGCCATAAGCATGGCCGGCGTTGAGCGCGGCGATATTGGCTTCGGCCAGCTTGGGCATCTTGGCGAACTTGGTCTTGAGCCAATTGACGATCGGCGCGCGGTCGCGGTCGAACATCCACAGCGCGAGCCCGAGCGTCCACATATTCTTGCAGCGCAGCGCCTCCTTGTTGCCGAGGCCGAACGGCTTGACCGCGTCGAGGGTGAGCTGCGAAATGTTGAACTTGACCAATTGCCAGCGGGCGAGGCTGTCATCCTCCAGCGGGTTGGCATCATAGCCCGCCTTGGCGAGGTTGCGCGGGCCGAACTCGCCCTCGTCGGCGATGATCAGCCCACCGTCGCGAAGACTTTTGACGTTCGTCTTGAGCGCCGCGGGGTTCATCGCCACCAACACGTCGGGCTGGTCGCCGGCGGTATCGATCGCGGTCGAACCGAAATTGATCTGGAAGGCCGAGACACCGAACGTCGTGCCCTGCGGCGCGCGGATTTCGGCCGGGAAATCCGGAAAGGTCGACAGATCGTTGCCGGCCAGCGCGGTGGACAGCGTGAACTGCCCCCCGGTCAGCTGCATGCCGTCGCCGCTATCGCCGGCAAAGCGTACCACCATTGCCTCCAACGGCGGGTGGGCGGCGGCTTCGGCGTCGGTAATGAAGTGAGTAGCCGAGGCCATAAACGATTGTCCTGCGATTGGTGGTCAACCCTTCTTTACGACCCTGACCCAAGGTTCGCCACCTCCTTCGTTACTTGGCCGAGAGCGGGGATATTCTTGACGCCGTGCGGGAAAAGGGCAAACCTTTCGGCGCGGAGCGAACGGGGGCGGGCGTGACACAACATCGGCAGGCGACCGACACCAGCAACTCTTTCTGGCGCAGTGGCTATGGAATGCTGCTCGCGGCGGCCCTGCTAAGCAGCGTTCCCGCCTGGTGGTTGATCGCCTGGCCCGTCGCCAGCCTGTCCAACGTCGCCGATCACCCGGAACATTTCTGGCTGACATTTCTCCACATGACCGGCGGCACGGCGATGCTGCTGCTCGGGGCGGCCAATCTGTACCTGGCCAGTCGGGTAAACGCCTTCTCGATCCACCGACGCGTAGGGCAGGCCTATCTCGCGTTCGGCGCCGTTGGAACGCTGAGTGCTCTGACCGTCACCCTGATGCCGTTCCACAAGCCCGCCGAAAGCCCGATCCTGACCAACATATCGGTGTCGTTAGCGATGCTTTCGCTGACCTGGCTCGCGTTTGCCGGGTTGGGCTGGCGCGCAGTGCGCAATCGCCGCTTCAATTCGCATCGTGACTGGATGATCCGCTCCTATGTACTCGTCTGGGCCTTCGTCTTCTGCCGCCTCGGCTCCCGCGTTCCGCAGCTAGGCGACCTTGGCAATGGCGAGGCTTTTTCCTGGCTCTCGTGGGTCGGGCCAATGATCTTGTGCGAAATCACCCTGCAATGGCGGGATGGCGCGCGCCAGAAGCGACCGATGGAACCGCAATCCCGGATGGTCGTCGAGACGGGCGAACGCGGCGCGACCGCGGCGTGATCCTGCGGCGCCTTACCGCCAACCTGCGCGCCCAGAACTGGACCGCGATCGTGGTCGAGTTCGTGTTGGTGGTGTTGGGCGTGTTCTTCGCCATCCTCGCCGCCAACTGGAACCTGGAGCGGCAGGCGAAACAGGAAACCGGCAGATTGCTGTCGCAGCTCGACACCGAGTTGACGGTGGTTCTCAAAGACCTCGACAGCATGGACACTTATTATGATGTGAGCGGACGCTTCGCGGCACGGGCGCTGGCCGGCTGGAGCAGCGAACCCGCAGTCAGCGACTCCGACTTCGTCATTGCCGCCTACCAAGCCAGCCAGATCAATGGGGTCGGCACCAACAGCGCGGTCTGGGCGGAAATTTTCGGTGCGGACAATTTGCGCAACATTGAAGACCTCGCCTTGCGGCGAAGCCTGCGGCAGCTGATGACCTTTGACTATGGCCTGGTCAATCTGACCGCCGTCATGTCCCGTTATCGCGAAGAAGTGCGCAAGGTGATCCCCGACGATCAGCAAAGCGCGATCCGGAAGCATTGCGGCGATATTGCAGCGCCCGGCGGAATCCTGATCCTTCCAGCGTCATGCGATCTTCGCCTCGAACCCGCCGGGGCGGCGCGCACGGCGGCAGCACTGCGAGCGCGCCCCGACCTGGTTAACGAACTCAACTGGCATCGGGCGAAAATCGCAACCCAAGTGCAGAATATCGACAATTTGCGTGACTATGCCACAGACCTGAGCGGGCGAATCGACGGATGATCTACAAACGCTTCGCCGCGAATCTGCGCGGCCAGAACTGGTTTGCGATCGGGATCGAATTTGCGATCGTGGTCGCTGGCGTATTCGTCGGCACGCAGGTGTCGAACTGGAACGCCGAGCGGCTCGAGAAGCGCGAGACGCAGCGCATGCTGGCGCAGCTGAAGCCCAATTTGCAATCGCTGACCGATTATTACGATAGCGCGCGCGCTTATTATGCGATTACCAGGCGCTATGCGACGACCGCATTTGCAGGCTGGCGCGGCGACCCCAAGGTCAGCGATCAGGCTTTTGTCATCGCCGCCTATCAGGCAAGCCAGGTGCTCGGCCTGGGGACCAATGGATCGACCTGGGCCACTGTGCTTGGGGCGGACCAGCTGCGGCGGATCGACGATCTCGCGATCCGCAACGACCTGTCATTCCTGATGTCGGCCGATTACACCCAATTCGACGTGCCCGCCGTCAACACGCCTTACCGGCCGGGCGTGCGCCGGTTGATCCCGGTCGAGATCCAGGACGACATTCGCGCCAAGTGTGGCGATTATCCGCATCCGCAAAAGCCCCTGTTCTTCGTTTTGCCGGCGAGCTGCGACCTGAAGATCGCGCCGAATGTCGCGGCCACCGCGGCGGCGATCCTGCGCAGCCACCCAGAACTGTCAGAGGATTTGCAATGGCACATGGCCGCGCAGGCGGCACTGCTGACGAATCTGATTCCCTATGAAAATACCACCAAGGACCTGACTCGACGGGTCGCTGATATCAAGGAATGAGACTTCACAGCGCGGCGGCGGCAAGGCAGTAGCAACGCCATGTCCGACGACCATCTTTATCGCCGCGGGGTCGGCGTGATGCTGATCAATGGCGAAGGCCGCGTGTGGGTCGGCAAGCGTATCGATAATACGGACGAGGCATGGCAGATGCCGCAAGGCGGGATCGACAAGGGCGAGGAACCGCTCGCCACCGCATTTCGCGAGCTGGAGGAAGAGACGGGGATCGCCGCCCACCTGGTCGAGCAGGTCGCCTGTCATCCGCAGCGCTTGCGCTACGATCTGCCGCTCGAGCTGGCGGGGAAATTGTGGAAGGGCAAGTGGCGGGGCCAGGATCAGGACTGGTTCCTGATGCGGTTCCTGGGGAACGACCAGGATGTCGACATTGCCACCAAAAATCCCGAGTTCAACGACTGGAAATGGGTCGAGCCGGCGCACCTTCCCGAGCTGATCGTGCCGTTCAAGCGCGACATGTATCGCGCCATCGTGTCGGGGTTTGGGGAGTGGCTTTAGGCCCGCCCCCGCGCTAGGCAGCGGCTCGATGACGGGGCTGAACTCACAAGAACGCGATTGCGTGGATACGGCGGTGGCGGCGCAAGCGGCGATGCTGGGTCAGGTAGAGGCATGGGCGGCGGTCAATTCGGGGTCGCGCAACCTGGTCGGGCTGGCCGAGGTCGCCGGACTGATCGGGGATGCGTTTTCAGTGTTGCAGGGCGAAGTGCGGCTGGTCGATCCGGTGCCGGTAGACGCGGTGGATACCGCCGGTCGGAAGCATGAGCTTGCCCATGGCCAGCATCTGCATCTGACGGTGCGCCCCTCGGCTCCACTGCAAATCCTGCTGACCGGGCATATGGATACGGTGTTTGCCGTCGACCATCCATTCCAGGCGCTGACCTGGCTCGATGCGGGGACGCTCGGCGGGCCGGGCGTGGCCGACATGAAAAGCGGAATCGCGGTGATGCTGGCGGCGCTTCGGGCGGTCGAGGCGAGCCCGCTGGCCGAGCGCATCGGCTATGAAGTGGTGATCAATTCGGACGAGGAAGTCGGGAGCCTCGCGTCGGCGGCGTTGCTGGTGCAGGCGGCGCGGGGCAAGCGAGCCGCGCTGACTTATGAGCCGTCCGCCCTGCCAGACGGAACGATGGCGGGCGCGCGGCCAGGGAGCGGCAACTTCAGTTTCACGGTGCGTGGCCGATCCGCGCACGCCGGGCGCAATCCCGAGGACGGGCGCAATGCGCTGATCGCGGCGGCGGATCTGGCGCTTCGGATGAAGGCCGCAGTCGGGCCCGGCCTGACGGTCAATCCGGCGCGGATCGACGGCGGGAGCCCGAACAATGTGGTGCCCGACCTGGCGGTCCTGCGGGTCAATCTGCGCCCCGCGACGGTCGAGGACCAGGCGCGGGCACAGGGGCTCATCGACGCAGCAGTGGCCGAGGTTGCGGCGCTTCATGACGTTGCGATCGACGTCCATGGCCATTTCGCGCGGCCGCCCAAGCCGATGACCCCGGGGCTCGAGCAATTGTTCGGGATCGTTCGCCAGGCGGGCGCCGATTTGGGCCAGGACATCGGCTGGAAATCGACCGGCGGGGTATGCGACGGCAACAATATCGCGGCGTGCGGCGTGCCGGTGATCGACACGATGGGCGCGCGCGGGGGGAGCATTCATTCGATGGAGGAATTTCTGATCGTCGAGTCATTGGGGGAGCGGGCCGCATTGTCGGCGCTGACGATTTTGCGGCTGGCGGGGGAAACGCGATGAGCTTCCGGATCCGCGCCGCAACGCCCGACGATCTTGGCGCGCTGTATGACCTGAGCAAATTGACCGGCGGCGGCTTCACCAATTTGCCGGCGGACAAGGCGACGCTTGAGGCTAAGCTGGCGAAATCGCAGGCCGGGTTCGATCGCGACGGGGAGAATCAGGACGACGATCTGTTCCTGTTCGTGCTCGAGAATGTCGCGACCAAGGCGATCCGCGGCACCTGCCAGGTATTCGGCAAAGTCGGTAACGATGTGCCGTTTTACAGTTATCGCCTCTCGACATTGACCCAGAAGAGCGAGGCGCTGGGCCGCATTTTCCGCAACCAGACTTTGTCGCTGTGCACCGACCTTGAAGGGTCGTCCGAAGTCGGCGGGCTGTTCCTCCACCCGCAGGAACGCGCCGGGGGGCTGGGGATGCTGCTCGCCCGGTCGCGCTACCTGTTCATCAAGCAGCACCGGCCGCGGTTCGGGCCGCGGGTGCTGGCCGAGCTTCGCGGGGTGATGGACCAGGCCGGGCATTCGCCATTCTGGGACGCGCTGGCCGGGAGATTTTTCGGGATGAACTTCCCCGAGGCCGATGAATTCAACGCGGTCCATGGCACGCAATTTATCGCCGACCTGATGCCCAAGACGCCAATCTATGTCGCGATGCTGCCCGACAGCGCGAAATCGGTGATGGGCCAGCCCCACCCCACCGGTCGCGCGGCATTGCGGATGCTCGAGGCCGAAGGTTTCGATTATGATTGCTACATCGATATTTTCGATGGCGGGCCGACGGTCACCGCCGCCACCGACAAGATCAGGACGATCGAGCAAAGCCAGTGGCTGCGCTATGCCGGAGCTCCGCCGGCGGGCGCGAAGCTGGTGACGATGATGCTTGCGAGCGGACGGTTGGGCCGGTTCGTGGCCTGCTATGGCCAGGCATTGAGCGGCGACGACGGGAGCATCTGGTTCGACGATGAGGTGGCGGAAAAACTGCGTCTCGACCACGGCGACAATGTGCTTGCGACGCTGCGTTGATGACTAGCCGAGACGCCCGGATCGTCGAGGTCAATTTCGACGGGATTATCGGGCCGAGCCATAATTATGCCGGCCTGAGCTTCGGCAACCTCGCCGCGATGCGCAATGCGGGCGACGTGTCGCGACCGCGCGCGGCGGCGCTGCAGGGGCTCGACAAGATGCGCATTAATCTCGCGCTCGGGCTGGTGCAGGGCGTGTTCGTCCCGCAGCCACGCCCGGCGCGCGATTGGCTGGCGGCGCTTGGCACGACCTATCAGGATGCCGGGCCCGAGCTTGCCGCCAATGCGATGAGCGCGTCGGCGATGTGGGCGGCCAATGCGGCAACGGTTTCGCCCGCGCCCGACACCAGCGACGGCCGCTGCCACCTGACGGTCGCGAACCTGCGCACCATGCCGCATCGCAGTCACGAATGGGCGGCGACGCTGGCCCAATTGCAACTGGCATTCGCCGACCCGGCGTTCGCGGTGCACGGGCCGGTACCGCCCGCCTTTGGTGACGAAGGCGCGGCCAATCACATGCGACTGACTGCCGGGCACGGCGAGCCGGGGATCGAGCTGTTCGTCTATGGGCGAACTGGCGGCCCCTTCCCTGCCCGCCAGCATATCGAAGCATCGAAGGCGATCGCGCGGGTTCATCGGCTGGATCCGGCGCGCGTCCTGTTCATCGAGCAATCCGAGGAAGCGATTGCCGCGGGGGCGTTTCACAATGACGTGGTCGCGGTTGCCAACGAGCGAGTGCTGTTCGCGCATGAAAAGGCATTCGCGGATCGTGGTGGCACTTATTCCGCGATCGCCAGACTGATGCCCGACGCGGAGATCGTCGAGGTGCCGGACGCCGAGGTACCGCTGGCTGACGCGATCAAATCCTACCTGTTCAATGCCCAGCTGGTGACCACGCCCGACGGCGCTGCGACATTGATCGTGCCCGAGGAAGCGCGCGAGACCCCGTCGGTGTGGGCGTGGATCGAGCGCCACCTGACGTCGAACGGCGCGATCCGCCGGGTCGAAGTGGTCGACGTCCGCCAGTCGATGGCCAATGGCGGTGGGCCGGCCTGCCTGCGATTGCGCGTGGCGTGCGATCCGGCATCGGTCGATCCGCGATTCCTGGTCGACGAAGCGAAACTGGATCGGATCGGAGCGACCATCGCGGCGCATTGGCCGGACGAGATTGCGGCGGGCGACCTCAAGGTTACATCCCTCATCGCCGATATCGAGCGGGCGAAGACGTTCCTGCTCGAAACCTTGTCCTTACCCGAGCTTGCCTGACTGTCGGAAAAGTTAACAATATATTAATTCCTTAACCTTTTTTTGGCGGAACTGCGGGGATGGCACGGCGTTTGCTTAACCATGACGATGGGTAAGCGTATCGCCAGACTGTTCACGATCAAGACCCGCTTCGAGGCGTATCTGGTCATTTTTGCAATCGCCATGGGCGCGGTCGAACGCGGCCGTCACTATCTGGAAGTCTATCCTGGAAACATGGGCTGGGTGTTCGCCGCGCTGGCCACCGGCGTGGTGTTTGTCGCGGGCGCGAAATTGCTCGATTCGGTGCGACCTGAGGAAAAGCAGCCCGAGCCGGCCCGCGTGGCGGCTCCGCGCCGCCGAATCAGTCGTAGTCGACCCAGACGAGACCCGCTGCATTTCGGCGTAAGGTCACGAGCTTCACGTCACACAGATTGACCCCGGTCCAGGTGACCGTGGTACCGTTGGCGAGCGTGGCGCGCAGATCGAATGCGCAATCATCATCGGCAAACCTGACCGGCGCGGATTTGCCGAACGCGGCGGCGACGTCCAGTGACAGCCATTGAGCGCTGCCGACTCGGCGAATCGATAATGAGGAAATATCGGCGCCGGCAGCATTGACCACCGCGAAACTCGACGCGCCGGCGAGCGCTGGTGCCGTCGCGACCAGTCCGGCAAGCGCCACCGAAAGAGCAAATTCGTTTCGCATAGCGATTTGTAAAATAACGCAGGTTTAATGAATCGCAAAGCGGATTCATGGTGGTCGTTACCAATGCGAAATTAGTCTGTGGATATTAACTATATGTTAGGGCATGAGTCGCACCTTCGTGCCGTCCTGGGGAGAGGCGAACATGGAGTCGAACCTGCGCTATTACCAACGCCGCGCCGCCGAAGAGCGGACCGCGGCCCGACGCGCGGTAACGGCCCAGGCACGCGACTGGCACGCCAAACTGGCCCAGGATTTCGCCAGCCGTGCCGAAGCAAGCGTACCGACCGCGCTGACTGCCTGAACTCAATCGCGTCAATACTGACGGCTTGACCACTGGCAACAATATCGCGCAACTTGGGCAGGCCAGGGGGTCGGACATGCGTGTCATTTATCTGTTGCCATTCGTCGCCGCGTCCGTCGCCAGCGCCCAGATCGTCGTGAGTCGCCCGGGCGAGGAAGTGTCCCGGCCAGTCACGATCGAAGCCGTGGTTTGCCAGCTCAACCTGGGTGACGGGCGCAGTGCCATTAGCGAATTGATCTGGGTGCCGAACGACCCCGCGACATTGGCGAAAATCGGGCAGGAGTTCGAGGCGTACGGCAAATCGATCAGTCGCTTCACCAACAATTCTGCGTGCCACCAGTATCCCAGTTACAGCTGGTATCCCAAGCCCGCCGGCACGACCGTCGACAAGATGTTGTACACTGGATGGAGCGGATCCTATCCGACGAGATATCCGGGGGACCGGCGCGTCAGCTCGACTCCGGCCAAGCCACGCACTGCCAAAGCGCCTTCGGCGCCGACGCCTGCGCCCGCCCCGGCGATCAAGGGCCCGACGCCGAACCAGCTGAAGTATCAGCGCGAACTCGATGCCTACAACCAGCGGCTTGCCGAGATCGAGCGAATCAAGGCGGATACCGCCGCGCGGCACGGCGCCAGCAAGCAGGCCGCGAAGCAGCAATTGGACTCGCACGATCAGGACATGGCCCGGCACCGCCAGGAGGCGGCCGCGGTCGCCGAACGACAACGGCTATATCGTCAGGAGGTGGAGGATCATCAGCGCCTGGTCGAACGGATGCAGACCAAGAGCGACCGGGAACGCAAGGTCGAATGGCGCGAAGCGGTGGTGGTGTGCGACCTCAAGTCATCCGACGGGCAGAGCCAGTTCGGCAATTGGCGCTGCGAGGGACCATTGCAGATGACCTACGCCAAATTGGGCGGGGCCGGGACCGGTCTCAACAAGCAATCGCTGGTCGCGCTCAGCCAGGCGTGCGGCGGGCGCGAGGAATCGGTGCGCGATCTGGGCATGGTGGCCGGATCGCGATTGTTCGGCTGCAGCTTCGGTCTGCATCCTCAAAGCCAGGACGCCCGGCGGAATGATCAAGCGATCCGCCACGGAATCGCCTACGTGCCGGGCCGCGCAACCTATCGCTGCCCGGCCTATGTCTCCTACTGCCGAACGCAGTGAAGGATCGCAAAAGGAAATTGGCGCGCCCGGAACGATTCGAACGTCCGACCCTCAGATTCGTAGTCTGATGCTCTATCCAGCTGAGCTACGGGCGCGCGGTGGGGGTGCATTAGGGGGAAGGTGGAACCCGCGCAACCCCTCCCCGTCCCCAAAAACCGACCGCGTTGCCTAGCCGCGCGGGCCGCCCTACACCCGTGCCACGATGAGAATGTTTGTCCCCCTGCTCGCGTCTGGCCCGATCGCAATCGCACTGGCCGCCTGCGCCCCCTCGACCGTCAACGAGCCATCGCTGGCGCGGCGTCCGGCGGAGGCGATCGACCCCCGGATCCCGATCGCGTCCAACCCCGTCCCCGGCCCGGCCGATCCGGCGCTGGCCAGCCGGTTGGCGGCGCTGGTAGCCGAGGGCAAGGCCGGCGCGGTTGCGTTCGAGGCCGAGATCGGTCGCGCGCAGTCGCTGGCCGAGGCCGCGGGTCCGGCGCAGTCGGAAAGCTGGATCATCGCGCAGGAAGCCTTGTCGGGGCTCGAGGGCGCGCGGGCGAGGACCACTCGCGCCGTGGCCGACATCGACGAACTTGCGGCGGTCCGGGTCCAGAGCGGTGGCGGGTTGACCGCCGGCGACCAGGACGCGATCGAGGCTGCGTCGACCGAATTGCGCACGGTGACCGGGCGACAATCGGCGGTGGTCGACCAGTTGACGACGCGGCTGGCCCGCTAGACGAGGCTCAGCGTTCCCATTTGATCAGCGGCAGGATCGACGCACGATCGTCGGTCCACGGAACGAAGCCGGTTTTTGCGACCAACGGACGCCACTGCCCCGGCCCGGCCGCCCGGTCGAGCGCAGCGAGCGTCGCGGGATTGTCCGACAGTGCGATCCATTGCGACGCAGTGGCATTGTCGCGCCGCTCGGCCTCACCCGGCACGTAGAGCCGGCTCATTGCGACCCATCCGTCCTCGGTCGCCCCGCCCACCACCGGCATCAGGTCGAGATAGCGATTGGAGATGTGAACCATCAGCAGCCCGCCAGGCACGAGCTTGCGGCGGTAGAGCTGGAATGCCTCGCGGGTCAGCAGGTGCATCGGCACCGAATCCGACGAGAAGGCATCGATCACCAACATTTCCGCCGACGCGGGTAAATCGGCGGACAAGGTCAGCCGCGCGTCGCCGACTTTGGTCTCGACCCCCGGCAGGCAACGCGACAGGAAGGTGAAGCGGCGCTCATCCTCGGCAATGGCGACGATTGCAGGATCGATCTCGTAGAAGCGCCATTGCTCGCCCGGGCGGGCGTAGCAGGCCAGCGTTCCGGCACCCAGCCCGACCACCGCTACACGCGCGTCGGGAAACATCTGCTGCTTGGCGAGCATTGCCTGGCCGATGCCCGAACGCGGTGCAAAATAAGCGGTGGCGGTGCGCTGACGCTCGGGCGAGCCGAGATTCTGGATCCCATGAGAGGTCGTGCCGTGGACCAATTGGCGGGAATTATTGTCACCGGGCCGGATCGCGTAAATCCCGAAATAGCTGCGTGTCATCTTGCCCGGGATGCTGCTGAGCGCGAGCTTTTCGACCCCGCCGGCAACCAGCATGATCCCCGCCACCGCCACCAGATACGGAAGTCGGCGACCGATCGACGCGACCCCGACCACCACCAGGACGAGCAATGCCGGGAGATCGGCCCCCGAGATAGACGTGCCGGCGACAGTCGCGGCGATCCCGAGGACGATCAGCTTGACCGTGACCGGCGAAGCGACGGAAGAATCGCTATTCCTGGCCAGCCGAGCAAACGGACTGATCATCGGAAGCAAGGCCGCCGCGGCCAGCAGCAGCAGCGGGTGCTCGTACGTCCAGTCAAACAGTTGCGGCGCGATCAACGCGGAAAACAGGCCACCAAGCGCGCCGCCGACCGACATCACCAGATAGAATAGGGTCAGCTGGCCGGCTTCGGGCCGATCGTCGAACAAGCGGGCGTGAAGAGATACCGAAATCAAGAACAGACCCGCCAGGGCCGCAGCCATCAACAAAAAGGGGTAAGCGACGCTGTCTACAGCGACCCCGCAGGCGCAAATCAGCAGGACGATCGGCGCTGCCCGACCCGCCGCCGCCGCACCATCGCGGCGCTCGGCGAAAGCTAGCGAAAAGCTGAGCAGGTACAGGCCAAGTGGCATGACCCAAAGCAACGGCATCGCAACGATGTCGGTCGTCAGATGCAGCGTGGTCGACATGATCAAACCCGACGGCACCGCGGCCAGCAACGCCCAATAGGCCATCCGCCGCCAGGTCGGTGCCGGTCCGATCGCCGTCGCTTGCTGAGCCCGGGCTTTGGGCAGGCGCGCGGTGGCACCGATCACGAGCAAGGCGAGCAACCCGAAGACCCACGACCAGCCCATGCTCTGTGCGCCGACCGGAATGAATGGCTCGACCAGCAAGGGATAGGCGAGCAATCCAAGAAAGCTGCCGAAATTGGAGGCTGCATAGAGGGGATAGGGATCACCGCACCCCGACAGCGCATACCAGCGCTGGAGCAATGGCGCGTGCGCCGAAATCACGAAGAACAACGGCCCGATACTGGCCAGGAAGAGCCACGGAACCCACACGAAGCCGTTGGCGTCAGCCGGCGGCGTCCAGTCGAGCAGACCGAGCGGAAGCGTCAACGCCGCGGCGATCAGCAATCCGACATGCACCCGCGCCTGGACTCGCGGCGACAATCGACCAAGCGCGTGGGCGTAGGCATAGCCAGCCAGCAACAGCGCCTGATAAACCAGCATCGCCGAATTCCACACCGATGGCGCGCCGCCGACCCGGGGCAACGCCATGCGCGCCACCATCGGCTGAACCATGAACAGCAGGAATGCACTGGTGAAGATCGTTGCGAGAAACCATTGCCGCCGTCCGAACGGCAGGCTGCGAATCGTATTGAGAAGAATTGCCTGGGTCATGCGCCCGGCTTAGAATCACTTGGTTAACGAGGCACTTACTTTGTGCCCGGCGGCGATTTCCTGTTCGCCCAGTCAGCGGCGTCGATCGCATAGGTGATGGTCGGGTTGAGATCGGGCCCAAAGCGCGGATCGTGATAATCGAGGTCGGGGCGACGGATCATCCCGAGCCGCTCCATCAACCCCCAGCTGCCGATGTTTCCGGCGACGGTGAAGGCGACGACGTGCGGGGCGGCGAAGCGGCCGAAGGCGAGGTCGAGGCTGGCGATGGCGGCTTCCTTGGCATAGCCCTGCCCCCAGGCATCCTCACGCAAGCGCCAGCCGACTTCCATGTCGCCGGGGTTCCTGGCACCTTCGGAATTGACGCGCTTTAGTCCGCAGAAACCGAGCAGTTCGCGGTCGGCCTTGCGCTCGACGATCCAGAAGGTGTGACCGTAATCGCGGGCATAGCCGTCGAGCCGCTCGAACGCGGCGGCATAGGTGGCGTCATCCTGCACCCCACCGAGCCAGCGCATCACCGCCGGGCTGTTGAGATGCTGCATGAAGGTGACCCGATCCTGCGGCGTCCAGTCGCGCAGGATCAGGCGGTCGGTGATGGCGATAATCATGGCCGCCTCGATGCAATGTAATAGAGCATAGTGCCAGTGGCGACGAAGGCGGCGAGCGTCGCCCATTCCTTGCCACTCGATTGCGAAGCCGCCCAGCCGCACAGCATCAATACGACGACGGGAACGGCGATCCCCATGACCGGGCGAATGCGCCCGTCGCGGCGATCGAACGCGGTCACTGCCGCCGCGGACGCGGCATAGACGAACAATCGGGCGAGCGAGCTGACCACCGCGAGGAAGATGAAGGTGCCGCTGGCGGCGAAGACCAGTGCCAGCGCGCCATAGACCAGGATCGAGACGATCGGCGCGGCGGTCGCGATGGATCGCCTGCCGAACCACGCGGGCAAGCGGCGTTCGTCGGCCAGCGCCGCGGTCAGGCGCGGGGTTGCGGCGACCGCGCTGGTGATATTGGCGAACACCGAGACGATGGCCGTGACCGCGACCAGGGTCGCCCCCCACGGCCCGAGCCGGAGCGCGGCGAGGTCGGCGAGTGGGCGTTCGCTGCCTCCGATCCCCGCAGCATGATAGGCCAATTGCACCAGGACGTAGGTCAACGTGATCAGCGCGACCGTGCCGAGCAAGGCAATCGGGATGGCGCGGCGCGGATTGCGGGTCTCGCCGGCCGGGATCGACGCGGCCTCGAACCCGACGAAGGCGTAGAGCGCGGCCAGCGCGACTCCTTCGACCGCGCCGAACTCCGGCAAGGTCACGTCGGGACTGGAATAGCCGATTCCAGCGACGACCAGCGCCAGGATCGGCACCAGCTTGAGCATCGCGAACAGGCCGAGGCCGGCGGCGACGCGGTGGAGGTGGAGCAGGTTGATCCCGGTGACGATGACAATCGCGGCGGCGGCGACCAGTCCCTCGTCCAGCGCCGGCCACAGGGCGATCGAATAAGCGGCGAGAACCGTGGCGTTGGCGGCGGTGGCGGCGATGCGCGAGGAATAGATCAGCCAACCGGCCTGGAAGCCGGCGAACGGGCCGAACGCTTTGGTGACGTAGAGCTGCGGACCGCCCGATCGGTCGAAGCGCGCGGCCAGGTCGGCGAGGCACAAGGCGACCAGCATCACCGCGCCGCCGGCAAGCAGCAGCAGCCACGGGGCGAACGAGCCCACGGCCTCATCCAGCTTGCCGGGAAGCCCAAATATCCCAGCGCCGACCGCGCCGTTGAAGGCGATGAACGCAGCACCCCACACGCCGATCCGGCGCGGCGCGGCGCCCTCTTTCGACTCTGGCGCCTGGTTCAACCCGCGATCAGCCGCGCGGCATCGGGCGCGTGGTAGGTCAGCACGCCGGTCGCCCCGGCGCGCTTGAAGGCGAGCAATGTCTCGAGGATCAATGCATCGCGGTCGCCTGCCCCGGCCGCCGCCGCCGCCTCGATCATCGCATATTCGCCCGACACCGAATAAGCGAAGGTTGGCACGCCGAACGCGTCGCGGACCCGGGCAACGATGTCGAGATAGGCGAGGCCCGGCTTGACCATCACCATGTCGGCCCCCTCGGCGAGATCGAGCTCGACCTCGCGCAAGGCTTCGGCGCTGTTGGCGGGGTCCATCTGGTAGGCGCGTTTATCGCCTTTCAGCAGCCCGCGCGATCCGACCGCGTCGCGAAACGGGCCGTAGAAGGCCGAGGCATATTTGGCGGCGTAGGACATGATCGCGACGTCGCAAAAGCCTTCTGCTTCGAGCCCGCTGCGGATCGCGCCGACGCGGCCGTCCATCATGTCCGACGGGGCGACGATGTCGGCGCCGGCGGCGGCCTGGACCAGCGCTTGGTCGACTAGCATCTCCACCGTCGGGTCGTTGGTCACACTCCGGGCATCATGTGACAATAGGCCATCATGACCGTGGCTGGTGTAGGGGTCGAGGGCGATGTCGGTCAGGATCCCGACCTCGGGAACGGCATCCTTGATCGCCCGGATCGCGCGGCAG
>JBBQTM010000006.1:0-46828 GCA_038234545.1 Sphingomonadales bacterium
GTCGAGAATGGCGACGACAAGCGCGCCTATCGCCACATGGAAGCGCTGGTGAAGCGCTGGCAGGGTCCCTTGCTATGGGCAGTCGGCAATCACGATAGCCGCGCTGGCATGCTCGAAGTTCTGCCCGAAGTGCCGACGGACGATGACGGCTTCATCCAGTATGAGGCCGAGTATGGGGGCCTCCGCTTCGTCGTGGTCGACACGCTCGATCCCGGTCGCCACGGCGGGATGGTGTGCGAGGCTCGCGCCAAATGGCTCAAGGCCCGCCTGCGCGAGAAGAAGGACATGCCGACGGTCATCGTCATGCATCATCCGCCGGTCGACACCGGGATCGCGTGGATGAGCGCCCTGCCGTGCGAGGAATGGGTGCAGCGGGTCGAGAAAGCGATCCGCCCGGCGAAGCAGGTGGTCGCGATCCTGGCCGGGCATGTCCATCGCCCGATTGCTTCTGGTTTCGCCGGCAAGCGACTGGTGGTCGCCGCCTCGACCGCGCCGCTGGTTGCGCTCGACCTCGAGGATGTCGATCCGCTCCACCCCGACGGCCGCGCCCTGATCATCGGCGACGCACCGGCCTTCGCGCTGCATTATTGGGACGGGACCACCTTGTTGAGCCACTTCGAAATCGCCGGCCCACGCAACGTCATCGCGAGCTACAACAGCAACCTCCAGCCGATGATGAAGGCGTTTCTGGAGGAAAGAGGCACCGGTTAGCGGCTGAACACCGCGCCATGGGGAATCGCCCTGCTGCTGTCGCCGTGTGGCCAGGACTTGCGGTCGAAATTGATATCGATGCTTGGGTCGAGCGCCAGTTTGCCGGTGGCGCGGTCGATCGTGGCGACGAGCAGTCGCGACTCCATCGCCCCCCGACCGCTGATCACGATCCGTCGCCCGTCGGGCGCGAGCGAGATCCAGTGCGGTCGCTCGTCGGCGCCGAGCTTGAGATTGTCGACCACGCGGGGGCGGGCCGGGTCCGAAATGTCGAGACTGACCAGGCCCGGAACGCTGGCGCTGGCCTGCACCCAATAATGTCCCGCGACGACCGGCAGGGCGCACTGGCCGGGGCCGACGAAATCATGGACCAATCGCGCGCTCGGGCTTGGCGAGGCCAGCCCGTCGAGCAGGTACAGACCGCAGCTGAACGTGCCGACCAATACCGTCCGCCCGTCGCCGAGCAGGCGAGGTTCGGAGGGAAGCGCATTTTCTCCTCCGCGCGGTCCCGGCGGAAGAATCACGGTGGAGAGATATTTGAGGTCCGACAGACGCCAGATCTGCACCGAGCGCGCCGGTCCGTCGGTGTGCATGTCGGTGCTGGTGGTGACGATCCGGTCAAGTTTGGGGACGATCGCCAGGCTGTAAGGGCGGACGAACTCGCCCTCGGGAAGGCCGGTCAGCGGTGCCGTGCGGACGATCTTGCCCTGATTGTCGATCTCCGCCAGCCCACCCGGCGCCTTATTGTCGTGGCCCGTCATCTGGAAAGTGGCCAGCACATTGCCATTGGGCAGGCGGACGAAGCTGTGCGGATGCATCATCGTGCCGGCATCGGTGAAGCTGGCGCGGATTTTCGGGGTTCGGGGTCGGTTGAGGTCGAACACCCATGTCTGTCCGGCACCAAAGCCGTTGGCGAACAGCATCCCGCCCGCGGGCATTTCATGTTCAGTATGATGCGACTTGCCGTTTTTCACGCCAGTTGGGACCGTGGCCACGACCTTGCCGAAGCCGGGCGAGGCGCGGTCGAGATCGATCACGGCGAGGAAGTCGGACTGCTGCCCGTCGGCGTCCATCGCCCACACGAACAAATGGTCACCCGGTGGCTTGGCAGCCGCGGTCGCGGTGCATGCTGCCAGCAGCAGCGCGGCCAAGGCGCGCCTAGCGGAAATTGTCGGCGTAGGTCTGCAGTTTGAGCGGGATCGGGGCGGCGGGGACGAGGTGGACTTCGAGCCCCTTGGCCTTGGCATAAGCCAGGGCCTCGTCCTTGCTGTCGAAGCCCAGGCGGATCTGGGTCTCGGTGTCGCCGCTTCCGGCCCAGCCGGTCAGCGGGTCGGGGCGGAGCGCCTCGGTGCGCTCCATTTCCAGCGTCCAGCGGCCGGCCCTGGCCTTGCCCGACTGGGTGGTCTTGCGCTGTTCCTCGACGATACGGGCGATGCTCATGGGTGAGCGATTGGCGCAACCCCGCGCGACAATCAAGAGCCGGCTCGCTTGGTGCGCAGCGTCGGCGGGGCGCTGGCCGGATCGTCGGGCCAAGGATGGCGCGGGTAGCGACCGCGCATTTCCTTCGCCACCTCGCGCCAGCTTCCGGCCCAGAAAGCGGGCAAGTCCTTGGTTGTCTGGATTGGGCGATGGGCGGGGCTGGTGATGGCGAGGGTCAATGGCACGTGCCCGCCAGCGACCGTGGGGTGATCCTTAAGGCCATAGAGCGCCTGCGCGCGGACCTCGACCGTCGGGCCGCCGGGCGCGGCATAATCGATCGCGTGGGCGGCCCCGGCGGGGGATTGGAAGTGGGTCGGTGTCAGCCGGTCGATCGCGCGGCCCGCCTCATAACCGAGCAGGCCGTCGAGAGCGCTCCGAAGCGCACCCGAGTCGATCGAATCGAGGCGCCGCTTGCCGGTCAGCAGCGACGGCAGCCATTCTTCGACCCGCTCGATCAGCGTGCCATCGCCAAGGTCGGGGACCGCCGGATCGTGCGCGGCGGCGAAGGCGGCGCGGCGACGAAGCGCGATGGCACTGTCGCTCCACGGCAGGATCGCGACGCCATGACGCCGGACGGCCTCCAACAGGCCGGCTTCGATCGCCGCCTGGTCGGGTTTCGGGTCGGGGGCGGAGGACAGGCGGATTGACCCCAGCTTGCGGCCTTTGGTGGCACTGATCGCGTTGGTGGCGGGGTCGAAGCGGACGTTGGTGAACGCCCCGATGCGGTCGCCATACAACGCCTCGATGTCGACGAAATCGATCGCGGCGGCGCTGAGGATGCGGGCGCCCGACGCCGCGCCGGCAACCTCGGCCACGGCCAGCCACTCGCTTCGGGCGAGTGGTGATGTCGGATCGAGCCGGAACCCGCGCCCGCCGACCGACTGCCATTGCTCTCCGGAAGAATCGCGCCGGCGTGAGAGTCGTTCGGGGAAGGCGAGGGCGATGGCTGTCGCGACTCCCCTCCCGCTCGCGGGGGGGGCTGGGGGTGGGGACTGCGGGCCATGCGCGGACTCCCCACCCCTCGATCCCCTCCCGCTCGCGGGAGGGGAGGAAGAAAGGCGCCCCGCCATCCGTCTCGCCGCCTCGGCCCGCACGCCGCGCTCGCCCCGCCAGCGCCGGTGCCGCACTTCCACATCTGCGTCATTGCCGCCCAGCCCGCGCTCGGTCAGCAGTACCGCCACCTCCGCCGCCGCCTGCCCGAAGCCGCGCTGCTTTGCTTCGATCAGCATGTGCGCGAGCCGGGGATCGAGCGGAATCGCCGCGACCGCCTTGCCATGCGCCGTCAGCCGTCCGTCACCATCGATTGCCCCGATCCGCCGCAATCGCGCCCGCGCCTCGTCGAGTGCGGCGGTGGGGGGCGGGTCGAGGAAGGGCAGCCGCCCGGGGTCGGCCTCGCCCCACAATAGGCAGGTGAGCACCAGGCTCGACAGATCGGCCTCGAGAATTTCGGGCGGATCCTGGGCGGGGAGCGCGGCCGTCGCGGCTTCCTCCCACAGGCGGATCGCGATGCCCGGCGCCTGGCGCGCGGCACGGCCGGCGCGCTGGGTGATCGCCGCGCGGCTGGCGCGCTCGGTGACAAGCCGGGTGAGGCCCGCCCCGCGATCGTAGCGCGGGCGACGGGCGAGCCCGTTGTCGACCACGATGCGGACATTGTCGAGCGTCACGCTGGTCTCGGCGATGCTGCTCGCGAGCACCAGCTTGCGCGTGCCGGGCGCGGGCGGGGCGAGCGCCGCGCGCTGGGCGGCGGGGTCGATCTGCCCGTGGAGGCGGTGGAGCACGACGTTCGGTGGCAGATTGCCGAGCGCGTCGGCGGTGCGCTCGATCTCGGCCACGCCGGGCAGGAAGGCGAGCAGCGAACCGTCATGATCGGCCAAGGCGCGGCGGCAGGCGGCGGCCATCTGCGGCTCGATCCGCGCATGGGCATCGCGACCATCGTACTGGATGGTCAGCGGAAAGCTCTTGCCCGCGCTCTCGATCAGCGGCGGATGGTCGAGCAGCGCCGCAAACCGATCGCTGTCGAGCGTCGCCGACATGGCGAGGATCCGCAGATCGGGGCGCAAGCCCTCCGCCGCATCGAGCGTCAGCGCGAGTGCGAGATCGCTGTCGAGGCTGCGCTCGTGGACCTCGTCGAACAGCACCGCCGACACGCCGGCAAGCTCGGGATCGGCCTGCAACCGCGCGAGGAACACGCCATGGGTCATGGCGATGATCCGCGTGGACTTGCGGACCTTGCTGTCGAGCCGCGTCTGGTAACCGATCGTCGCGCCCGGCGCTTCTCCGCGTTCGCGCGCCATGAATTCGGCCGCCGCCCGCGCCGCGAGCCGCCGCGGAACGAGCAGCAGGATCAGCCCGTCGCACCATGGCTCGCCAAGCAGGGCCGGCGCCACCCGCGTTGTCTTGCCCGCCCCCGGCGGCGCCACCAGCAGCGCGCGCGGGCCGTCACGCAGCGCCGTGAGGAGCGCCGGAAGGACGGCGTCGATCGGAAGCGCTGACATCTACCTCGTCACCCCGGACTTGATCCGGGGTCTACCTTTTTCCGTCCCCCAGATATCATTGGCTCCGTCGCTGAATGACATACGGATGCAAGAAAGGCAGGTGGACCCCGGGTCAAGCCCGGGGTGCCGGCTTTGCTTGAACCAATCTTACTGCGGCATTTCGACATGGCCGCCGAACCCGAACCGCATCGCGCTCAGCATCTGGTCGGCGTAGCTTTCCTCGACCCGGCTGCGATAGCGCGCGAACAGGCTGGCGGCGAGGACGTCGACCGGCACCGCTTCCTCCATCGCCGCATCGATCGTCCAGCGGCCCTCACCACTGTCGGCAACCTTGCCGGAGAATTTGGACAATGACTGGTCCTCGGCCAGCGCGATCGAGATCAGGTCGAGCAGCCATGACGAGATCACGCTGCCGCGACGCCACACTTCGGCAATGTCGCTGAGGTTGAGGTCGTAGCTCGTGTCGAGCTCCTCATTGGCCCGCGCGCGCAATATGTCGAAGCCCTCGGCATAGGCCTGCATCATGCCATATTCGATGCCGTTGTGGATCATCTTGGTGAAGTGGCCCGCCCCGGCGGGGCCGCAATGGACATAGCCATGTTCGGCTTTCCATTCATGCTCCGACTTGGCCCGCCTGGTGCGCTCGACCGTGCCGATCCCGGGGGCGAGGCATTGGAAGATCGGGTCGAGCAAATCGACCTGCGCCTTGGGCCCGCCGATCATCATGCAATAACCGCGTTCCAGTCCCCATACCCCGCCGGACACACCGACATCGATGAAATGCATGTCTCGTTCGGCGAGATATCTGGAGCGCTCCAGATCATGCTTCCAGAAGCTGTTGCCGCCGTCGATGACGATGTCGCCGGGCCTGGCGATGGCGGCGATATCACGCATCACCTGGTCGGTGATTTCGCCGGCGGGGAGCATCACCCAGTAAATTGCCGGGGAATCCAGTTTTTCCGCCACTTCGCCCAGCGATGAGGCGGGGATCGCGCCATGACCCTGCGCGTCCGCGACCGCCTTTGAATCGCGATCGAATGCGACCACCTCATGCCCGCCCTCGATCAGCCGCCGCGCCATATTGCCGCCCATCCGACCAAGTCCGATCATGCCGAGTTTCATGTGCCAAGCTCCTGCCATCCGAATCGCGCGCTCTGCGATCGGCTTTGGCGGTAATGGGGGAGTGGTCGGCGTCGGGCAATCGCGCCGCCCGCGCGCCGCTCCGCCTTGACGATCGGGGCGGCGACCCCATTTTGTCGCGATGGACGACCGCTATTCGCCTTATCCGCCCAGCCAATTCGAAGATGGCCTGACCAATTTGTGGCGGCAGGGGCTCAGGCTGGCGCGCAATGTCGCGATTGCCGGGGCGCTCGCGGGCCTGGGCGGGATCTTCCTCGGCGCGGCGCTGACCGACGGCTGGCTGGCGCAGATTTTCGTGACCCTGTTCGCCGCCTTCCTGCTGTGGCTGCCGATGCTCGGGGTGGTCGTCTGGGCAAGCCGCATATTCGGTCGACGCGGCCGAGCGGTGCCGAACCACATCGATGTCACGCCCAACAAGGTCGACCCGGACAATCCATTGGCAGCGAGCTGGCGCAGGCTGTCCCTGGCCGCGCCGCGCCAGCGCGAGCGGATCGTGACCCTTCAACGTTCGATCGAGCGGTCGCGCACCAGCCTGGCGGCGAAGGAGATGGACAGCGACGCGGGCGAATTGTGCGCGATGATCGACAAGCGCCTACCGGCCCTGATCGATCATGAGCTGGATTCGCTCGCCCCCGACAGCCGCGGCCGCGACCGGCAGGTCGGCGAGCTGGTCGACCTGGTCGAGCAATTCGCGCGCCATTGCGGCACCCGGCGCGACGGCGCGGGCGACGATAGCGCCTATCAGGCGGAAGTGCTCAAGCGCCGGTTCGAAGCGCGACTGGCCGACGACACGCCGTTCCTGCACTAAAGGATCAGTAGCTCCGCGCGACCGCGAATTCGGCGGCTTCGACCATTGCCGCCTTGGCACGGCCGCCGGGGAAGGGGGCGAGCGAGTCGATCGCGCGGCGGGCGTAGAGGCGGGCGCGTTCCATCGTGTCGGCCAGCGCGCCGCTCGATCCGACCAACCTGATCGCCTCTGCCAGATCCTCGGCGGAGGTCTGGCTGCCAGCCATCGCGGCGGCCCAGAACTTGCGCTCGGACTCGCTTCCGCGGGCGTAAGCGAGGATCACTGGCAGCGTCATCTTTCCATCGCGGAAATCGTCGCCCTGGCCCTTGCCCATGGTCGCCGCATCGGACGAATAATCGATCGCATCGTCGACCAGTTGGAAGGCGATGCCGAGGTTGCGGCCAAAGCTGTCGAGCGCGTCCTCCGCCTCGTCCCCGGCTTCCGCCACCACCGGCGCGATCCGGCAGGCGGCCGCGAATAGCGCGGCGGTCTTGGCGGCGATAATAGCGAGGTAATGATCTTCGTCGGTGTCGATCCGCCGCTGGGCGGTCAATTGGTCGACTTCCCCTTCCGCGATCACCGCGCTGGCGTGGCTGAGGATCTTGAGCACGCGCAAGCTGCCGTCCTCGACCATCAGCTCGAACGCCCGGGAAAACAGGAAATCGCCGACCAGCACGCTCGCCGGATTGCCCCAGATGAGGTTGGCGGCGGTCTTGCCGCGGCGCATGTCGGACCCGTCGACGACATCGTCGTGGAGCAGGGTCGCGGTGTGGATGAACTCGACCGCGGCAGCGAGCTTGTGGTGCCGGGTGCCGGGATAATCGCACAATGCCGCGCTCGCCAGTGTCAGCATTGGCCGCATGCGCTTGCCGCCGCCGGCGATGAGGTGCCCGGCAAGCTCGGGGATCAGCGCAACCTTGGACTGCATCCGATCGAGGATCACGACATTGACCGCATTCATGTCGGGCGCGACCAGTTGAACCAGCGGGTCGAGACTGGGGGCGGGGCGCTCGGTGATGGGGTGGATGGTTGCGGTCACGCGGGGTGCTTTAGTGGGGCGGAGCGCGGTTGACCAGCATCGCTCAACCGGCCACCGGCAGGCTCAGCGTCGCCACCAGCCCGCCCAGATCCTCACTCTCGCCAAGCGACACGGTGCCGCCGTAAATCTCGGCGACGTCGCGGACGATCGCGAGGCCGAGGCCGGTGCCGGGCTTGCCAGTGGTGTCGAGCCGCGCGCCGCGGTCGAAGATCGCCTGGCGCTCTGCCTCGGGGATGCCGGGGCCGTCATCCTCGACCGCAATCTCGACCTTAGGTCCGGCGCGCGACACGGTGACGAACACTCGCCCGCCGCCATATTTCGCGGCATTCTCGACCAGGTTGCCGAGCATTTCGTCAAGATCCTGGCGCTCGATCCGGACTTCGGCAATTTTGTCGCCGTCGATATCGACCGTCACCGCGGGATACAGCCGCGACACCGCGCGCTCGACCGCTTCCAGACTGCCCCATACCGTCGCCCGCGCCTGGGCCGAAGCCCGGCGGCCGATGGCGCGGGCGCGGGCGAGGTGATGGTCGACCTGGCGCCGCATGGTGGTCGCCTCGCGGCACACCGTGTCGGCCAAATCGGGGGCCTGCGCCGTGGCGGCGTTGGTGATCACCGTCAGCGGAGTCTTGAGCGCATGGGCGAGGTTGCCGGCGTGGCGCCGAGCTTCCTCGGATTGCTCCTCGCCATGAGCCAGCAGCTCGTTGATCTCGTGCACCAACGGATAGACTTCGCGCGGGAAATTTTCGGCCAAGCGGCTCTGGCGACCGGTGCGAATGGCAAAGACTTCGCTTCGCACGCGGCGCAGCGGCCACAAGCCGTAGCTGGCTTGGAGCGCGGTCAGGACCAGTAGCGCCAGGCCAAGCGCGGCGAGGCTCCACGCCAATGTGGTGCGAAAGTCCTTGATCTGGCGGTCGAGGATTTCACGCGACTGGGCGACCTGGAACCGCCAGCGGATAGTCGATCCGGGCAGGATCACATCGCGCTCGACAATCCGCAGCGGCTCCCCATCGAACTGGTTGCTGTCGTAGCGATGGATTTCATTGTCGTTGTGATTGTTGTCGACCTGCAGCCGCCGATCCCACAGCGACCGCGACGCGAAGGTATCGGTACCTTCGCCGCTGATCTGGAAATAGACGCCCGAATAAGCCTCCACGAACCGCTGGTCGGCGGGCGGGCGGCTAAACCGCACCTCGCCCACGGGTCCAATCTCGCTGCTCGCGATCAGCGCCTTGCTGAGCGTGTAATCGAGTTCCTCGTCGAAATTCTCGGTCAGCGATCGGGTCAGCACCCGGTCGAGCGCATAGCCGCCGCCCAGCAGCAGCAGCCCGACCCACAGCGCCGCAATCCCGATCAGCCGCCGGGTCAGCGATGTCAGCCCGCGCTGTTCTCCCCCAACTAGCCGCGCCCCCACAGCCGGCCTGGCCGCGAGGGGGTCATTCACGCGCCCGGATCCTCGAGACTGTAACCCAGCCCGCGGATGGTGGTGATGGTATCAGCGCCGAGCTTCTTCCTGATGCGCGTCACGAACACTTCGATAGTATTCGAATCGCGGTCGAAATCCTGGTCGTAGATATGCTCGATCAACTCGGTGCGGCTGACCACCTTGCCCTTGTGGTGCATCAGGTAGCTGAGGAGCTTATACTCCTGCGCGGTAAGCTTGATCGGCTCCCCGCCGCGGCTGACCTTGCCCGATCGGGTGTCGAGCCGGATGTCGCCGGCGATCAACTCGCTACTGGCATTGCCCGAGGCGCGGCGGATCAGTGCCCGCAGCCGCGCGATCAATTCCTCGGTCTGGAAGGGCTTGGCGAGATAATCATCCGCCCCCGCATCGAGCCCGGCGACCTTGTCCGACCAGCTGTCGCGTGCGGTCAGCACCAGCACCGGCATCTTGCGGCCTTCCTTGCGCCAGCGGTCGAGTACGGTCAGCCCGTCGACTTCGGGCAGGCCGAGATCGAGCACGACCGCATCATATTGCTCGGTCTGCCCGAGATAATGGCCATCCTCGCCGTCGGTGGCGAGGTCGATGGCATAGCCCGCGCCTTCCAGCGTGGAGCGCAACTGGCGACCGAGATTGGGTTCGTCCTCGACGATCAGGACCCGCATGATGTTTTCCCTTGTGAACGATTTCGCCTGTTCAAACACGCGCGAAGCTGAACGGTTGCTTGGCCGCAACGAAGTTGAGGATGTTACGGCCGGTGTCAATGCGCTGTCTAACACCGTTGCGCCACCGCGGCGCCCGTCAACACCAGTCGTGCGACCAACTGGCAAAAATCAGCGAATTGGTGACCGAGCGACCGAAAATTGGGCTGGGGAGAATAAAGTGGCTGATCATCGGGCCGCGGGCACGAAACGGCTTGATTCGTTCGTCGATTCGGCATTTGCCTTCGCGGCGACGTTTCTGGTTGTCGGCAATGCCGCGTCAATGCGAAGTTTTGACGACCTGATCCTCGGGCTCTGCCGGATCCCTGCGTTTGGCATCAGCCTGAGCATCATCTTGTGCTTTTGGTGGGCACACCGCAGTTTCAGCCTTCTGGCAATCCGGCAGGACGCAATTTGCGAGGCGATCAGCATCGCCATCATGATCGTCATCCTGATCTACGTCTTTCCGATGAGTTTCATGATCGAGGCGGCGGTGCATTGGCTGTCCGACGGTCGACTGCCCGGTCGTGGCCTCAATGCCGAGCAAATTCGGCCGGCTTATCATATCTTCGGAATCGGCTTCGCCCTGCTCAGCGGTCTGTATGTCGGCCTCTATGGCCGGCTGTTGATCGCCAAATCCCGACTAGCGCTGCGCCGCCCGTTCTGGCCGGCGATTGAGCGCAGACTGGTCAATTGGGTAATTGGCATGGCGGCGGGATTGGGCTCGATCCTGTTGGCGATGGTCAGCGAGATCGACGTGGTAATCTGGCTGCCCAGCCTGCCCTATCTCGGTTTCGCGGGATATGCGGTGATCAGGAAAATGCTCGAATTGCGATAGAATACGGCGACTCGCGGCGCCTGCTAGCGGCCCGAGCGGCCCACAATGCGTCCGGTGGCTGCATCGACGTCGACCCAGATCACGCGGTTGCCGCGCATGAACTTGAGGCGATAGGTGTCGCCGCGGAACTCGGGGCCGAGATATTCGGCCGGCTCGCGGTCGCGCGCCATCTCGCGCATCACGCGGTCGCGAATCACCGGGAGCGGAATCGCGCGGCCTTCGGTGGTGGCCCGGAACGCCTGGTCCTGGTCGCGCGGCCGGTCGGCCAGCGCGGGACCGGTCAGGAGGCCGGCTGCGAGCGCAGCGGCAAGGAGGGGGCGGAACATGGTCATACGCAAAGAAACTTTCTGCCATCCTCCTAAGTCCAAGCCATTGAATGACTTATGAATGGGTCGATAGGTTTCGTTCAGTGTTGCCCAAAGGTCGATCGCGCAACCGCACCGTGACGGACACGCGATGCTAGGCTAGGCGGCACAATATGGCACCCCCAATCTTGTCCTATGAGAATCTCGGCCTCCACCAGGGCGAAGGCTGGCTGTTTCGCGAGATCGACATCCACGTCGGGCCGCGCGACCGGCTGGCGCTGATCGGCCGCAACGGCGCGGGCAAAACGACCTTGCTGAAATGCCTCGCCGGGTCGATCGAAACCGATCTCGGCAAGCGGATCATCGTTCCGGGGACGCGCGTCGTGCTGCTCGAGCAGGATCCCGACATGACCGCCTTTGCGACGCTGGAGGAGTGGGTGCTCGGCGGGGAGGGCGCGCCCGAAGCCTATCAGGCGGCCGCGATCGCCGACCAGATCGGGATCGACCTCGCCCGCCCGACCGCGACCGCGAGCGGCGGCGAGCGGCGCCGCGCGGCGATCGTTCGCGCGCTGAGCGTCGAGCCCGACGTATTGCTGCTCGACGAGCCGACCAACCATCTCGATCTGGGCGCGATCGAGTGGCTCGAACAATATCTGATGCGCTTCAAGGGCGCGTTCATCGTCATCAGCCACGACCGCACCTTCCTCGCGCGGCTGACCAAGAGCTGCATCTGGCTCGATCGAGGCAACCTCCGCCGCGCGGAAATCGGCTTCGGCGGGTTCGATGCCTGGACCGAGGCGGTCTATGCCGAGGAGGAGCGCGCCGCCGACAAGCTCGATGCCAAGCTCAAGCTGGAGCTCCACTGGCTCCAGCGCGGGGTCACCGCGCGGCGCAAGCGCAACCAGGGACGCCTCGCCAAATTGCACGAAATGCGCGCCAGTCGCGCGGCGATGCTCGGCCCGGCCGGCGCGGCGAAACTCGGGCTGGCGCGCGACGACGTGAAGACCAAGGTCGTGATCGACGCCGAGCATGTCACAAAGAGCTTCCCTCCCACCCCGCTGGTGTCGAGCGAAGTCGAGACACGTCCCTCGACGTCGCTCGGGAACAACGGAGAGGGGGCACGGGTCATCATCAAGGACTTCTCTCTCCGCATCACGCGCGGCGACCGGATCGGACTGGTCGGGGCCAATGGCACGGGCAAGACGACCCTGCTGAAGCTGCTGACCGGCGAATTGGCTCCCGACGAAGGCAAGGTCACCCGGGCAAAATCGCTCAACGGCATCGTCATCGACCAGCAGCGCAAATTGATGTCGCCCGAGAAACGCGTCCGCGACGTGCTCGCCGAGGGCGGCGACTGGATCGACGTGCGCGGGGTCAAGAAGCACATCAAGGGCTACCTCAAGGAATATCTGTTCGCCCCCGAACTGACCGAGGCGTCGGTTGGCACATTGTCGGGCGGCGAGCGCTCGCGGCTTTTGCTCGCCCGCGAATTCGCCCGTGCGTCCAATCTGCTGGTGCTCGACGAGCCGACCAACGACCTCGACCTGGAGACGCTCGACCTGCTGCAGGAAGTGATCGCCGACTATGACGGCACCGTCCTGATCGTCAGCCACGACCGCGACTTCCTCGACAAGACCGTGACGGTGACGCTCGGGCTCGACGGGTCGGGCAAGGTGGATATCGTCGCCGGCGGGTACGAAGATTGGGTGAAAAGGAAAACTCCCCTCCCGCGTGCGGGAGGGGCTGGGGGTGGGGGCGCTCCCTCACGCCGTAGCGCTGCCACCTCAGATAGCCCCACCCCTCGATCCCCTCCCGCAAGCGGGAGGGGAAAGCTCTCCTTCAAGGACCAGCGCGACCTCGACCGGCTCCCCGCCGAAGTCGAGCGCCTCGAACGCGAGATTGCCGCCACCGAAAACCTGCTCCACGATCCCGATCTCTACGCCAGAAGCCCCGCGAAGTTTGACGAACTGTCCCGCACGGCCGCATCATTGCGCAGCGAGAAAGAGGCTGCCGAAATGCGCTGGCTGGAAGTCGCCGAAATGGCCGAACAACTGGAATCAGCGCGGTGAGCGACATCGAGGGTCTGATCGCCCATTACGGGCTGATCGCGATCCTCGTCGGCGCGGCGCTGGAGGGCGAGACCGTCGCCATGATCGGCGGCATGAGCGCGCACCGCGGCCTGTTCGCTTTGCCCGCGGTGTGGGCGGCGGTGCTGGCCGGCACCTTGATCGCCGACCAGGGCCTGTTCTATGCCGGCCGCCTGCTCAAGGACCGGCCGCGGATCGCCAAGATCTGCTCGAGCCCCCGCTTCGCCAGCGCGCAAGCACGGTTCGAGCGGTACCCGCAAACCTACGTCATGCTGTTCCGCTTCTTCTACGGCCTGCGCACCGTCAGCCCGGTCTTGATCGGCACCAGCGGCTTCTCGCCAATGCGCTTCGCCGTCCTCAACCTGGTCGCGGCGATCGCGTGGTCGTTACTGTTCGTCGGCCTCGGCTACGCCTTCGGCCTCGGCATCGAGCGCCTGTACGACCGAATGCCCGCCTTCCACGTATGGCTGCCGTATTTGCTGATTCCGGTCGGGGTTGGTTTGCTGTGGAAAGTGTGGGTGCGCGCACGGCGCGGCTAGCGTCCGCTTTCGACCCAAAGCTGACATTAGCTGGCGGAATGAGATCAGCAGCCAGGTCCGCGACATCCCAGAGTAACGTAGGTCTCGGAAACAGTTTTCCACTGCCCACTCGCCTTCGACCAATGAGCAAAGTAGCGGCCGAATGGGCGGGACACTCCGGCTGCTTTGTGAAAGGTGCCTTCCCATCGGCCCGTCTCCGCAGCTCGCAACACTCGCTTGCGTTCTCCGACCTCGACCTGAGTTGCGGTGCGCACGTAGCGATCAAATCCGTCGACAGCGAACTCTTCAGTCCAACCTTTGCGAACCTCAGCCTGGCCGCGCTCAATGCCGCTATTCCCGCCAATCAGAACATAATCGTCTGCGGCAATGCGCATCGCCCCGTTGAGATTGTGTTCCGCGATTGCCCGATTGTGTTCCGCCCGCAACGCGAGGATCATCTTCTTTTCATTGGCGTAAGATGACGGCGCAGCCGTTAGTTGGCTGCTGATCATTGCCATGCCGAAAGCAGCCCAAAAGACTTTCTTAAGCATCGCCAGTTCCCCCGTGACGGATGGCCCGTTGTCTGCTGCTCGGGCCGCTCGGTCAATGTCAGCTTTCGACCCATTGCGGACATTAACAGTCGCGCTACACTGGCAGCGTGAGAAGCGCGTCAGCCTACGACCGGTTACTGAATGAAGTTTGCGTCGGACTCGGATTTTGCGGGTCGGTCGTGGATGGACAGCCGCTTCACGTGGACAAGTTCATTCCCCGCCAAGGTTCAGTCAGCGCCGCTGAGTTCGTCGATTGGGTATTCAAACCGGAAGGTTGGAACCCTGCGGGGCACGATGCCCTAAAGCATCGCTCAAGCCTGCGAGATGCGTTCGTCAAGCACATGGGCGGGGAGACCATTGACGCTGAGGCTTTCTGGCCGCGCTAAGGTCCGCTTTCGCCCATTCATGCCACTAGCGCCTAATGTCAGCTTTTGACCCATTGCGGTCGTTATCAATTCTTCTAGTCAGATAATATGCGCTTTATCCTAGAACCTGCAGACCGGCCATGGACCGTTGCATGGTTCGAATGGTTGAGCATCTTGGTCCTCGCTTACGATTGCGTCGTTAGCGACGTTCATTGGTTAGCGGTCCTCGCTTATGCGCTGCTCATGCTCTGGATCATCCTCGCTGTCAGTAGGAAAAGGAGCGGAGGCGACCGATGGCTGTTGACTATCCTCAATGCGATTCTTTTCGCGGCATTCCTACTGCTGCCAGGCAAAGTCCAATGGGGATTTGCGACTGTGGCCGACGCGATCGGATGGGTTGCATCGGTAGTTCATTTAGTGACGCTTTGGCTACTGTGGTCTCGGCCTACGTCAGAGTGGATTGCATCCAAACCCAGAGTTGGAACTAGATAACCTCGTAATGTCCGCTTTCCACCCATTGCGGACCTTGGCTCGCTAACAAAAACCTAGTCCGAGTCGTCGAATGAACGAACCAGCCTGGCCGAGTGCTGGGCGTAACAGTATACCGGATTTTCGCCCACAGCTCTGGCACGAAGCTTGAGAAGCACGCACCGCTCCGGCCCCGTATTAAAAACGATCGCTACTCTTTCCTTCATGCCATTCTTGCCGCTCGGCTGCTTGTGTTTGAGCGACCATCTCCCGATGGCATCCTCAACTATGACACGAGCGCCTTGGCTTCCACCAAGCTCGGTTTGAAGCTGATCCGTCGTAATCAGCTGCATGAGAGCCGCCAGCATGAGAAGCATCGAGGCAATCCTCCATCGCAAGTTAGATAGTCGCGCGGCTGATGCGGGCTTTCGACCGAGTTCGAATATTCGACCGCCAAGCAATGATAAGCCAGTTAGATTGCGCTAACGACAGCGAAGTGTAGCCTGTCTGTCGAGTAGGGGGCTTTGCCATGACCAAAGTTGATTTGTTCGCTTACTTGGCGGCTTTCGTGTCTATCGTTCTTGCTGTGGCGCTCACGGATATGATCCACAGTGCACACCGGCTGCTCAGAGCGCGGCGCCAAGTCAAATGGGACCCTCTTGCGCCACTGCTCGCCTTAAACGTATTTATCTTATTGCTATGGAATTTCTTCGGATTGTGGGGCGACGCCCAATATGACCGTATTACGTTTAACGGCCTGCTCGCAATGATGACGGTCCCCACGCTCTACACCTTCGCCGCTTTCGCGGTGCTACCGGACGAAGTTCCCGCGCAAGGGTTGGACCTTCGAAAATTTCACTTCGACAATCGCCGCTACATCGTGATTTTGCTGGCACTTGCAGCGCTTGGCGATTTGGTTCGGACCATCCACTACGGTGCGGCGCGGGGGATGCTGAGCTACCCCATGTTCTGGGGAACGCTAGCCGCCGTTTTCGGCTCTACCGGCGTCGCGTTCCTGGTCATCTATTTTGCACGCGGCTGGCGCATCCAACTGGTGGCTGTCCTTAGCCTGCTAATCATTACGTACCTTTCGTCTGTGCAATTATCTATCGAGACGCTTGGTTCCGAACTTAACTAACCTGCTCGATTCAGGCGAATTGCGAATGTCCGCCTTCCACCCACAACGGGCATTAGCAGCAGGGCGCATTCCCGCTCGAATGAATAAGCTTTTAAAATAGGATTTCACCTGCTTGGTTCGCCATTGTGATTCGCCCAGGCCTCTTTCACACTGTTGATCCCTTCCTGACGCGGCTGACATGTTGCCCGCTTGGTTCGCGGCGCGTTGACGCGATTCTCGGGCGCGAACGCTTGGTGGCGCCCCGCATGCTCGCGCACCACGCCGATCGCTTCCAATCCAAAGTTGATTCTGAAGTTGATAACCCCCCGGTTTGGGGGGGGTATCAGCGACGTCGCCAGCGACTCGCTAGCCGCCCAGCGCCGCCGTCCGCTCCTTGATCCGTCGCTCCAGGATAGTCAGCGGCATCGCGCCGTCCTTGAGCACTTCGTGGAACTGCTTGAGGTCGAACCGGTCGCCGAGCGTCCGTTCCGCATCCGCCCGGGCGCGGACCCAGGCCATGTGGCCGACCTTGTAACTGCAGGCCTGCCCCATCTGGGTGCAGTATCGTTCGACTTCGCGCAGTACGCGGGGGCGGGCGAAGCCGGTCGCGCCGACCATGTAATCGACCGCTTTTTCGCGGCTCCATCCCTTGGAGTGGAGGCCGGTGTCGACCACCAATCGGCTGGCGCGGAACAGGAAGCTCTGAAGGAAGCCGGCGCGGTCGATCCCCTGGTAGGCGCCAAGCTCGTCGGCGACCTGCTCGGCATAGAGCGCCCAGCCTTCGGAATAAGCGGAGAAGCCGCCGAGCTTGCGGATCGTCGGAATGTCCTTCGAGGTCTGCGCGAGGCTGATCTGCAGGTGATGGCCGGGCGATCCCTCGTGATAGGTCAGCGCGGGCAGCGAATATTTCGGCCAGTCGCCGACGTCCTTCAAGTTGATGTAATAGATCGCCGGGCGCGCGCCATCGAGGCTGGCGCTGCGATAGTAGCCGTTGGACGCGCCGTCCTGAATCTCGACCGGCACCGCGCGGATCTCGAGCGGCTGGGTTGGCAGCGTGGCGAAGGCGCGCGGCAGGCGGCCCTTCATGTCCTCGACCCCGGCATTCAAGCTGGCGATCAGCGCCGCGCGGCCCTCGGGGGTGTTGGCATAAAGCTGGTCGGCGCGGCGGTTCAATTGGTCGAGCCGTTCGCCGACGCTGCCCTGCGTAAGGCCGGCACCCTTCAGGATCACGTCCAATTGCCCGCTGATCTCGGCCACCTGCGCAAGGCCTAGGCGATGCACTTCGTCGGGTGTGAAATTGGTCGTGGTTGCCTGCTTCAGGGCCGCAGCATAAATCGCCTCTCCCTGCGGCAGGCGAGCCGCCCCGTCGCCCGGCTTCGATGTCGGCTTGAGCGCTTCCATCAACGCGATCTGCCGGTCGAGCGCGGGATAGACTTCCTTGTCGACGATCGCCGTCGCCCGAGCTGCCCAGTCGCCGGCGATATTCTTGGCCGCGGCGCGTTTGGCGGTCGATTGCACCATGCCGCTGTCGGCCGCGGCGACCCCGCGCAATTTCTTCATCTGGCCAAGCGTCAGATCGATCGACCAGGCCGGGGCGAGGAAGCCGCGCGCCGCCTGCGCCTTCTGGTCGACCGACTCATTGTCGAGCAAGGTATCGACCAGGGCGAGGCGCGACAGATAGGCTTCGGCGTCGGCGGCGGTGTCGATCGTGTGGCTGGAGTTGAGAAAGTCGGGGGTCGAGAAATAGACCCCGCCCTGCTGGAAGATCGGATAGGGTCGCTGGACGCTGTCGATGCCGAATTTCTCGCGTGCGATCAGCCCGGTCTCGCCTTGGTAAAGCACGACTTCGCGGTTGAGCTTGCCGGCGGTCGACAGGGCCGCGGGGTTGATGGCGCGGACCTGGCTCAGTTCGCGCTTGGACAATGCCAGATCCTCGCGCCGTGCCAAAGCCGCGGGACGAGTATCGAACTGCGACTTCAGCGCCGCCAGCGGCCCCTTATCGAGTCCGAGGCCGGTGGCAAAGCTTGGACTCCGCTTGACCCGATCCATGAAAATTTTCTCGAGCAACGCATTGAGCGTCGCATCGCCTGGCGTCGCGGCGGCGGCCGGCTTGGCTTGCGCAAACGCCGGGACGGGAGCCAGAGCGGCGCTTGCGGCGAGACCGGTGGTGGCGAGGAACTGGCGGCGATCCATGACTTTCTCCCGAGACGATGTGCCGGGGAGACTAAGCACCAAGCGCGAGACCGCAAGGCTGTTGGTCGAATGATTCCCTACGCTTGCAGTTGATATTGCTTGATCAGATCATACAGCGTCGGGCGGCTGATGCCGAGCAATTTGGCGGCGCCAGAGATGTTATTGTCGGTCCGCGCCATTGCCTGGCGGATGGCGCGGCGGTCGGCGGATTCGCGGGCGGCGCGCAGATTGATGGCGCGCGATTCGTCGGGCGTCGCAGCCGGGCCGAGGTCGAGATCGGCGGCCGACACAGTGCGTCCGTCAGCCATGATCACCGCGCGCTTGATGCGGTTTTCGAGCTCGCGCACGTTGCCCGGCCAATTGTGCGCGTCGATCGCGTCGGCGGCGTCGGGGCCGAGCCCCTGAATCTTAGGGTTCAGGGTGCGTGCGAAACGCGTCACGAAATGCCGCGCCAGCAGCACCGCGTCGCCGGGGCGCTCGGAGAGGCTCGGGATCATTACGACGATCTCGGCGAGGCGATAGTAAAGGTCGTCGCGGAAGCGGCCGGCGGCGATCATCTGGTCGAGATTCTGGTGGGTCGCGCAGACGATCCTGGTGTCGACCGCGATCATCGACCGGCCGCCGATCCGCTCGATCACGCGTTCCTGGAGGAAGCGCAGCAATTTGACCTGCAACGGCAGCGGAATGTCGCCCACTTCGTCGAGAAACAGTGTCCCGCCTTGGGCCTGCTCGATCTTGCCGGGCGTCGTCTTGACCGCGCCGGTGAACGCGCCGCGCTCATATCCGAACAGTTCGGCTTCGAGCAAATTCTCCGGGATCGCCGCGCAGTTGATCGCGACAAATTCGCCGCGCCGTCGCGGGCTTGAATCATGCACCGCTCGGGCGAGCAACTCCTTGCCTGTGCCGCTCGCGCCGAGCAGCATCACCGACACGTCGGCCGGCGCGACCCGCTCGATCGTCCGCGCGACCTTGAGCATTTCGGGCGAGGCGGTGATGATCGACCCGAGCACGGTCGCCGCGGCACCGCCGTCGCCCGCTTCGAGCCGGCGATTCTCCTGCTCGATCTCGTGCAGGTGAAAACCGCGGGCGACGATCAGCCCGAGATCGTCGATGTCGACCGGCTTGCGATAGAAATCGTACGCCCCGAGCGCGATCGCCTTGAGCGCGCTTTCCCGGGCGCCATGCCCCGAGGCGACGATGACTTTGGTATCGGGCTTGAGCGCGAGGATTTCGGTCAGCGTGGCGAAGCCTTCGCTGGTGCCGTCGGGGTCGGGCGGCAGGCCGAGGTCGAGTGTAACCACGGCGGGCTCGTGAAGGCGCAGTAGGTCGATCGCCTGCGCGCGATTGGTCGCGGCGACCACACGATAGCCTTCATAGGCCCACTTCAGCTGGCGCTGCAGCCCCTCGTCATCCTCGACGATCAGCAGGATGGGAAGATTTTTGTCGTCGGTCATGCGCGTTTCCGGTGGTTTTCGGCGTCCGACTGGGTCTCGGCCATGTGGATGGTGAAGCGGCTGCCCTTGCCCGGGCGGCTGTCGACCGTCAGCCGGCCGCCCATCGAGGCGACCAGGCTGCGCGCCTCGAACGCGCCGACCCCGAAGCCGCCGTCCTTGGTCGAAGCGAACGGTTGGAACAGGCGGGTGCGGATGAACTCGCTGTCCATCCCCGGGCCCTGGTCGACGATCGCGATCGTGACTTCGCTGCCGTCGCCGCCCATCCGGACGGTGACCGCCTGCGACTGCGCGCTTGCATCGACCGCATTCTGGAGCAAGTGGCCGATCGCCTGTTCGAGCAGCAACCGATCGGCCATCACCCAGTGATTGCCGTTGCCGCTCAGCGTCACGTCGTGATTGGCCCGCCGTGCCGCGACCAGCGCCGCGACCAATGGGCGCAGGGCAACCGGCTCCATCCGCGCGGGGCGCTGGTCGGAGGCCGGGGTCAGCCGGGCGAGAAGGTCGGTCATCTTGCCGACCGAGCTGCGCAAAGTGGCGATCATGTCGGTGCGGAATTCGGGATTGTCGGCGTGGCGCTCGGCATTACGCGCGACCAAAGACAATTGGCTGACGAGGTTTTTCACGTCGTGGAGGATGAAGGCGAAGCGGCGGTTGAACTCGTCGAACTGCTGCGCCAAAGCGAGCGCCTGCTGGCCATGCGCTTCGGCAAGGCTGCTCGCGGCCTGGCGACCGGCGGTCTTGAGCAGGTCGAAATCTTCCCAGTCGAGGGCGCGGCGGAATTCCGGCGCGGCGAGCAGGACAAGGCCGATGAGGCGCCCGCCGTGGATCAAGGGCACGCCGCACCACGCCTGTTCGTCGAGCCAGGGCGGGATCGGCAAGGCCGAGCCGCCGCGTGCGTCGCCGCGGCGCAGCGCATCGAAGTCGAGGATTTGCGGTTCGCGCTCAAGCTCGGCCCAGCGCGCCTGATCTTCACGGTCGGGGATGAAGCCAGTGCCCTGCCAGTTCCATTCCGCCGACTGCTCGACCTGCCCCTGATCGCTCGCCACCAGCAACAGTCCGCCGGGGCTGTCGAGGATGTCGGCGAAGGCTTTCACCAGCCGCTGCCCGAGCGGTGCGACGTCCGATCCCGAGCGACCAATGGTGTCGGCGAAGCGCAGCCATTCGGTGCGATAATCGTAGCGATGCTCGAACAGATGCTTGGCCAGCTTGACCTTGGCCCAACTGCGCGCGCGCTGGCTTGGCAGCAGGACCATCGCGGTCACCGTCATCGCGGCGAGCATCGCCACGAGGATCGGCCGCGTCCAGTCGAGGCCCGATCCGCGAAGCGCGGTGGCGAGCAGGGTCATGGTCGCGAAGTAGGCGCAGATTGCGAGCAGCGAGAGCGACTGGAAGGTGGCCGCGCGCGACAAGCGGATTCGCCAACCGTCGGCTCGTCCGGCCCCGATCGCGAACAAGGGCACGGTCAGCGCGACCATCACCCCGCGCCACTCGGCCAGCCCGATGCTGGATGAGGGGTCGAGATAGGCGAGGGTGTAGAGGTTGAGGTCGTAACCCCAGGTCGCAACCAGCGCGAGCATCGCCATGCCGATCGCCGAGCGGCTGGCCGGATCGGCCTGGCCGAAGATGTTGTGGACCAGCACCAGCAGCCCCGCCGCGGCTGTGATGCGCAGCAATGTGGCGGTCATCGCGAAGGTCGCATCGGCATCCATCGCGAGCGGCATCAGGTCGGCGACCATTTGCAGCCCGAGCACCGCGCCGACCGCGCCATAGACCAGGCGAACGCCGCGCTGCCGCTCGACCGCTTCGCCCCCGCCCGACAGGCTGTGGAGCAAGGCGAGCCAGGTGAAATTGCGGAATGTCTCGGCCAGGTGGGTGAGCGGCGAGCCGGGGGCGATCGCGCCAAGCCACGACCAGCAAGCGGTCAAGGCGAACCCGGCCAGCATCAGCCGCTGCGCCGGAAGCCGGACGCCAGCCTTCAACCGCCACAGGATTAGCGCGATGAACAGCAAGGCGGCCGCCGCCTGCGCCGGAAAGGCGATCCAGCCGTTCAAAGGGGCCAGCCGTTCATTGTGGCCCGAGTGTAAGATTCGCCGACATAACCGCACTGTCGGATAAATTTACAAACAAACCCTGAAGACGGCGCTATGCTCGGTCGATGAGCAACATTGAAAAACGACAGATCGGGACCAGCGGGTTATCGGTCGCGCCGCTGGCATTGGGCGGCAATGTCTTCGGCTGGACCGCCGACGAGGCCGCCAGTTTCGCGATCCTCGACGCGTTCGTCGACGCCGGCGGGACGATGATCGACAGCGCCGACGTCTATTCGGCGTGGGTGCCGGGCCATGTCGGCGGCGAGAGCGAGACGGTGATCGGCGCGTGGCTGAAACGCGATCCGGCCAAGCGCGACAAGGTGATCATCGCGACCAAGGTCGGCTTCATGGCGGGCCTCGCGCCCGACACGATCGCCCCCACCTGCGAGGCATCGTTGAAGCGGCTGGGGGTCGAGACGATCGACCTCTATTACCAGCATCAGGACGATGAAAAAGTGCCGCTTGCCGACAGCCTGGGCGCGTTCGAGGCGTTGCGCGCGGCGGGCAAGATCCACTCGATCGGGCTGAGCAATTTCTCCGCCGCGCGGGTCGAGGAAGCGCTCGACACCGCGGTGCAGGCCGGGACCGAGCCTGCAGTCGCGGTGCAGGGCTGGTACAATCTGGTCGAACGCGGCAAGTATGAGGGCGAATTGCAGGACGTGGTCACCGGGCGCGGGCTGGCGTTCTTTCCGTATTACAGCCTCGCCAACGGCTTCCTGACCGGCAAATATCGCTCGACCGACGACCTCGGCAAGTCGGTCCGCGGCGGCCGCAACAGGGAATATATCGACAGCGTGAGGGGCAGGGCCGTGCTCACCGCGCTCGACGATGTCGCCGCCGAAACCGGGGCTAGCCTGGCGACGGTCGCGCTGGCCTGGACCAAGATGCAAGGCGGGGTCACCGCGCCGATCGCAAGCGCCACCAGCATTGCCCAGGCGAAAGAATTGATCGAGGCGCTGACGCTCGACCTGTCGCCGGGCCAGATCGAAGCGCTCGATCGGGCGAGCGAGGCACAGGCCTCTTAAGTTGACTAAGTTTCCCCACTTCGACGGCTTTTTGGGGAGTATTTGTAAACTTAAGAATTCGGCGGCGTTTAGCTCTGGGAGCCGCTGGCGAACTGCGGTCGAAGGATGCGAATCGACGATGAGAAAGAGCGGCCAGGCGGCGTCATCAGCCAAGCAGGCGAAATCCTATTTTGAAAGGGGTTTGTAGCCAATGTCCGCTTTGCGATGAAAGTGGACATCGACGTGGCTGATTGTCTTGCAAGCACTCCGTTCGCCTAATAAGCGGCAGCCCCGACTCAAGGATATCCAATGGCCTCGTTCAAAGACCCATCGTTTCAAGATCGTACTGCTCTGGCCCAAAAAGCCAGGCAAAAGGCGCTCGACCAGCTCAGGGCGAAGCCACCGGTCGATGAGGCCGTGCTGGCGAAGCAGCGCGAGGAACGCGAAGCGCGGGACCGGGCCTTGTCTGCCGAGCGCAGCGCCAAGGCCGAAGCGATGAAGGTGGCAAAGGCCGAAAAGGCCGCGCTCAAGCTTGCGAGGCTGGAAGCGGAAAAAGCGGCGGCCGAACTAAAAGCTGCCCGCCTGAAGCCCGCCAGTGCGGCGGACATGAAGGCAGCACGCGATGCGCGTTATGAGGCTCGCAAAAAGCGAAAATAGCGGAAGGGGATCCGAAGATCTCCAGCCCGTCCTCGTTTCGGCTGCGCCGCCTGGGCCGCGGCCTTCGCCGGGGTGCAGTTTAGCTTTAGCTCTTCTTCATCACGTCCATTGCCAGCAACGTCATCGCTTCGGTGGCGGTTGAGATGACGGTTTCGGCTTCGGGGGCCCAATAGGGGCTGTGGAGCGAGGGGAGTTTGGCGGCGTTGCCGTTCGCTGCCGCCCAGGTCGCGGCGGGGGTGCCGCCGACCCAGAAGATCAGGCTCTGGATCTTTTCGTCGGCGAGCCAGAAGCGGCTGAAATCCTCGCCGCCCATGACCGCGGGGGTCTTGACCGCGCGGTCGGCGCCGAACCGCTCGGCGAACAGGGCCAAGGCACGCTCGGACAAAGGTAAAGTGTTGAAGGTCGCCGGGGTATATTCTGCCTCGCGGATGGTGACGACGGGCATCTTGTCGTCGGGCATGCCGGCGGCGATCGCCTCGCCGCGGACGATCCGGCGGATCCCGTCGAGCAAGAGTTTGCGCACTTCGGGGGTGTAGCTGCGCACGGTCAGCTGGAGCCGCGCCTCGTCCGAAATGATGTTGTGCTTGGCCCCAGCCTGGAAGCTGCCGACGGTGACGACGGCGGGATTGGCGGGATCATTCTCGCGGCTGACCAATGTCTGCAAGGTGGTGACGATGCGGCTGGCTAGGACGATCGGATCCTTGGTGGTTTGTGGGTAAGCGCCATGGCCGCCGACGCCCTTCACGCTGATGTCGACGCTGTCGACGTTGGCGAGAGCGTAGCCCGGCGTCACCCCGATCACGCCCGCCGGAATCGCCGCTGCGTCGTGGAAACCGATCACGGTCGAGGGCTTGGGGAAGCGCGTGTAGAGCCCGTCGTCGAGCATCGCCTTGGCCCCCTCGCCGGTTTCCTCGCCGGGCTGGGCGATCATTACCAACGTGCCCGACCATTCCGATTTGCGGGCGGAAAGCAGGCGGGCGGTGCCGATCCAGCTGGTGATGTGCGTATCATGTCCGCAACCGTGCATCACGCCGGTCTCGACGCCGGAGCGGGCCATGGCGCGGACCTTGGAGGCGTAAGGCAGGCCGGTCTGCTCGACGATCGGCAGGCCGTCCATGTCGGCGCGGATCATCAAGGTCGGGCCGGCGCCATTCTTCAGCACCGCGACCACGCCGGTCTTGCCGACCTTTTCGGTGACGGTGAAGCCGAGCTTCTTCATCTCCGCGGCCAGCTTGGCGGGGGTGCGGACTTCCTGCATCGACAGTTCGGGGTTGGCATGGAAGTCGCGATACATCGCCATCAGCGAGGGCATGTCGGCCTTGAGGGATTCGGTGACATTTGCGGCTTGGGTCGGCGCCGCAATCAGCGCGGCTGTGGTAGCGGCGAGCAATAAGTAGCGCATGAAAATTCCCCTCAGCGAGCCGGAACCAGCTCGATCACATCCATTGTCGATTCGAAGGCCGGACGCGGCAGCATCATGCGCCAGCGCGCGGGGCCGATCCGCTCGACGAAGCCCGCGAGATCGCGATCCGGGTCGCGGCCATATTGCATCGCGCGGCTCTCGTCGCCGAGCACCAGGGTGCCGAGAAAGATTTCGCGCATCGAATCGCCGGGGAAGATCATTCCGACGGGGCGCTGCGACCCGCTCAACTTGGCAAAGCCGCGCAGCCGCCCGTCGGCCTGGATGCGGCAGGCGAAGGCGGGGTAAGCGACATAATCTTGGCTGCCGCGTTGCTTGGCGCCGAGCTTGATTACGCGGCAGCGATAATCGCCGTTGGGGATCGGCGGACCGCCAAGCGCGGCGTCGGGATCGAGCAGGGCGCCCTCGGCGGCGATCGCCGCTCCATGGCCAGCCGCGCGCGCCTTGCCGAGCGCCTCGACGAACGCATCGCGCCAGTCGCGCAATCGGGCGCGGTCAGTGTCGGTGGCGACGGCGCGCCATTCGCTCGATGGCGAGGCGACGATTTCGCGCGGGCCGGTCAGCAGGGCGCAGCCGGTGAGGGCGAAGCAGGCGGTCAGGGTGAGGAAGCGAGTCATTGCGGGCAGCCTATTGGGCCGTCCAGCCGCCGTCCATCGACAAGTTGGCCCCGGTGATCGAGCCGGCGCCGTTGCCCGACAGGTAAAGCGCGAGCCCGGCGACTTCCTCGGGCGTGACGAAGCGCTTGGTCGGCTGGGCGGCGAGCAGGACGTCGTTGATCACCTGGTCGCGGGTCAGCCCCCTGGCTGTCATCGTGTCGGGGATCTGGTTTTCGACCAAAGTGGTCCAGACATAGCCGGGCGAAATGCAGTTGACGGTGATCCCGTCGCGCGCGGTTTCCAGCGCGACCGTCTTGGTGAAGCCGGCGACGCCATGCTTGGCGGCGACATAGGCGCTCTTGTTGGGCGAGGCGACCAGGCTGTGGGCGCTGGCCGTGTTGACGATCCGGCCCCAGCCCTTGGCGCGCATTCCGGCGAGGACCAGGCGGGTGGTGTGGAATACCGCGGTCAGGTTGATGGCGACGATCGCGTCCCATTTTTCGGTCGGGAAGTCGGCCACGGGGGAGACGAACTGGATGCCGGCATTGTTGACCAATATGTCGGGCGTGCCGATTTCCGCCGTGCAGCGCGCAACCATCGCCTCGATTTGATCGACCTGGCCGAGGTCGGCGCCGTCGTGGAGCGCCGCGGCGCCTGAGGTCGCGGCCAGTTCGGCGCGGATCGCCTCGATCTCGGTCGCATCGCCGAAGCCGTTGATCATCACATTGGCGCCCTCGGCGGCGAAGGCGCGGGCGATGGCGAGCCCGATTCCCGAGGTCGATCCGGTGACGAGGGCGATCTTTCCGGCAAGCAACATGGTCAGTCCTTTCGGGTGGTCGGCGCCGTGTCGCCCTAGCGCCGCTTATTTGCAACCGTTACGCTGCCCCAAGCATTGGAGCGGAACGAACAGGGAGAGACGTGATGCGGCTGGGCGATGGACCGGGTAGCGGGAATTTCGAGGACCGGACTGGCCAGGGCGGCTTTGGCGGCGGAGGCGGGCTCGGCGGTGGGCTGATCGGCCTGCTGCTGCCGCTGATCGCATCGCGGTTCGGGATCGTCGGCGTGCTGATCCTGGGGCTCGGCTATTGTGCGTTGAGCTCGATGGGCGGGCTTGGCGGAGGCGGCGGATCGCCGACCACCGCCGGTAAATCGACCCTGACGGCCGAGCAGGAGCGCGTGCTGACCGGCGTGCTCGGATCGACCGAGCAGGTGTGGGGCCAGATATTCCAGCAGGCCGGCGGGACGTACAAGCCGACCCGGCTGGTTGCCTATAGCAACGCCAACCAGTCGGGCTGCGGCGCGGCGCAGGCGGCAATGGGACCATTCTACTGCCCAACCGACGAGAGCATCTACATCGACCCGGCCTTCTTCGACGAATTGTCGCGCCGCTTCCAGGCGCCGGGCGACTTCGCACAAGCTTATGTCATTGCGCATGAAGTCGGCCACCATATCCAGAAGCTCGAAGGCACGCTCGATCGCGCGCAATCCGCGCAGGCACAGTCCAGCAGCGCGGCGGGCAATGCGGTCCAGGTCGGGGTCGAGCTCCAGGCCGATTGCTATGCCGGCGTGTGGGCCAAGCGCTCGGGGCTGCTCGAGGCGGGCGACATCGAGGAAGGCATGCGCGCCGCCGAGGCGATCGGCGACGACATGCTGACCAAGGGCCGCGTGTCGCCCGACAATTTCACCCACGGCACGTCGGCCCAGCGCCAGGAAGCGCTCAACCGCGGGCTGAGCACTGGAAATCCGGCAAGCTGCAATTACGCGCGGTGACGTAGTTCCTCCCTGCGCCCTTGCGCGGGGAGGTGGACGCAAAGCGGACGGAGGGGTTCTTTCGTGCGCCGAAGAACCCCTCCGTCAGCCTGCGGCTGCTACCTCCCCGCCGAAGTCGGCAGGGAGAAACTAGCCGTTACAGCCTGACCAGCATCTTGCCGGTGTTGGCGCCGGTGAACAGGCCGAGGAAGGCGTCGAAGGTCTGGTCGAGCCCATCGACGACGGTGTCGCGCGACTTGAGCTGTCCGGCGGACATCATCGCGCCCATGTCCTGATAGAATGGACCGAGTTGGCCGAGGTAATCGGTGTAGATGAAGCCCTGCAGGCGGATGCGCATGGCGATGATCCGCATGAAGTAGCGCAGACTGGTCGGCTCGCCGCTGTTATAGCCGTCGATCATCCCGCACATCGCAAAGCGCGCGTCTTTCCGCGCGACCGCGAGCGCGGCGTCGAGGTGGTCGCCGCCGACATTGTCGAAATAGACGTCGATGCCCTTCGGCGCGGCGGCCATCAGCGACTTCGCCACCGGGCCGGCCTTGTAATCGATCACTTCATCGGCGCCGAGCGACTTGACGAATTCGCATTTGTCGGGGCCACCCGCCGACCCGATCACGGTCATGCCCTTGGCCTTGGCGATCTGGACCACCGCCGATCCGACCGCACCTGCCGCGGCGGAGACGAAGACGATGTCGCCGGCCTTGGCCGAGGCCGCATGGAGCAGGCCGAAATAGGCGGTGCCGCCGGTCAGCCCGAGATTGCCGAGGAACGCTTGGGGTTCGACCCCGGGCATGGCGGGAAGCTTGTTGAGGCTTGTGGCGGGGACCACCGCTTCGTCGCGCCAGCCGGCCATGTGCATGACCGTATCGCCGGGGGCGAAGCCGGGGTCGCGGCTCTCGACCACTTCGCCGACCGCGCCGCCCTCCATCGGTTCGCCGATTGCAAACGGCGGGACATAGCTTTTCACATCGTTCATCCGGCCGCGCATGTAGGGATCGACCGACAGCCAGCGATTGCGCACGTGGACCATGCCGTCACCTAGTTCGGGGAGCGAAACGTCGGCCATGGCCGCATTGTCGCGGGTCGGCATGCCGTTCGGGCGGCTCGTCAATTGCCATGCACGCGCCATCGTCATTCTCCTGATTGGGTTTCAGAAACGCACTAAACCGGAACGACCCGACAAAAAAGGCCCGGCCGCATCGCTGCGGCCGGGCCGGTCGGGAGTACTCGCAGGCGTTTAGTAGGTGCCGGAGAAGCTCCGGTTGAGCATGTGCGGGCCGTCTTCGCCCTGATCGTCGCGTTCGCCCAGCGCGAGATTGCGCAAATCTTCGCTAAACTCGCGCTTGGCTTCCTCGGCGGTCTTGTCGAGGAACACCTTATTATCTTCGACCCGGTCAATCTTCGAACAGGTGATCGAATGATGGCGCCCGTCGGGGCTGTCATTCTTGGTCAGGATGATCCGGTCGCGGCGGATATGGTCGACCTTGCCAACCGGCTGGTCGTCGGATCCGACCACGTCCATATGCTCCGTCACTTGGCCGAGCAGCTGGCGCTTGGTCTGACGCTGGCCACGCCAGGTTGAGAATTCGCTGTCGAAGCGCGACTGATTCTCGCGGCGGAACTCGTCATAATCCTGATCCAGCTCCTCGATCTGGCGGCTGCGCCACTGCGAATAATCGCTATCGTGACGACCACCGGTCACGGACGGCGCGGTCAGACCGCCTTGCTCGCGCTGCGATCCGCCGCGGTCGAACGTTTGCTGACTGCCGCGATCGGGCGTCTGACGGCTCTGCGGGCGATCGAAGTCGTCGCTAAACCCCGAGCGGCCCTGCGTCCGGCCGGTATAAGAGCGCCGCATTCCATCGTCCCGGTCGCGCGGATTACGCTCGAACCGGTCCTGCGAATGTTCGCGCCCAAAGCGCCCGTCGTCGCGGCTGCTGTCGCGATCGCGATTGCGGTCGGCATCGTCGTCGCCGAACCAGCTCGATACTTCGTCGCGCGCACGATCGAAAAAGCCGCGATCTTCACGGCTCGACCGGTCGTATCGGTCATTGCTATTGCGCGGCGGTTCATACTGGCCGCGGCGGCTGTCGTAACGTCCATCGGTCATTGGATTTTTCTCCATCTTTACCCTCGACCTCGAGCGTCAAGGCCTCGGAATCAAAACGAACGTCACCCCGCGCCCGTTCCACCGGCAGCGGCGCGAACGAGGCGTGAAGCGGCCAACCGAAAAACAGGTAAGCTGGATCGCGGCTATTTGGGGCGTTGCGTGGGGCAGGAAGCGCGGCTATTGGGGCGCCTGCCAAGAGCGAGGGGCTGTAGCTCAGATGGGAGAGCGCTGCAATCGCACTGCAGAGGTCAGGAGTTCGATCCTCCTCAGCTCCACCAGCTCTTGGGTGTCGTTGATCCGATGACGAAATCGATCGATCATGCCTTTTTTGTCGAGCTTTCGAGGGTTGCCCGGGCGGCGATTTCCGAGGCGCTGGCGGCTGGGCTTCAGGCCGTGAGCAAGGATCCACAAGGCTTCGATCCGGTGACCGAGGCCGATCGCTCCGCCGAGCGGGCGCTGCGCAGCGCGATCGAGGCGTCGTTTCCCGATCACGGCATCTGGGGCGAGGAATATGGCCTGGCCCGCGGCGATGCGCGCGTCCGCTGGAGCCTCGATCCGGTCGACGGGACACGCGCTTTGGTGTGCGGCCTGCCGAGCTGGGCGGTGCTGGTCGGGCTACTCGACAACGGTGTTCATGTCGCGGGGATGATCGACTTGCCCGCGATCGACGAGCGGTTGGTGGCGGTGGGCGGCGTGACGCTCCGCGATGGTGCGGCGACGGCGACCAGTGACTGCCGCGCAATCGCCGACGCGCGTTGGTCGACCACCGACCCCTACCTCTTCGACGGCGATGAGGCCGAGGCGGTGGCGCGGGTGCGCGGTGCGGCGAAGGTCGCGCGCTACGGACTCGACGCGATGGCTTACGCGCGGGTTGCGACGGGCGACATCGACCTGGTGATCGAGAACAGACTAATGCCGCACGATCTCGACGCGCTGGTCGCGGTGGTGCGCGGCGCGGGCGGGACCTTCGGCGACTGGGACGGCGGCGAGGATTTTTCTCAGGGGCGCGTGATCGCCGCCTCGACGCGCGCGCTCTATGACGAGGCGGTGGCGCTGCTCGCCGGGTGACGGCGCCGGAGCTCGGCGACCACTGAGTCGAGTGACGAACCCGAGGCTTCGAGCAATACCAGCAAATGATAGAGGAGGTCGGCGGCCTCGGATTCCAGCTCGGCGCGATCGCCGGCGACAGCGGCAAGCGCGGTTTCGACCCCTTCCTCGCCAACCTTTTGCGCGATCCGTTTGACCCCTTCGCCGAGTAATCGCGCGGTGTAGCTTTGATCAAGCGGCGCGGCGGCACGGGCGGCGATGACGGCGGCAAGCTCGGTCAGGAAACCGGCGGCGGGAGCGACATCATCGCCGAAGCAACTCGTTGTCCCCGTGTGGCAGGTCGGGCCGCGCGGGCGGGCGGTCACGAGCAGGGCATCGCGGTCGCAATCGACGCGGATATCGACCAGGTCGAGGAGGTTGCCGCTGGTCTCGCCCTTGCGCCACGGGCCGCCGCGCGAACGGCTGTGAAAGGTGACGAGGCGGTCGCGGATCGTCGCCTCCAGCGCAGGCCGGTCCATATAGCCGAGCATTCGCACCTCGCCGCTGTCGGAATGCTGGACGATGGCCGGAATCAGCCCGTCCATCTTGGCCCAGTCGAGCGTGTCGGGGTCGATCATTTGCGCACCTCGATTTGCTGGTCGGCCAGGTAGGTTTTCAGGTCGGGAATCGCGATCAGTCGGTCGTGGAACACCGATGCGGCCAGCGCGCCGCTCGCCCCCGCGCGGAAGGCGGCGGCGAAATGTTCGGGGGTTCCCGCGCCGCCCGAGGCGATCACCGGGACGTCGACCGTCGCAATCAGCGCGGTGAGCTGCTCGAGATCATATCCCCGCCGCACCCCGTCGCGGTCCATGCAGTTGAGCACGATCTCGCCCGCGCCGAGTGCGGTGGCTTCGATTGCCCACTCGATCGTGCCGCGTCCGGAATCGACGGTGGCGTCGGGGCGGCCGGTGTACTGCTTGACGGTGAAGCGGCCGTCGGGGCGGCGCAGGCTGTCGATCCCCAGCACGACGCATTGCCGCCCGAATGCCTCGGCCAGTTCGGCGATCAGTGCGGGGCGTTCGAGCGCGGGTGAATTGACGCTGACCTTGTCGGCGCCGGCGGAGAGGCAATCGCGGGCGGTGGCGACATCGCGGATCCCGCCCGCGACCGAGAAGGGGATGTCGATCACGGCCGATATGCGCCGAATCCAGTCGAGGTCGAGGCTGCGGCCGTCGGCGCTGGCGGTGATGTCGTAGAACACCAGCTCGTCGGCGCCCTCGTCGCGGTAGCGGAGCGCGTGCTCGACGATGTCGCCAACGTCGCGATGGTCGCGAAACTGGACGCCCTTGACCACTCGCCCGTCGGCGACGTCGAGGCAGGGGATGATCCTAGCCGCGGGCATAAGCTACTCCTTGGGCCACGGTGACGCGGCCTTCCCAGATCGCCTTGCCGACGATTGCGCGGGCGGCGCGGCTGGCGCGGAGGGCGGCAAGATCGTCGAGGCTCGAAACGCCGCCCGAGGCCTGCAGCGCGATATAGGGATAGCGGACGGCGATGGTGCGCATCAGGTCGAGATTGGGGCCGGTGAGCATGCCGTCGCGCGCGATGTCGGTGACGAGCAGGTGGCGGACGCCGGGAAAATCCCCGAGCACATCGTCGAGCGTGCGACCCGATCCGCGTTCCCAGCCGTGGGTGGCGACGATGGCGCGGTCTCCCTCCAGGTTGACGTCGAGGGCGAGGGTCAGCCGGTCGGGGCCGAAGCGGGTGAGCATGTCGCGGAAGGCGGCGGCGTCGGTCAGTGCGAGGCTGCCGATGACGACGCGGGCGACCCCCGCATCGAGGACCCGAGCGACCTGGTCGGCGGTGCGAAATCCGCCGGCGACCTGCATCGGGATGGGGGCGGATTTGGCGAGGGCGATGAACAAATCGTGCTGGCGCGGCTCGCCCGCTCGCGCACCGTCGAGGTCGACGAGATGCGCTTCCTTTGCCCCTTGCGCGGCGAAGTCGGCGAGGGCGGCGGCGGGGTCGTCGGAGTAGGACGTCTCGCGGGTGAAATCGCCTTGCGACAGGCGAACGCAGCGGCCGGCGATCAGGTCGATGGCGGGGAGGAGGATCATGCGCTGAGGAACGCCTTGAGGAAGGCCGCGCCGGGGGCCGACGAGCGTTCGGGGTGGAATTGCGCGCCCCACAAATTGCCCTGTCGGACCACTGCGGTCACGGTGCGAGCATCATATGCGGCGCGGGCTGCGGTGGCGGGGGTGTCGTCGCAGGCGAAGCTGTGGGCGAAGTAGACGAAGTCATTGTTTTCCAAGCCAATATCCGCCGAAACGTCGCTCAGTTTGGACCAGCCCATGTGGGGTATCGGGAAGCCTGGCGCGGGGGTCATTTGGCGGACCTGGCCGGGCAGCAGGCCAAGGCATGGCGTCTCGCCTTCGTCAGTTTTCTCGAACATCAATTGCATGCCGAGGCAGATGCCAAGTGTCGGCTTCGTGCGCTGCCGGAGCGGATCGACCAGCCCCGCCGCGCGGATCCGATCCATCGCAAAGCCCGCCGCACCGACGCCCGGGATCACCAGCCGCTCGACGCTTTCCACGTCGATGGTCAACGCCGCCTCCACCCCCAGCCGCGCGAAGGCGAGGCGGATCGAATCGGTGTTGCCGTAACCGAGATCGAGAATGGCGAGTGCGGTCACAGCATGCCCTTGGTCGAGGGGAGGGTGTCGCCCTTGCCCTCGATCGCGAGGCCGGTGCGGAGTGCGCGGCCGAACGCCTTGAAGCAGGCTTCGACCTTGTGATGGTCGTTGTCGCCCGCGACCCGGACATGGATCGCGGCGCCCATGGAGTCGGCGAGGCTGCGGAAGATATGGGGCACCATCTCGGTTGGCAGGCCGCCCACGGATGGGGTCGCGAAGCTGCCGTCGAACTTGGCGAACGGGCGTCCGGAGAGGTCGATCAGCACCTCGGCGCTGGTTTCGTCCATCGGCAAGGCGAAGCCGAAGCGACCGATCCCGCGCTTGTCGCCGAGCGCCTGCTTGAGCGCCGCACCCAATGCGAGCGCGATATCCTCGATGCTGTGGTGCGGGTCGATGGCGAGATCGCCTGAGCAGCCGAGCACCAGGCTGAACCCGCCATGCGCCGCGACCTGATCGAGCATATGATCGTAGAACGGAATGCCGCTGTCGATTGTGCGCGGCTCGGGCCGGTCGAGGTCGATCGCGACCGCGATCCGAGTCTCCCTGGTGTCGCGGACGATCTCGGCGCGGCGGGAGGGGGCGGTGGCGCCGATGCCGAACACGGCGAGCAGGGCAGCATTCTCCGCTTCGGTGCCGATGGTGATCCGCACCCCGCCGGGGACCGCATTGGGGCGGAACCGGACGCGGACGGCGGCGGCGGCGAGGCGGGCGGCGAGGTCGGCGGCGTCGGCGACTTCGAGGAACAGGAAGTTGCCGCCTTCGCGCACGGATTGGATTTCGGACACGCCGCGCAACTGGGCGGCGATGATGGCGCGGTCGGCGAGCAAACGCTCGATCCGGGCGCGGTGGACCGGCATCCGTTCGGGCCCAAGCGCGTCGAGCGCGGCGGCGATGCTGGGCGTTGGGAGGGGGTAGGGCGGGGATACGCGGGCGATCAGGTCGATGATCTCGGGGTCGGCGATGGCGCAACCGATCCGCGCACCGGCGAGGCCATAGGCTTTGGACAGCGTGCGAAGGACGACGAGGTTGCCAGTGGCGCGGCGGGCGAAGCCTGGAGCGGCGGCGAACTCGCCATAGGCTTCGTCGATGACGATCAACGTGTCGGGCAGCGCGGCGGCGAGGCGGTCGATGTCGGCAGGGCCGATCTCCCCGCCGGTCGGGTTGTTGGGGGTGCACAGGAACAGCAATTTGGGCGCGGCGTCGCCGATGGTGGCGAGGATCGCGTCGGCATCGAAGGCGAAGTCATCGGTCAGGCGGGCGGTGATGATGCTCGCGCCCTGGATGCGCGCGAATTGGGCGTAAGCGGAGAAAGTCGGTTCGACGATGGCGATGCTGTCAAGGCCGGGGCGGCAGAAGGCGCGAATCAACAGGTCGATGGCATCGTCGCTGCCGCGCGCGACCCACAGGCTGGCGGGCGCGACGCCGTAGAGGTCGGCGAGGCGCTGGCGGAGCGCGAATGGCTGGGGCTCGGGGTAGCGGTTGATGCCGGATTGGCCGCTGACCAATGTCGGAAACGGGTTCTCGTTGGCGTCGAGGCGGATCGTGCCGGGCAGCGGGGCACCGGCGATGTCGCACGGGGGCAATGCGAGAATTTCCGGGCGGGCGAGGCGGATGGCGAGGCTCATGCGCGAGCCTCGGCGGCGCGGGCGTGGGCTACCAGTCCCTCCAGCCGAGCCAAGGCGGCGGCGGGAGCGGCGAGCGCGCGGGCCGCCCGCGGGCTGATGCGCTGGACGGTGATCGCCTTCATGAAGGTCATCGTCGACACGCCGCCGGTGAAGCGCGCCGCGCCGTCGGTTGGGAGCACGTGGCTCGACCCGGCGAGATAGTCGCCGAAGCTTTCCGCCGCCTGGTGGCCGACGAAGATCGCGCCCGCGCTGAGGATCGCGGAGACCAGCGCGGGGCCGGTGTCGGTTGCGAGGCTGAGATGCTCGGGCGCGTAGCTGTTCGCGATTTCGACCGCCTCGTCCAGGTCGGCGCAGCGGATCGCGCGGGCGGGGGCGAAATCGGTGTCGATCAGCCGCGACTGACGGTCGAATTCCGCCGCCACCGCGTCGATCAGTGTCGCGGACGGTGAGACCAGCAGCACCTGCGCCTCACGGTCATGTTCGGCCTGGCTGAGCAAATCGGCGGCGACGGTCGCGGGGTCGGCGCTGTCGTCGGCGATGACCAGCAATTCACTCGGACCGGCGGGCAGGTCGATGCCGGGACCGCCAGGCAGCGACACAACCAGCGCCTTGGCCGCGGCGACCCAGGCATTGCCGGGACCGCAGATCAGGTCGCAGCGCGCGATGCCCCCCGCGCCGAACGCCAGCGCGGCAATCGCCTGCGCGCCACCGACGGTCCAGATCGCGTCGATCCCCGCGATCTCGGCGGCCAGCGCAACGGCGAGGTCGAGGCCGCCATCGGCCTGCGGCGGGGTCACGACGGTCAGCCGCGCGACCCCCGCCACCCGCGCCGGGATAGCAAGCATGAGAAGGGTCGAAAATAAGGGCGCCTTGCCGCCGGGCACATACAGCCCTGCGCTGCCGATCGGCCGCCATTGCTTGGCGACGCTGAGGCCGGGGTAGGGGATGACCTCGGTATCGATGGGCCGCGTTTGCTTGTGGAAGGTTTCAATATTCTGCGCGGCTAGCGCCATGGCGGCGACGGCTTCAGCGGGAAGCTCGTCTCGGGCGCGGGTGGCATAGGGCGCAACCGCGATCCGCTCGGGCGTCGCGCCGTCGATGCGTTGCGATTGCTCGACCAAGGCGTCCCAGCCGCGTGCCCGGACGTCGTCGACGATGACCCGCACCGCATCGAGCAAAGCCCCATCCTCGCGCCCTCGCGGCCGCGCCAGCGCTGCGTCGCGCACCGCAACATCGCTCCAGTCGAACCGCTCCATCACAGCATCATCTTTTCGATCGGCATCACCAGGATCGCCGAGGCACCCGCGCCCTTGAGCTTCTCGAGCGTCTCCCAGAACACCGATTCCTGACACACCGCCTGAACCGCATAATGACCCGGCCGTCCGACCAATGGCACCACGGTCGGCGCCTCGGCCCCGGGCAGGATCGCACTGATCGCGGCAAGCGCCTCCTCGGGCGCGTTGAGGACGATGTATTTGCTCTCCGCGGTCGCGATCACGCCGTCGATCCGGGTCAACAATGCGCCTGCTTTTTCGGCATGGGCGGCGTCGATCGGCTTCATCGTTCGGACCAGCACCGCTTCGCTGTCGAACACGTCGGCGACTGGCGCGAGGCCATTGGCCTCCAGCGTCGCGCCGGTCGACACTAGGTCGCACACGAAGCGAGCGATCCCGAGCCGCGGGGCAAGTTCGACCGCGCCGCGCATGGTGACGATGTCGGCGGTGATCGCGCGCTGCTCCAGCCAGCGGCCGAGCAGGCGCGGGTAACTGGTGGCGATGCGCTGGCCTTCGAGCATCTTGGGTTGGAAGAAAGTGAGGCTGTCGGGCGCGGCGATTTTCAGGCTGCAGCGGCCGAAGCCGAGTTTGGCCACTTCCTCGATCCGCGGTTCGGGCAGGCCGAGGGCATATTCCTCGAGCACGTTCTGGCCGACGATGCCGAGTTCGCACACGCCATCGGCGACAAAGGTCGGGATATCGTCGTCGCGCACGAACATCAGGTCGAGCGGGAAATTCTCGGCGCGGGCGGTGAGGTGATTGCGGCCCCCCTGACTGAGCTTGAGCCCGGCGCCTTTGAGCAGGTCGCGGCTGAGGTCGGCCAGTCGGCCCGACTTCTGCAATGCGATGTGCAGCCGCTCGCGATTGCCGCTCATGGCTTCTTCCGGTCAAGGAGGGCGCGATAGCCAAGATTATTCTCCTGGCGGAGGAAGCGGGCGACGCGGACGATGGTGGTGGTGCTGACCCCGGTCGCCTCGTGAATCTCGCGATAGGTCAGCTCCCCGGCGTCGAGCAATTGCGCGACGTGCCAGCGCTCGGCCAGCGTGTGGACCTCCGCAGGGGTGCACAAGTCGGCAAGGAAGGCCCGCGCCTGGGTCTTGTCGGGAAGCGCGACCAGCGCCTCGGCAAGGTCGTCGATCAGCTTGGCTCGGGCCGAGGAAAGGGTCGATTGGGGGGTCATTCTTGTTACACCGTGTTAAAACGCTGTAACGTCCCTAGCCGCGCGTTCGGACGAGTTCAACCCCCGCCGACCACGCGCATGGTCAGCCGGTGGTGAGCCGAATGCGTTGAAGTGGGACGGCCCTACTGCTCCGAGGCAATGACCGTCGTCTGGACGCCAGTGGTCTTGGTGTCGACGCTTGCGCTGGTGATCAGCACTGTGGTTCCGGCCCCCATCGCGGCGCGCATCCGGGCGACGAACGGTTCGGGCAATTGCATCCGCTCGACGCCCTGCGTGCTGACGATCGCGGCATCCTCGGCCTTCAGATTGTTGACCCCGACCTGGATCCACTCGTTGCGGCCGCGCGTGTCCTTGGCGAGGGTCAGCACCTGCGATTCGGAATCCTGCGCGGCGACCACGGCCTTGGCACGCCCGATCTCGACGCCATTGCGAAGCACCACCACCAACTGGTCGCCGGTCGAGATGATGATCGACACCGGTCCGGTTGGTGCGGCCTCGGGGGTCCAGCGATAGGCCTCGCTATTCTGCAGCGGCAGCCGGGCGATCGACTGGCCGCCGTCGGTGTGCGGAGCGAGCACGCCGGCCGGTGGCCGCTTGTAGGGATCGGCCTTGCTGTTGGCGATCACCACCGTTCCGCCCATCGATGTCGTGGCGAACAGCAGCTTCGAGAACTCCATCGGCAACCGGACACAGCCGTGGCTTGCCGGATAGCCCGGCAAATTCCCTGCATGCAGCGCCACGCCCTTCCACGTCAGCCGCTGCATGTTGGGCATCGGCGCATTGTCGTACGTAGAGGAAAAGTGGCTCTTGTTCTTCTGCAGGATGGTGAACACCCCGCCCGGCGTGTCATGCCCGACCTTGCCGGTCGACACCGTGCTGACCGCGATCCGGACGCCGTTGCGATAAACGGTGGCCAGTTGTCGATTGAGTTCGACATAGACGAGGACCGGCCCGTGGGGCGCGATATTGCCGGCCCATACCCAGTCGCCGGGCTTCAGTTTCTCGGCCTGCTTGGCGAGCGCGAGCGGGGAAGAGACCTTGGATCCGCTGGCGATGGCGGGCGCGGCGATCAGCGTGACCGCCAGACCGAAAGCGAAAGCGGCATGTCTCATGGATTGTCCCCTGGGCCCGAGTCTTGGCCCAAACTTAATCCATATCAACGCTTTGTGCAAAGGGTCAGGCGCGGCGGGTTGCGGCCTTCATCGACTGGCAGAAGGCGCGGACCTGCGCCGGGCCGTCGGGAAGGGCGGCACGTTCGACCAAAGCACTGCCGCTGATGACGCCGGCCGCGCCAGCCGCGACCGCTTCGGCGACATGCGCAGGGGTCGATATCCCGAAGCCGAGCACCGGCGGGGCGGCGGCGAGGCGGGCGAGGTCGGCGAACAGGAGGCGGTGGTCCATGCCCGGCGCGGCGGCGCCATTTCCACTAAACGCCGCGGTGCCGCTGCCGGTGACGCCAAGGCGGGCGACGCAATAGGTGTAACCGCGGCCGAGCCGGGCGATGGTTTCAAGCGCGGGCTGCGGGGTGGTCGGTGCGGCGATCAGCACCGGATCGATTCCTGCTGTCATCGCCACTTCGGCCCAGGGCGCGGCCTCGATCGAGGGCACATCGGCGACCAGCAGGCTGTCGGCCCCCGCTTGGGCCAGTTCAGCGCAGAATTGCTCGCGACCACGAGCGAAGACGATGTTGGCATAGGTCAGGATGCCGATCGGGACGGCGGGATGGCGGCCCCTGAAGTCGGCGATCATCGCCAGGCAGTCTGCGGTGCGGACTCCGGCCTCGAGCGCCTGCTTGGCCGCCTTGGCGATGACCGGACCATCGGCGACGGGATCGGAAAAGGGAATCCCCACCTCGACCATGTCGCACCCGCCCTCGACCAGCGCGTCGAGCAAGGCGGCGGTGCGATCTGGTGCGGGATGGCCGAGCATCAGGAAGCCGCCGAATGCGATCTCGTTCGCGGCGGCGAGACGGTCGAACATCGCTGCGTAGCGGGTCACGCCGCCACCTCGAGCAACTTCTGGACTTGGCCCATGTCCTTGTCGCCGCGCCCCGACAGCCCGACGACGAGCACTGACTCGGGCTGCTCCTCCGCCATCCGCATCGCCTCGGCGACGGCATGGGCGGATTCGAGCGCGGGGATGATGCCTTCGCGGCTCGATAAAGCCTTGAAGGCGGCCAGTGCCGCGTCGTCGGTGCAGCCGACATAGGTGGCGCGGCCGATGTCCATCAGATGGGCATGTTCCGGCCCGACCGCGGGATAATCTAGCCCCGCCGAGACCGACCAGCTGTCGGACACCTGGCCGTCCTTGTCCTGCAGGATCAGTGTCTCAGAGCCGTGGAGGATCCCCGGCGTGCCGCGCTGGAGCGTGGCGCCATGGTGGTCGCCGTCGAGGCCCTTGCCCGCAGGCTCCACGCCGATCAGCGCGACACCCTCATCATCGACGAAATCGGCAAATAGCCCGATCGCGTTCGACCCGCCGCCAACGCAGGCGATGACCGCATCGGGCAGGCGGCCCGTGGCCTCGATCACCTGCGCGCGGGCTTCCTTGCCGATCACGCGCTGGAACTGGCGCACCATCAGCGGGAAGGGGTGGGGGCCGGCCGCGGTGCCGAGGATGTAGTGGGTCTGCTCGAAGCTCGCCGCCCAGTCGCGCAGCGCTTCGTTGACGGCATCCTTCAAGGTCCGGTCGCCGCTGGTCACCGGGATCACCTCGGCCCCCATCAGCCGCATCCGGTAGACGTTGAGCGCCTGCCGCTCGATATCGTCGATACCCATGTAGATTTGGGTCGGAAGCCCGAACAGGGCGCCGGCCATCGCGGTAGCGACGCCATGCTGACCGGCGCCGGTTTCGGCGATCAGCCGGGTCTTGCCCATACGCTTGGCGAGCAACGCCTGGGCCAGCACCTGGTTGGTCTTGTGCGCGCCGCCGTGGAGGAGATCTTCGCGCTTCAAGTAGATGTTTCGTCCGAGGTTGCGGCATCGCGTGAGCGGAGTCGGGCGGCCGGCGTATTTGGTCAGCAATTCGTCGAGCTCGGCGACAAACGCCGCATCCTCCTCGCTGTCGAGAAACGCGGCCTCGAGCTGCTCGAGCGCGGGGAGCAGGATTTCGGGCACGAAGCAGCCGCCATATTTTCCGAAGCGTCCGTCTAGGCGCATGGTTGAAGTGCTTTCTTGCGGGAGGTGGGGCGGAGGGTTTCGAACAATTCGGCGATCCTGGCGTGGGACTTCACGCCCGGCGTTTCGTCCATCGCTGAACCCACGTCGAGCGCATAAGCTCCGACGTTCCGAGCGGCCACGGCATTATGAACGCCAATCCCGCCGGCAAGCAACGCCGTCGGGAGTTCCGGGCGACGCGCGATGGACGACCAGTCGAAGCTTCGCCCGGTGCCGCCGGGACCGCTGTCGAACAGGATCCGGTCGGCGGGTCGGATTGGCGTGCCCGGAGCCTCCGCGAGCCACGATTCGACATTCGTGGCGCGGGGCAAATCGTACGTCGGGTGATGGCTCTGGATTGCCGCGAGCGGGAGCTGGTTCGCAACGTCCATGACTTGCGACAAACAGGCATCGCGGAACACGGCGACAAGCGGCGGGTGGTCGCTGACCGCCGAAATCATTTCCTGTGCCTGCTCGACGGTGACCGCGCGCGGTGTACCCGGAACGAAGACCAGTCCGAAATAGGCCGCCGGCGCAGCCGCGCGCAGATCGGCCGCGGTGCGCATGCCGCATAATTTTACCCGTCCGAACGCCAGCGCCCGCGCCTCGCCATGCGGATCGCCGCTGCGCATCGGCGTGGAGCCGATCAGGAAACCGTCGACGTGGGGGGCGAGGCGGTCAATGTCGGCGCGGGTGGCGATCCCGGATTCGGAGATGACCAAAGCATCCCCCGCCATTCCCGCGAGCCGCTCGGTGACGGCGAGATCGGTGCGGAAAGTCTTCAGGTCGCGGTTGTTGATTCCGATCAGGCCCGCCCCCAACGCCACCGCGCGGCGCATTTCGGGCTCGTCATGGACCTCCACCAGCACATCCATCCCGAGCCGCTTGGCCTCGGCCATGACGGCTTGAGCCGCCGCATCGTCGAGCACCGAAAGGATGACGAGCACCGCGTCGGCCCCCGCGATCCGCGCCTCGGCGACTTGCCGCGCGTCAATGATGAAATCCTTGGCCAGGATCGGGCCGTCGAACGCGGTGCGCGCCGCCGCGAGGTCGTCCAGCGACCCGCCGAAGAAGCGGCTGTCGGTCAGCACACTCATGCCGTCCGCGACCCCGGTGTAGGCGCGGGCGACGGCGGCCGGATCCAGGGCATCGCTCAACATCCCCTCGGACGGCGAGCGGCGCTTATATTCGAAGATGAACCGCGCGCCGGGGCGGCGCATCGCCGCGACCAGGCTGCGCGTCGTCGGCCGGGCGGCGGACAGGTCCGCTCCGCCAAGCCGCTCCGCGACCTCGATCCGCTTGTGGGCAATGATCTCGCCCAATTTCCCCAGATGATCAGCCATTCGTCGCCTCGACAAAGCGATCCAGCACCGCGCCCGCATGGCCCGACAGCAACGCCTCGCGCGCCTGGCCTGCACCCTCGGTAAGATCGCTAGCCTTGCCCGCGGTCATCAGCAGCGCGGCGGTGTTGAGGATGACGATGTCATTTTCCGCCTGTGTGCCTTGCCCTGCGAGCAGCAGTTTCAAGCGCGTGGCATTTTCCGCGACGTCGCCGCCGGTGACGACCTTCAGCGGCGCGCGCTCGATCCCGGCCTGCTCGGGGGTCAGCTCGATCTCGGTCATCTCGCCATTGGAGAGACGGATGGCCCGGGTCTCGCCATGCAGCGCGACCTCGTCGAGGCCCGATCCGTGGACCACCAGCGCCTGCTTCACGCCGACCGCGTCGAGCGTCTGGGCGATGCGGCGGAGCATGGTCGGATCGGCCACGCCGAGCAATTGCACCGGCGGCCGCGCCGGGTTCACGCACGGCCCGAGCAGGTTCATCACCGTGCGCACCGCGAGCTGGCGGCGGACCAAAGCGGCATGTTTCATCCCCGGATGATAGGCGGGGGCGAACAGGAAGCAGAAACCGAGTTCGTCGAGCATCACTCGTGATGCCGCGGGCGAGACGTCGATCTTCGCCCCGACCGCCTCCAGCACATCGGCCGATCCGCATTTGGAGCTTACCGAGCGATTGCCATGCTTGGCGATCGGCAGGCCGACGGCGGCGGCGACGAAGCCGGTCGCGGTCGACACGTTGATCAGCCCCGACCCGTCGCCGCCGGTCCCGCAGCAGTCGGCGAACAGGGTGTCGGGCCGGTCGAACGGGGTCGCCGCGGCGGTCAGCGCATGGGCCGCGCCGATCATTTCCTCGGCGGTCTCGCCCTTCATGCGCAGCGCGATCAACATCCCGCCAATCTCGCCCGGCGCGAGCTTGCCGAGCACGAGGCGTTCGAACAGATGCTCGCTGTCGTCGATGGTGAGGTCCTCGCCCGAGAGGAGTTTGGGCAAGGGGTTGAAGGGGCCGTGGTCCGCCAGGGGGACGGGGGTGGTCGCGGCGGTAAGGTCGCGCTCGGCGACGGGGTGGTTCAGCATTGGAAAAATCCTCTTGTCGGGAGGCGGGCAACAAAAAACCCGCCGGAAGGGCGGGCTTCGAAGGTCGTTCTGTTTGTCAGTCCTAAGACATCAAACCCCACGCCATCGCGCCGCCGGAAGAGCGGTCGAGCGCCACCAGGTGGTGGGGAGGGTCGAGGGGAGGAGCGTGGTCATCGGGGGGGTGTTTCGGGGAAAATGGGGGTCGGGTCAAGCCAGCCCCTTAGGAAACTTCCCGATCGGTCGCCGCCCGACAATAAGCATTTAGATCGCCTCGCCGACCTTAGTTGTCATTACTTAGTTAGAACCTGCCGCCTTGCGCCATCGCCCGAAGCAGCCAAATGGCGATTGGCGCAAATTTATTTTGATGATTGTTCCACTGAACAAAGCGCAACGACGTTTGAACTATTTAGCTTATGATGGAACAATTGTCGCTCCACTTCCTTCGGGTCATGGAACGAGCCTGATGTGGCCAACGCGGTAGCAAAAGCGCGAACCGCAGATTTAAGTCGTTCCAATCCTTTGTCATTGACGATGCGAATTGCTTGGTCAGGCGACGCCGCATTCTCGAATTTAGTCTGGGGATGGACCATAATGGGTGTGACGCTGCACGAAGCGTCGTATTCCCCTCTGAACCAGACAATCGAGCCATTCAGTTGATTCGTATCCTTTTTCGAGATGCGCGGAGCCTCGGTCGCTCCGCTTTTGCACTCAATGACCATGTAATCTAAGTTACCTAAAGCCCAGAGATTGTCCGGACCTCGCCCCACTTCTTGCTCTGGTCGTTGCGAACCAAAACCAAGAAAAAGCCCTAAATCTCGCAATGCGGCTTCGAATCTATGGCTTTGCTCCTCCCCCCAGCGCAGTTCGTCAAGCATGCCATTCGTCCATATGATTAGATCATTACCCTCGAGGAAACGGCGCATGAATCCCGACGAAGCAGAAGCCTGTCCAGAGGCTGGGGCCGTCAACTTGCTATAGGAAACTCCCGCCAATGGTTTTAGTAATCGTGAATTCAATCCGAGGGCGGAAAGTTGTATCTCTTGTGCGTTTGAAGGATCAGAAAAGTTTATATAACTCGCTAATTGCTGCTTTAGATATCCCTTCGTCAGTACGTCTTCCTCTTGCGAAACCGCCGACTGGACCCTCTCAACAGAGATATCATAACGACCAATGCGAGCAGCATCGAATGCCTCTCGTAGCAGTACTGTCGTGACTTCTATGTGTGCTCCCGGTCCCGGCGGGGCATTGACAACGGCATTGCGACCGGCCTGCACCCACTGATCATCCTGTTCCAGGCATAAATCAAGGATCGGCTCTAGATCACTGAGGGGTTTGCCACGAGCCTGACTCGCCACTTGCTTGCCTAACTCTATCTGAGCACGGGTAGCAGGAGAAAACATTTCATCCGCCTCTGGGTCGTGAAGGCGCTGGGTCAATCGTCCTCCAAGAAGAAGTACGACACAGTGATCATCACTAGATCGAACACCCCGACCCATCCCCTGCTCTATGCGCTGTATTTGTCGAACAAGTTGAGGACGCGTGCCATCTAAAACCGACATTTCAGACCGCTCGATCAGACTGGCTACCTCAGGAAGTCCATCGATAACTAAGAGCTCACAGGCTTCACCTGGCAGATCGATACCATCATATTTATTAATCAGGACTGTCAGACCAACATGGTCTGATCTAAGTCTTGCAACACCCGATTCGATTGAGTCTTTGTCGAGAGTTTGATCGGCTACGTCGCTCCAATACTCCGCTCGAAACCCAGATGGTACAATTGCGACTACATTTACATCGTCGGCTATCCTGCTCACAAGGTCCTTAATTTCGTCGGTAGTGTAATTTGGATTGATCTCTTGAGGCGCCAAAATCATCCTATCGCCGATGTCTCCCCCTCCCTTGGGACGGATTGGGTGTTCGACTTCGCTTGCGATTGCTTGGAAATGACTCACCAAGATCGTGTCGTCTGCCAGAGTGGCTGTCATGTATATTCGGCGCTGTGCACCTGCGAACGAGGGTATTTCGTCAATCGGAAGAAAGCGCGGCGTTATTTCCAGCTTGCCGCCGCCAAACATGCAGGTGCACAAAGGGATTACCTTTTTGAGCAGCGGCCATTGCCATTCCAACGCTTTTGACTCACGCTCGCTGTGCAAAATAGCGAGCACCGCATCTGACTGTGATTGCCAAGCCCAATATGGCACTTGCATAACCACTTGCGGATCCTCTGCCTTTATATCGAGAAAGCCAGAAGGAGATTGGGCTTTCAAATCATCTTTGAAAAGCTTGAGCAATTCATCGTAGACAGGGCTTCCCGCTAAGGATTTCAGCGTGAATTGTTCCGATGCCGTAGAAAGGCATGCATGGGCGTCATCGATGACTATCGCGCCGATAGGAATTTTCCTCTCACCAACTCCGAAGACGGATCGCCCGTTTATCAGCTTGTGAATATTTATGACTAATATTGCTCTTCCTGCGCGGAATTCTGGGTCTCGTTCGTTCTCGGTCACGGCGATCCCGAGAGCGCGTGCCTCAGCCAATACTTGTTCTGCGAGAAAACTATCGGGGCAAACATAAACAGCGGGCTTCACGCCCTCGTTCAATGAGCTCTGTAGGCAAAGTAATCCGACGACTGTCTTGCCACCGCCGGTGTTCATCTTGAGCGTATTGTTCTTGGCGGCTCTTTGAACGTACCAAGCATCCAAAACGTCTGCTTGTTCATCGAGTGGGCGTTTGAACTTTGGGTCTCGTTTCAACGTTGTGAAAATTTTTCGGGGGTCGGTCTGCTTTGCAGCAGAACTGTCATTCAACTTTCCGAAGTCGAGAACCATTGAAAACGCTCCAACACATGAATCATTCCACTTACTGCCCGACCGAAGCGTTGAGAAGGGAGGAACTTTGTCTGACGCAGATGCCACGCAAAAAGTCCAAGCGGTCACTCGTATGATTTGCCAAAAAAAAGGCCCCGCCTCGCTGCGGAGCCTTTGTTGTTTTTTCTGCCTTCGCCAAGGCTTCGGCGGATCAGCGGGGGAGGCCGTAAGAACCCCTCCACCAGCTTCGCTGGTCCCCCTCCCCGTACCGGGGAGGAACCTGGGCGCCGTCTCGACGCCACTCACTCGTCTCCGATCAGCCCCGCATAGTCCATCGCGCCATGCCTGACGTGGACGACCACCACCCGCTCCTGTTCGACGCGGTAGAAGATCAGGTAATTGGCGGGAGGTCGTGCAAAAAAGGCCCCGCATTGCTGCGGGGCCTTTGTTGTTTTTGGACTGGGGGAGGGGCCAGAAGGTCCCTCACCCTCCCACCGCAAGGGCGGCGGGTCCCTCCCTCTCCCGCTTGCGGGAGAGGGGCTAAGGATTACTCTTTATCAGGGTTCAGGAACGCCGGGGCGAATTCGGGGGCTGGGCCGTCCGAGTTGCCGCCTTCACGCTCGCGACGGGGGCCGCGATCTCCGCCTTCGCCGCGCGGGCCGCGATCGCCGCCTTCACGGCCCCGACCTTCGCCACCACGCCCACGGTCACGGTCACCGCCGCCGCCTTCACGACGCGGGCCACGATCACCGCCACCGGGACCACGCCCGCCGCCGCCATCACGACGCGGGCCGCGGTCACGGTCGCCGCCACCACCTTCACGGCGGGGACCACGGTCACCACGGTCACCGGCTTCCTTCGGGGGACGGCTGTCCTCCAGCTCGGCGCCGGTTTCCTGGTCGACGACGCGCATCGACAGGCGGACCTTGCCGCGCTGGTCGACCTCGAGCAGCTTGACCTTCACTTCCTGGCCCTCGGTCAGGACGTCGCGGACGTTTTCGACCCGCTCATTCTTGATTTCCGAGACGTGGACGAGGCCGTCCTTGCCCGGCATGAAGGTTACGAACGCGCCGAAATCGACGATGTTGGCGACCTTGCCGGTGTAGATCGTGCCCGGCTCGGGCTCCTGGACGATGCCCAGGATCCACTGGCGGGCGGCCTCGATCTGGTCGAGGTCGGAAGACGAGATCTTGATCACGCCCTCGTCGTCGATGTCGACCTTGGCGCCGGTGGTGGCGACGATCTCGCGGATCACCTTGCCGCCGGTGCCGATCACTTCACGGATCTTGTCCTTGGGGATCGACATGGTCTCGATCCGCGG